>DASRPK010000097.1:0-47804 GCA_035646395.1 Gemmatimonadaceae bacterium | reverse complement strand
TTGATCATGGCCGCCATCCCCGACGCCGAGGCGATCAGCCTGCAGAGTGGCTGGCCGACGCCGCAGGCAGACCTGGTCTGGGGAAACCGTTCGTTAGGCGACGCGGTCATCTTCGGCGTGACGCCGGCCTACCAGACCGTGCAGGACTACCGGATTGCATCGGGCAGGCCGCTGACAGACCTCGATATCGCCGAACGGCGGCCCGTCGTGGTCGTGGGCTCGGAAATCGCGGACAAATTGTTCGAGACGGTTGATCCGGTCGGCCGGTCGATCCGGATCCTCGGTGAGCAATTCGAGATCGTCGGCGTCAATGCACGCAAAGGCCGGGTACTCGGCCAGTCCTTCGACGGATTTGTACTGATGCCGATCACCCGCTTCGAGATGATCTACGGGCGGCGCAATACGACCACGGTTTCCGTGAAGATGACCAACGCCGCCGATGTCGGCCCGGCGATGCAGCGCGCCGAGGAAGCGCTGCGCATCGGGCGCCGGTTGCGACCGACCGATGAGAACAACTTCTCGATCGAGACGTCCGACGCACTGGTCGAGTTCTGGAAAAACCTGACGCGGGTGCTGTTCGCGGTGTTGCCCGCTGTCGTGGGCATCGGGATCGTGGTCGGCGGGATCGTGATCATGAACATCATGCTGATGTCGGTCTCCGAGCGGACGCACGAGATCGGCATCAGGAAGGCGGTGGGGGCGCGATCACAGGATATCGAACGGCAATTTCTTGCCGAGGCGATCGTCCTGGCGACGTTAGGCGGGATTATCGGTGTGTTGTGGGGATGGGCGCTGGCCAGCCTGGTCGCACAGGTCTCGCCGCTTCCGGCGCGCGTCACCACCTGGTCGATTGGTCTGGCGCTAACGTTAGGCGCCGGTGTGGGAATACTCTTTGGCGTTTATCCAGCGCGGCGCGCCGCCCGGCTGGACCCCGTAGCATCGTTGAGAGCTGACTGATGGTTCCTCCCACGTCCCACGTCCCACGTCCGGTCATTGAACCGAACGTCAGGCAGGCGGTGCAATGAACCTGATTGATACCGTTCAAGAGAACGTCGCCGTTGCGGTCACGACCCTCCGAACGAGCAAGATGCGTTCGGCGCTGACGATCCTTGGCGTCGTGATCGGCATCAGCACCGTCATGGCGATGGCGACGATCGTGAACGGCATCCAGCAGCAGATCGTGCGCACGATCGAGATCGCCGGGCCGTCGACGTTCTACGTGATGAAGGTGTTCTCTCAAACGCCGCTCAACCCTGACGCATTGCCGAAGTGGGTCCGGGTGCGTCCGGACCTCAAGCCTACCGAGGCCGAGGTGATCGCGTCCCTTCCCGAGATCTCGTACGCCGCCATCTGGGCGCAGACGCTCGGCCGGCTGGAATACGCCGGCGTTCGGTCGCAGCCGACCACGCTCAACGGAGCGGACGACGGGTTCACGGAGATCATGGGCGGCGAACTAGTCGTGGGCCGTTGGTTCACACGCAACGAAATGCAGAATGGCGCGAACGTTGTGGTGCTCGATGAAAGTCACGCACGACGACTGTTCGGTCGCGTGAATCCCCTCGGCCGCACCGTCAGCGTGGGTGGAAGGCCTAACGAAGTCATCGGGTTGTACGCTCCAGCCAAGAACATCTTCACGCCGCCGGGAGCGGAAAATGGCGCGATCATCCCGTTCAAGACGATGGACCAGCAGTACGACATCGACAAGACCAACGCGCTGTTCATCCCGGTGAAGCCGCGCAAGGGCGTGACGGTCGACGATGCCCAGGAAGCCGTCACGGTTGCCTTACGAGAGCGCCGTGGCTTGCGTCCGTCGGAACGGAACTCCTTCGACCTGATCACGCAGGACCAGATCCTCGACCTGTTCGGTCAACTGACCGGCGCGTTTTTCCTCGTTATGGTGTCGCTGTCGTCGGTGGCACTGCTGGTCGGCGGCATCGGCGTGATGGCGATCATGATGGTGTCAGTCACGAGCCGGACGCGCGAAATCGGCCTGAGAAAAGCCGTCGGCGCGACGCGCCGAGACATCATGGTGCAATTCCTGATCGAGGCCGCCACGCTTACAGGAATAGGTGGAATTATCGGAGTTCTCGTGGGACTCGGCCTCGGGCGTCTAGTCAGTTCCGCCATCAACGCCAGCGGAACGACGCCATTGAATCAGACCGTGGTCGCCGTGGTCGTATCGATTGCGATCGGCATCGTGTTCGGAATGATCCCCGCCCGCCGCGCCGCCCGATTAGATCCCGTCGAAGCCCTACGCTACGAGTAGCCGATAAGCGAGGACAGTGAAGCGCAGGTCAGCATGAACGTTTGCCGAAGCCTGTGGATCGTTAGACCCCCCAAAAACCCGGGCAATCGGCCGCCCACACGCTCGAGAGCAAAGCGAGCGACGGGGATCTGCCGGGCGAGTTTCGACGCCAAGCCGCACTCAAACCCCAAGCGGGAACAACCCGCGCCGCTCGTGATTTAATGGCGTCGTGGCGAACCAAGGCAGATCCCCGTCGCTCGCTTCAGACGCGTCGCCTTCCGAGACATTACGGGCTATCCAATCAGGAAATCCCGACCCCGCGCTCAAAGTCATACAAAGTCACACGCCGCAGACGATAATGCGCCTGCCAATACCCGCGTAACGCCTGCACGTAAGCGAGCAACGCCTGGTCCTTTTCATTCTGCGCCAGGTACAGCTGATCTACGTTGATCCGGCCGATCACATAACGATTGTACGCCACCTCGAACCGCTTCTGCGCCACCGTGTCCGCCTTGGCCGCGATCGCCAGCTGGCGCCTTGCGAGTGACACGTTGAGCGCCGCGAAGTGCGCATCCTGCCGTGCCTGCTCGCGCGTCACGCCACCAACCGCCTCCACGCGTCGCAGGTCGGCCCGCGCCGCCTGCACGTCCGCCGACCGCGCACCAAAGCCGAAGACCGGCATCTGCACGTTCAGTTGAAAACGTTGCGCCTGTTGCAGGTCGCGATAGACGTCGTTCATCGCGATACCCGTGGCGTTATAACCGTACGACGCCTGCAGGGCCGCCCCTGGCAGGGCGTTGTAACGCGCTTCGGACAGACTGCGCCGAGCCGTGGCGTCCTGCAGGTCGACCGCGCGGACGGACGACAGGTTCCGCATTGCCTGCGTCGCCGCCACCGTCGTATCAATCGCGAACTCCGGCACAGTGGAGGTGACGGCAATTTCGATCGGCGCATCGATCGGGACGTTGAGGGCAAGTCGCAGCGCCGCCAGGGCGCGATCGTGCTCCAGCCGGGCCGCGTCGGCCGATGCCTGGGCGCGGAGCAGCGCCAGCTCGCTCTGGAGCAGGTCGTTCTCGCTGATCTTTCCGACTTCGAACCGACCCTGGTTCAGGCGGAACAGTGTGTCGTTGGTGGCCGCGTTCAGCGTCGCGTTCCGGAGGGAAACCTGCGCCGCGTAATAATCGAAGAACGCGTTGGACGTCTGCAGCGCGATGTCCTCGCGCGCCTCGCGGTACTGCCGTTCAGCGACGTCCGCCTGGAGGCCATTCACCTCGCGCTCCCAGCCGATCGTGTTGGATCGCATGATCGGTTGGTTGATCGAGAAGTTGAACGGCGTCGAGCTCCATGTTTCCGGCACTCCCGTCCCGGTCCGCTTCACCTGATTCAAGGTCGAGCTCATGGTGAGCTGGGCCCCCGTGAACGGAACCCGTTGCGTGACGATCATCGCCAGGTCTGACGTCGTCTGCCGGACCGGGAGGAACAGCGTCGTCCCGTCGGGCTGGGTCACCGGCACGATGGTCCGCGAATAAATCGGCAGGTTGCCGGCGAGGGATACCTGCGGGAGCAGGCGCGACGAGAAGGCATTGTCGCGCTCGCGCGCCGCGTCCCGCGTGCCTAACGCCGCGCGCGCCTGGAGGCTGTTCCGCTGCGCCATCTCGATCGCCTGCTGCAGCGTCAGCGCGCCCGTCGGAGCCGCGTTTCGGATTCTTTCCTGCGCCCCCGCCCCCTGCATCGCGAGCGCACACGCACAAACTGTCAGAATGAGTCGCATCTTGATGTAATCGTCTGGAGATATCAGTCGTGCACCCTTTGCACCCTCTGCACCCTGCGCACCCTATTCGTATCGCAAACTCACGACCGGATCCGCCCGCGCCGCGCGATACGCAGGCACGATACCAAAGACCAGGCCCACCGTGAGCGAAACGCCGAAGGCGACAACGATCGAGACGTAGGAGATCAACGTCTTGATGTCGGCGAACCGCTCGATGCCGAAGCTCAGCGATGCGCCCACGATGATTCCGGCCAGTCCGCCGGCGACGCTGATCAGGACCGCCTCGCTCAGGAACTGGAACAGGATGTCTTTCTGGGTCGCCCCCATCGCGCGCCGGACGCCAATCTCGCGCGTCCGCTCCAGGACCGACGCCAGCATGATGTTCATGATGCCGATGCCGCCGACGATCAGTGAAATGGACGCGATGGCGCCTAACACGATGTTGAAGATGTTGCGCGTCCGCTGCTCCTGTTGCAGCAGCAGCTCGGGCACCGTGACCTCGAAATCGATCACCTGGTTGTGCCGCCGCTGGAGCATGCGTTGGATGAGTTCCGCCACCGCCGGAACTTTCTCCGATTCCGTGACACGGACGACGATCTTGTCGAGCTGGTTCAGGTTCGTCCGCTCGGCACGCTGCTCCTCGGTTTCCTCGGTCTGCTGCTGGCCGCCGATGATGATGAAACCCTCTCCGCCACCACGACCGGCTTCCTGCACGTCCCGCTGGTTGAGCTGTGCGCGGTCACGATACCGCAGGAGCATCGTGCGCACCGGCACGTAGACGTCCATGTTCGGATCGCGGATGCCTAACCGCTGCGCCGTCTCGTTGCTGACCCGCTTGTCCTTCAGGACACCCACGACCGTGAGCCAGGAATCCCCCACTTTGATCTGCTGGCCGACCGGTTCCGCTGTCGTGAAGAATCGTGTCCGTACGCCGTAGCCGATGATAGCGACAGGCCGGCCGTGCTCGATCTGGCTCGGGCTGAAAAACGAACCATCGGTGAGCTTTTCGTTTGTCAGGCGGAAGTACGTGGTGTCGACCCCGACGACCTTTCCCGACCGGCGCCGTCCCTCCCGGGTGATCGTGGTGTTGACGACAATTTCGGCGCTGGCCACGTCGACCCCCGGCACCATGCGCTGGATCGCTTCGACGTCCCGGTAGTTCAGGCCGGGCGTGTACCGCTTGACCTCTTTCTTCCCCGGCTCCTCCTCTTCCTTCGCTTCGCCTTCCTTCTGCTCGTCCAGCGGGGTGATGACGATGTTGTTCGAGCCCAGGAGCGCCATCTGGGCGAGGATCTCCGACTTCGCCCCACGGCCGATGGCGAGCATCGCGATGACCGAGGCGACCCCGAACAGGATGCCCAGCGATGTCAGGCCGGCACGGAGCTTGTTGTGCACGACCGCCTCGGCGGCCGTGCGCATGCCGAACAGCACATGCGCCGTCAGCTGCGCACGAAGCGCAGAAAGCGACTCTCGGCTGAAACGCACGGTCAGCCCTTGCGAACGGGCGCCGTGGCTTTCGTGTCCCCGTTAGGCGCTGGTGGGGCAGCCTTCTGCTTCTCCGCTGCCGGTGGCACCGTGCGACGCTGTGCCGTGTCACCAGAAGCACCGGGCGCGGGCATGTTTTCACTGCCCGGCAGCCGGTTCACGGGGAGCTCACTCCGATTGAGCGGCGGCGAGAGGAGCACCGTCTCCCCTTCCTCGAGCCCCTTCACGATCACCACTTCGTCGTCGTTCATGGCGCCCGTGGCGACTTCCTGCTTGATGACGCGGCCCCCATCCTGCTTGAAGACGACCGGTATGCCTTCCTCCACGACCAGCGCGTCCAACGGGATGAAGAGTACGTCCTTCAGCGACTGGGTCGAGACTTCATTCCCTGTGGTCATGCCGGGGCGCAATGCCGTATCCGGCTTTTCGATATTCACGACCACCTCGAACACCTTCGCGTCCGAATTCGGCCGCTGCTCGCCGACGTTGGCGACCTGCTTCACTGTCCCGACCAGTTCCTTGGACGGGTCGGCGTCGAGCGTCACCTTGACGGTCTGGCCAACACGCAGCTTGCGGACGTCGATCTCGTTCACGTAGGTGAGCGACTCCATGATCGACAGGTCGGGAAGGGTGGCGACGGCCGGCTCCCACGGATTCACCGACGATCCCGTCGTCTTCTTCTTGCCGCTCCATTCCTTCACGTAGATCACCATGCCCGGCGCCGGCGCAGTGATGGTCAACGCCTGCATGACGGCCATGATGTTGTTGAGCAGGTTCTTCTGTCGATCGCGATCGGCGCCAACCTCACGCATCTTCGCCATCGCCTGCTCGGTCTGGGTCTTGTAATCGACCTTGGCCTGAGCCACGGCCCGCGTCGCTTTCTCGTAATCGATTTCCGCCTGACGCTTCACCGACGGCGCTTCGAATACCGCCTGCTCCTTGGCGATGCGTTTCTCCTCGAGCGTCAGCTCCATCGTCTTCATGTCTTCACGCGCCTTGCCAAGCTTCATCGTTGAGTCGAGCATCGCCTGCTCGTATTGCGCCTCGACCTTCTGCAGCGACAGCGAGACTTCCGTCTGCTTGGTGGCGAATGGCGACCGGTCGATCTCGGCAACCTTGTCGCCTTCCTTCACGATCGTCCCTTCCGGCACGAGCGAGAGGATCTTCATCGGCTGGAAGACCTGCGCCTGCACGGCGTTCGGCGGAAGCGTAACCTGCACGAACTTCGGCGCGCGCAGCTCACCGGAGGTTGTGACAGTTACATGGAATTCGCCTCGCTTGACCTGGCTGATCAACGTGCTTTCGCCAGTCGCCTTGTCTCGCGCGAGGAGGTAAGTGGTCGGCAGGGCGATCGCGAGGATCACGGCCGCAATAATGAACCGGCGTGTACGGAGAACCTGCATCTTGCGAACCCTCGTCGGGGATGGGGAGATCGACGATGAATCTTGCGACATCAGACCAAGGAACCTACGGACGCGGGAACTGGTTTACGTCACCTCGTCGGCCGAATTAGACACCAGCAGAGGGCCAGTGAGTTGTCCCGCCACGGGAACGAACTGCGCCCCAAACTGCGCCCTTCAGCCAGTTTGCGAACCGCCTGTCATCTTTTCGTAATGATGCCTTAACGGGGTGGTGAGGTTGTCCGCTGGCCGTCCCTGCCGCGGCCCGTCCCATCGGTGACTGGCTTACATTCCGCGCATGTCGACCGTGGACTTGCTTGCCATTTTTCCGCACCCCGACGACGCCGAGCTTACCTGCGGCGGCACGCTCCTGAAATCGGCGAAACAGGGGCATCGCGTCGGTATCCTGGACCTCTCCGCCGGCGAAATGGCCAGTAGAGGAAGCGTTTCGCAGCGATCGGACGAGTCCACGAGGGCCGCCGAGCTCCTTCGCGTGTCGGTCAGGGAAAACCTCGGCCTTCCTGACAGCGGATTGACGAACACGCCGGAAACGCGATTGATGGTGGCCCGGGTGATTCGGCGGCTGAAACCGACCGTTGTCATCACCACCGCGCCTTCGCCATTCGGCCGGCATCCAGACCACCGTGTCACGGCTGAGCTCGTTCGGGATGCTTGCTTCATCTCGGGGCTGAAAACCATCGCGCCCGAGTTGGCCGCCCACCGAGCGCGCAAGGTGATTCATTCGATCACGTACCGGGAGGACAACCTCCGTCCAACGTTCGTGGTCGACGTCAGCGATGAGATGGAAGCGAAGCTGGAAGCGATTGGCTCGTACGCATCGCAGTTTTCTGGAGCCACGCAAGCCGGTGAAGTCTATCCGAACGGTGAGCCGCTGCTGGACATCATCCGGCATCAAGCCGCGCATTACGGGTCGCTGATCCGGGTGAAGTATGGCGAGCCGTTTCATACGACCGAGACCGTGCAGGTCGACGACATCGTCGCGATGCAGGTCTCGACGTTCTGACGAACTTCATTCCGCTCTCATGACCGACTCGCACGACGTCAACTACGCCTCGTATCTGAAGGTCGACGAGTTGCTGCGCCTTCAGCAGCCGCGGACGAAACCGGAGCATCCCGACGAATTGCTGTTCATCGTCGTGCACCAGGCAAGTGAGCTGTGGTTCAAGGTGATCCTGCACGAGTTGCGGCACCTGATCACGGACCTGCAGGCAGCGGAAACCGTCTCAGGGCTGCACACGATGCGTCGTGTCAACGCACTGGTGCGCATCGTGTCGGGCCATCTTGCGGCGCTCGATACGCTCCCGCCGCAGCGGTTCGCGCAGTTTCGCGGCCACCTTGGTTCGTCGAGTGGTGGACAAAGCGCGCAGTTCCGCGCGATCGAGGCGATGAGCGGTCTCCGTGACGAGCACTTTCTGGCCGCGGTCAGCGAACATGGGGCACCCCCGGCGGATGTGGAGGCGGCGCTGAAGTCTCCGACGCTGCAGTCGCTCTTTCTGCAGCTACTCGAGCGTCATGACACGAACCTCGAGCAGCTCTACCTCGGCCCCGGACCAACGCCCGAGTTCCTCCTGGCCGAAGCGCTGCTGGAGTACGACCAGGGCTTTCAGCTCTGGCGATACCTGCATGTGCAGCTCGTGGAGCGGATCATCGGGCCCAGCACCGGCGGCACCGGCGGTACGTTAGGCGCTCGCTATCTCACACACACGCTGAAGCAGCGGTTCTTCCCCGAATTATGGGACGTGCGGCGTAAGTTCTTCGAAGCGCCCCAGGCGTGATCATGACCCGGGACCAGCGGATCGACCAGCTGATCGACATCTCGATCCTGGTGAATGAATTCACGCCCGAGTGGCCCGGAGACACGCCGTTTTCCTGCCAGTGGACCTGGGAGATGGCGCGCGGCGAAGCCGTGAACGTGAGCTGCATCAACAGCAGCCCCCACGTGGGCACACATGCCGATGCGCCATTTCACGTCGATCCACGCTGGCCGACGTCAGAGGCGTTGCCACTGGAGGCGTTCAGCGGCCCGGTCACGGTGGTCGATGTCGCGAACCACCATGGCGCGCTCGTCATCGAATCGTTAGGTGATCTCGCCACACGCCCGGTCGAGCGGCTCCTCCTGCGCACGGGTCGCACCGTCGCCGACGGACCGTTTCCCGAGGGGTGGCCGTGGCTCGATGAGGCGACGGCCCAGGAACTCGTCGATCGCGGTCTCAGGTTGCTGGGCGTCGACGCTCCTTCCGTGGACGCGCGCGACAGCAGGACGCTGGCCGTGCACCGGATCCTCTTCAAGGGCGGAGCGTCCATCCTCGAGAACCTGGACCTGCGGGCGGCGCCTCCCGGCGACTATCACCTGACGGCGTTCCCGCTGCGGCTGGGCGGACTCGATGCCGCGCCCGTGCGTGCTGTCCTGCGATCTCTGCCTTCGGCGTGACGACACTCGCCATCGAGGCCCGGGACCTGGTGCGCGACTTCGGGCCCATTCGCGCGCTCGATCACCTGTCGTTCGAGGTGCCGGCGGGAATCGTCTTCGGGTTCCTCGGACCTAACGGTGCGGGCAAGACCACCGCCATCCGGACGTTCCTCGGCCTGGTGGAGCCCACATCGGGATCGGCGCGCGTCTTCGGATTCGACACGCGCCGCGAAGGCGACCGGGTCCGCGAGCGCGCCGGAGCGTTGCTCGAGCATCACGGGTTGTACGAGCGCCTAACGGCGGAGCAGAACCTCGATTTTGCCGGCCGGGTGTGGCGCATGCCGGTGCTGGACCGCCGGTCGAGGATCCGCGAACTGCTGGATCAGTTCGGGTTGTGGGATCGCCGGTACGAGGCCGTGGGCAAGTGGAGCCGGGGGATGAAGCAGAAGCTGGCGGTGGCGCGCGCCGTGTTTCACCGCCCTCCCCTGGTGTTCCTCGACGAACCGACTGCCGGGCTGGATCCCGTCGCCAGCGCGGCACTGCGCGACGACCTGGCGTCGCTCGCCACCGGCCAGGGGGTGACCGTCTTCCTCACGACGCACAACCTCGTCGAGGCTGAGCGGCTCTGCGACCTGGTGGGCGTCATCCGGCGAGGGCAACTCGCCGCGTTAGGCCCACCGGCGTCGTTGCGGCCAGGCGACTCCGCGTACGTCCGGGTGACCGGGACCGGACTCGACGCCGACATGGCGCAGCGCGCTGCGTCGCTGCCCGGGATTCTCGAGGCCACTGCGGCCGACGGCGCACTCGAGGTCAAACTGGCCGAGGGTGCAAGGCCGGCGGAACTCGTCGCACTGCTGGTTCAGCATGGTGTCGCGATCGACGAGGTACGCCGCGCTCGCCAGACCCTCGAGGAAGCGTTCCTGGAACTGGTGAGCGACGACGCGGCTGGTTCGCGCCCGGAGGGTCGGCGATGAACACCGGCGACATTCTCACGGTGGTGCGAAAGGAATGGCTCGAGTTCCGTGACCAGCTTCTGCGGCTCAAGCGCGGCGGCCTGTCGGCGGTCATCGTCCTGCTCATGCTCGGCATCGTGACGCCGTTGCAAATGGGCCCCCTGTGGATCTCGTCGCCGCTGATGCTTGCCTACTGGCCGCTCCTCTCGTCAGGCATGGTGTCGACACTCATCGCCGATGCATTCGCCGGTGAGCGCGAGCGTCACACGCTGGAGACACTGCTGGCCACGCGGCTCTCCGACACATCGATCCTGTTAGGCAAGATTCTGGCAGCCATCCTCTACGGCCTGCTGTTCACCTTTGCCAACATCATCGTCGGCGTGATCACGCTGTCGATTGCCCACTTCGGTGAGGGCCTCCAGGTACCGTCGCCGACGCAACTGGGCTTCATGTTCCTGCTGGTGACACTCGCCTGTTCGACGCTGGCCGGCGTCGGGGTATTCATTTCGCTCAAAGCGGCGACGGTTCGCCAGGCCCAGCAGACCCTCGGCATCCTCATGATGGTGCTGTTCATCGGACCTGTGCTCTTCATACAGTTCCTCGATTCCGAGGGCAGGCAATCGCTGGCCGGAAGACTCTCCTCACTCGGCACGGCACCCCTCGTGGCCTGGGTGAGCGCTCTGCTGTTCACGGCATCGCTGGTTCTGATCCTGATGGCGATGGCGAGGTTCAAGCGAGGGAAGCTCACTTTGGACTGACGATGGATGTGGGAGGTGGGAGGTGGGATGTGAGAGACAGCACGATTTGTGACGGGCCATTGCTGGTCCGAGCAGGTCAGATCTTATCAGATGGCCGGTTTCTCTCACATCCCACATCCGCCATCCCCCATCCGTTTTTATATTTGACAACTTATGCCCGAGCCGATCTACCTCGACCATAGCGCCACAACTCCGGTCCGCCCCGAGGTCCTGGAAGCGATGCTTCCGTTCTTCGGGCCGAGGTTTGGCAATCCCTCCAGCACGCATCGCTGGGGGCGTGAGGCACGCGTAGCGCTCGATGAGGCCCGCGAGCGGCTGGCGCGCGCACTTGGTGCGTCGTCGGACGAGATCTGCTTCACTTCGGGTGGAACCGAGGCCGACAACCTGGCGGTCATTGGTGCCTGGCGGGCGATGCGCAAGTCACGTCCGGCCGTTGTGTCGACGCCCATCGAACACAAGGCCGTCCTGGCGGCGGTCCACGAGATCGAGGAAGAAGGAGGTGTGGCGCGGCTGGTGGACGTCACCGCGGACGGTGTCGTCGATCGTGCCAGCTTCGAGGCCGCGCTGGGTGATGACGTGGCGCTGTGTTCGGTGATGTGGGTGAACAATGAAATCGGGACGGTGCAGGAAATCCCGTCACTCGTTGCCGCCGCGAAGGCGCGGGGGACGTTGTTCCACACCGACGGCGTTCAGGCGTTAGGCAAGGTGGCCATCGACCTGAAGGCGCTGCCCGTCGATTACCTGTCTGTCTCCGGTCACAAGGTCGGCGCACCCAAGGGAATCGGGGCGCTGTTCGTCCGGCGCGGCGCGCCGATTACGCCGTTGCTGTACGGGGGCACACAAGATCGTGGCCGTCGCCCCGGTACCGAAAACGTGGCGATGGCGGTTGGTTTTGCCCGCGCGGTGGAACTTGCCGTCGCCGAACGGGAAGCAGAGTGCGCCCGGTTGGAGCAGCTAAGGGATTCGCTGGAGGTGGCGTTGCTGGCGAAGATTCCGGACGCGGTGATCCACGGACGCCGCGCGCAACGTGCCCCGCACGTGCTGAACATCTCCGTCCCGGGCACGGACAGCGAGTCGATGCTGATGGCGCTGGATATTCAGGGCGTTGCCTGCTCCGCGGGTTCGGCCTGCCAGAGTGGAAGCATCGACCCGTCGCACGTGCTCACGGCGTGTCGCGTGCCGCACGAGCTCGCGGCGGCCTCGGTGCGCTTCAGCCTCGGCTCGCTCAGCACCGACGCACACGTCGCGCGCGTGGCGGAACTGTTCCCGGCGCTCATCGCCAAGGCGCGGCGACTGTCCGGCCTCATGACCGGCTGACCGCTCGAACCATGTCACGCGTCCTGGTTGCCATGTCTGGTGGTGTCGACTCGTCCGTCGCCGCCGCGCTGCTCGTCGAGCAGGAGTACGACGTCATCGGCGCCACGATGAAGCTGACGTGCCACGGCGACGAGCTGCCCGATCGCCCGTGCTGCAGCCTCGACTCGGTGAACGATGCGCGCCGCGTGTGCGACCAGTTAGGCATCCCGCACTACGTGCTGAACCTCGAGAAGGCGTTCGGCCGCGACGTCATGGACGACTTCGTGCAGGAGTACGCGCGCGGGCGCACACCCATCCCCTGCGTGCGTTGCAACACGTTCACGAAGTTTCGCGACCTGGTGGCGAAGGCTGACGCGATCGATGCGACGCTGGTCGCGACCGGGCACTACGCGCGTGTGGTCGACGGCCGCCTGCATCGTGGGCTCGATCCGGCGAAGGACCAGTCGTATTTCCTCTGGGGCCTTCGCCGCGAGATCCTCTCGCGGCTGCGGCTGCCCGTGGGTGACCTGACCAAGGCGGAAACGCGGCAGCGCGCGTCGCACCTCGGCCTTGCAATCGTCGCCAACAAGGCGGAGAGCCAGGACATCTGCTTCGTTCCCGACGGCGATCATGTGAAGGTCATCGAGCGCCGCCTCGGAGCGGATGATCCGTCGCTGCAGCCAGGGCCCTTCATGCTGGGCGGACGTGTGGTCGGGGAGCACGATGGTTTTGCGCGGTTCACGGTGGGCCAGCGCCGCGGGCTGCCTGGTGGATTTGCCGAGCCGATGTTCGTGATCGGCATCGACCCGGCCACGCGCGCGGTCCTCATTGGTCCTCGTCGGGCACTGCTGGGCCGGAGTGTTTTTGCCAGCGAGATCAACTGGCTGGACACGCCGCCGTCAGTCGGTGATACGGTGCTGGGCCAGGTCCGTCACCGGGCGCCCGCAGTTCAGGCGACGGTGGTGTCGATCGCGGGTGATCGCCTCGAACTCGCCTTCGCGGAGTCGGTGTCAGCGATCTCTCCCGGCCAGTCGCTGGTGCTGTACCGCGGCTCGCAGGTGGTCGGAGGAGGGATTATAGAGCGGGCGTCGAGAATGCTTCCTGTTGCACCGGCGGCGTAAGTGAGAACCTGACGGAAGTCAGTACTTCAAGTCCGCCGCCGCCGCAAACTCCTTCATCAACTTCTCCTGCTCCTCCGTCAACTTTTCGGGGGCGACGATCGTGACCTCGACGATCAGGTCACCGTGGCGTTCGTCGCGGCTGATTCCCTGACCACGAATCCGGAAGCGCTTTCCCGCTGACGTCCCGGCGGGAATACGGATGTGGACGCCCTTCTCGTTCAGCGTGTTGACGCGAACCTTCGAGCCTAACGTCGCCTGCGCGATGTTCAGCGGGAGTTCGGCGATGAGATCCAGCCCCTCGCGTTTATAAAAGCGATCCGGCTGGACCTGGAACGTGATGAGCAGGTCACCCGGCGCACCGCCTGACGTTCCGCGTCCTCCCTGCCCCTTCAGGCGGATCTTCGCGCCGGAATCTATTCCCTGCGGCACCTGCACCATCAGCTTCTTCCGCGCCCGGACTTCCCCCGAGCCGTTGCACGTCGGACAGCGCTCACTGGGCACCTGTCCACGACCCATGCACATCGGGCACGGCCGGTTGACCGCAAAGCCGCCCTGGCCGAACGAAATGACGCCCCGTCCCGAGCATTCCGGACAGACCTTCACCGTCGCCCCGGGCGCCGCGCCGTTGCCGTGACAGGTCCCGCACTGCTCGGTCACCTCCAGCTCGACCGGGATCTTGCCGCCTAACGCCGCGACGCGGAACGGCACCTCGAGCGTGGTCTCCACCGACTGTCCCTGCTCGGTCTCCGGGGTGCGGCCACGGCCGCCGCCGAACATGGAGCTGAACAGATCGCCCAGGCCGCCCAGCCCACCGATGTCGAAGCCGAAGCCACCGGGGTCCGTCGTGCCGGGACGTGGGCCGCCGGGTGGCGGTGGACCCCGGCGCGCGCCGGCGTTCCCGCTCGGCGCGCCACCCCCGAACCCGAAGGAGCCGAGGCGCCGCATGTCATCGTATTGCTTGCGCTTTTCGGCATCCCCAATGACCTGGTACGCCTCGGAGATCTCCTTGAAGCGGTCGGTGGCCTTGGGATCGTTCTGGTTGGCGTCCGGGTGGTACCGCTTGGCGAGCCGACGATAGGCCTTCTTGATCTCGTCCTGGGTCGCGGTCGACGCGACACCGAGGACGCCGTAGTAGTCCCTGGTCTGTGCCATCGCCTAACGATTCATCAACCGAGCCACTGCTTTACGACCACGCGCGCCGGGCGCAGGAGCTGGCCGCGGAACAGGTATCCCACCTGGTATACGCGGGCGATCAGATGGTCTTCGTCACTCGACGCCGCCGGCTCGGTTCCGACCGCCTCGTGGAACGCGGGATCGAACGGGCGGCCGGCCGGATCGACGATCTCCAGGCCATGCCCGGCGAGCGTCTTCATGACCTTCCGCTCCACCATGGCCACGCCCTGCACTACCGTGGTGCTGTCAACGCTGGCCGGGTCGAGATGCGCGAAGCGCATGATGTCGTCGAGGACTTCGACGAGCCCCTGGACGAGATCCGCCTGCGCCCGGGCGCCGGCCTCCTGGCGCTCCTTCGTCATCCGCTTGCGGAAATTGTCGAACTCCGCGGCGAGCCTGAGGTGCTTCTCCCGCTCCGCCCTGTAGGCTGCGTCGAGCCGTGTGAGTTCCCCCGCCGGATCGGTATCGATGGACAGGGTGGAGTCGCCGTCAGACTCGTTCGGGGTTGCGCCCGCGGTATCGGCTTCGGGGACGTCGTTCGCGCCCTCGAACTCGTTTTCTGGTATCGATGAACTTCGCTTATCCATGACGTGATTACGGTTACGACGAGCGTCCAGCTTCAGGTCGCTTCACCAAAGGGGTCAGACTCGATTGATCGAGTCGAGCCACTACAACTCAATCCTAAGAGGGATCAATCGAATCTGACCCCATTTAAAACGCAGAGTGGTTTAAGATCGGCTCGCGGAGGGGTGAGCCGCAACGCATGCAGCCCTTCAGTTTGTACCCGGCCCTCCCAATTCCCGCCGGATCATGTTCAGTGCGGCTTGTGTGGCCCTGAATCGGATTTCAGCCCGGTCGCCGATGAACCGCCCACCGTAAGACGCGGAATTGCCGTCGACGTCCACGACAATCCACACGAGTCCGACTGGCTTGTCGGGCGTACCGCCGTCGGGGCCGGCAATGCCAGTGATACCGACGCCGATATTGCTGTGCATCAGCCTTCTCGCTCCCGACGCCATTTCGCGTGCAACTTCCTCGCTGACTGCGCCAACACGATCAATCAACTCCGAGTCGACGCCGAGCTGCTCGATCTTCACCTGGTTGTCATAGGCGATTACGCCGCCAAGGAAAGCCTTGCTCGACCCGCTGATCGACGTGAAGCGCGCCGCGAGCAGGCCACCGGTACAACTCTCCGCCACGGCGATCAGCTTGCCCTGTTCGCGGCATGCAGACAGGACGACTTCGGCAAGGTCCGTTGGGCCGTCCGCATACCAGTGTCGCCCCAGTCGTTGACGAAGTGTATCCGCGGCCTCTTCGAGGGTGCGATCAGCATCTTCCGGACTCACATCGCGGACCGTCAGGCGGAGGTCGACACCCTCCTGTCCGGGCAGGTACGCGAGCGAGATGTGGCCAAATCCATCGGCATGCTCTTGCAACAGGTCCGGCAACAGCGACTCGGCGATGCCCGTGGTTCGGAGTGTGACCGAGCGGATCACGCGACGACCGTCGTCGGTGCGAGCGCGCAGCCGCGGCAACAATTCCTCACTCATGATACCGCGCATTTCGCTCGGAACACCCGGCAACATTGCCACCCAGCGACCTTCCTCGTCTTCCAGCAGGAGGCCGGGCGCGGTCCCGTGCCGATTCGCAAGGACCGTTGCTCCCTCGGGAACAAGCGCCTGCTGACGATTGGATTCCGGCGGTTCACCGGAGCGTCCGCGCTCGCGCCAGAGCGCTCGCAATCCTTCCCAGATGCCGTCGTCATGACGCAGTTCCTTCCCGAACAGTGCGGCGATGGCTGGGCGCGTGCGGTCATCCGATGTCGGCCCCAGTCCACCGGTGGTGATTACCGCACCGGTGCGCGCCACGGCTTCACGCACGGCGGCCGAGATAGCGGCGGCGCCGTCGCCAACGGTCGTGCGCCTAACGACCGAAATGCCGACGGCACCGAGTTCACGGGCGAGCCAGACGGCGTTGATGTCGATCGTTTCGCCGAGCAGGAGCTCGTCGCCGATGGTGACGATCTCGACAACCATCTTTGGGAGATGGGAGATGGGGGATGGGAGACTTGAGGGACCCGCAGATCCGCACCAAGGTGCGGCTGAAGTTGTAGCTCGACGGCTTCTTCGCGTAAGGTCGCGCGGCTGTCCGGGTGAGGCGCGGGGGGTCAGCTCGTCGACGGACTTTTGGGACCGGAGGCCAGGGCCATCTGGCGCATCATCGGACCATAGTGCCGGACGTAGATCCCCATCGAGTACACGGTCAGGGCGATGGCGAGAACCATCGAAATCGTGCCGACGATGCCGTTGAACAGCGCGAACGCGTTCCAGGCGGTACCGCGCCACCCGTGCTCCATCGCCGCCGTCGATGCCATGAACCAGAAGAACGCCGCGCCAACCCAGATCATCTGGAACGTGGTCTTCCACTTGCCAGGACCCATGGCGGCGATGACGATGCCGCGCTTGGCCGCGTACTGACGGAAAAGCGTCATCATGACTTCACGCGCCACCACGACGCCGAGAATCCACAGCGGAAGTCCGACGAGCCCCAGCGGAGTGACAAACGGGTAAAGCAAACGGTGCTCACCAGTCGACGCGAGGATCGGACCCACGGTCTCGCCGCCAGCCCAGGCATCTGCCGGCGGGAGCGACGCAAACAACGAGTCCCGCATGAGCCAGTACATCGGAATCAGCGTGGCGAACAGCAGCAGCTTGTCAGCGAGCGGGTCGAGCAGTTTGCCCAGGTTCGTGACGAGGTTTCGTTCCCGGGCCAGCTTGCCGTCCACGTAATCGGTCGTAGCGGCGGCAATGAACAGTACCCACGCGGATAAACGAGGAAACCACGCCGCATTGATTACCAGAGTGGCAATCAATGGCGTCGCGGCGATTCGCCCCATCGTGATCGCGTTCGGCAGGTTCATCACGTTAGCGTCAACTGAGGGTCTTCAGGACCAGCTTCGAGATTGCCTTCAAGGTATCGAATACACCTTCGCCAGTCACTGCTACTGCTTCGAAATGTGTGGCGCGCTGGATCCATTCACCTGACGATAACTGCGAGGTGAGGTACTCGCCCGCATGATACGGATCCGGCGCAACGCGCTGTCGGTCCGAATCAGTTATTTCCCAACCTGGATTCAGTGCCTGCTGCAACTCCGTGATCGGTGCCGCCGTCGGCAGGTCCCTTTTGTTGTACTGGATGACGAACGGCATCTTCGTCAGATCATACCCGTATTCAGCCATGTTGTCGTACAGGTTCTGCATCGACTCCTGGTTGGCTTCCATGCGGTCGATCTGCGAATCCGCCACAAACACCACGCCGTCAACGCCTTTCAGGATGAGCTTGCGACTGGCGTTGTAATACACCTGTCCCGGCACCGTGTAGAGGTGGAACCGCGTCTTGAAGCCCCGGATGGTCCCCAGGTCCACGGGCAGGAAATCAAAGAAGAGCGTCCGTTCGGTCTCCGTGGCCAGCGATATGAGTTTTCCACGTGTGCTGGGAGACACTTTCTTGTACACGTGTTCGAGGTTAGTGGTCTTTCCACCCAGCCCCGGACCGTAGTACACGAGTTTGCAGTTGATCTCCCGCGACGCGTAGTTGATCATCGACATTGCGAGCTTCCTTTCTACTGAAAGAGCCGATCGATCTCGTCGTCGGCTCCGGCAAGGATGGGACGCGACACGCCGGCCTGCGCGGCGCGCGATGCCATCGCGTCGACAATTCGGGCGAGGTCCTCGGCTACGGGGCGTAAACGCAGCCTGACGAGTCCAAGGGTGGTTCGGGCGTCGAAGAGTACCACCAGGATCGCGCGATGTGCGATGTCGGCGACCAGCATCGACTCCCGCTCGCCCTGGTGGAACAGGCTGCTGAAATCAGTCTCGCCGAGCAACCGCGCCAGTTGGTCGTTGGCGCTGAAATCGGCCGCGGTGAGTGTGGCGAACGTGGTCGCGTCGAAATCCGGAGGTTCACCGGCCTGCGCGAGCAACTGACCCCCGCGATCGACCAGCAGCGCGGAGTGCGCACCGCTCTCCTGCAGCAAACGCTCCATCCCGCGCCGCAGGGCCTCTTCATCTTCGGGAGTGAGCGTCCAGCTAGTCGCGCTGATCACCATCTACTGGATTTGGATGTGTGGTCGCTGATGGCCAATCGCTAATCGCCTGCTGAGCGCCTTTCGCTACTCGCTAGTCATTCACGTCATTTCGCGCCGGGCGACAAGCGCCTGCGCAATCGTCACGCCGTCTGCGTATTCCAGATCACCACCGACCGGGAGGCCTCGCGCGATGCGAGTTACCCGGACACGACTTGGCGTGAGTGCCTGCTGGACATACAGCGCGGTCGCCTCGCCTTCGATGCTGGGATTGGTGGCGAGAATGACTTCCCGCACCTCCCCTCCATCGCCGACTCGACTGACCAGGTCCTCGATCGCCAGGTCTGCTGCCGAGACGCCGTCGAGCGGCGACAGGCGACCCCCGAGGACATGGTAGACCCCGCGGTACTCGCCTGACCGCTCGATAGCTCCGATATCAGACGCTTCCTCCACCGCGCAGATAACACTCGCATCGCGGCGGGGGTCAGCGCAGATGGCACAGAGCTCGGCCTCGGTGAGGTTGTGGCACCGGGGACAGGGGTGAACCCGCTCGGCCAGGACCTCGAGGGCGTGCGCGAGGCGCAGGCTCCGGTCGGCCGGCTGCTTGAGCAGGTGGTAGGTCAGTCGCAGCGCAGTCTTCTTCCCAATCCCAGGGAGTTTCGATAGCTCCGCGGTCAGGTCGTCAATCGCGCCCATCGCTCCGGGATGGCGGATGGCGGATGTCGGATCTCAGAATCGGGTTTTCCAGGCTCTAGATCGGGAGCTTGAACGGCAGGTTCATGCCCCCCGTCAGCTTGCTCATCTCTTCCTGAGCCAGTTCGGTCGCCTTCTTCTGGGCGTCATTCACGGCGACCACGATCAGGTCCTCGAGCATCTCGAAGTCGGACTGGCCGGCGAGCGACGGGTCGATCTTGATCTTCTTGACCTGGCCCCGCCCGTCCGCCTCTACGGAGACCATTCCCCCGCCCGACGAGCCGTTGACGACCTTGTGTTGCAGGTCTTCCTGCATCTTCTGCAGGTGCCCCTGCATCTGCTGCGCCTGTTGAAGGATCTTGAAGAAGTCCGCCATTTGTCGTTGGGAAATCGTTTCGCCACCGCAAGTTAGGCGGTGTCCGCGGCGAGCGGCAAGCACTCAGTTCAAGAGATCCAGATCCAGCGCGTCGATCGCTGCGCTCAGGACCGGATCCCGCTTCCGGAGCGCGGCAAGGGTTTCAGAGCGTACCGACTCGACGGTCATGCGCGGCGCCGGGCCGGCCGACACTGAATCTCCCACGAGTCTCACCGTGAGCTTCTGCAGTCCGGCGAGCCAGCCGTTCATCGTCGCCAGGATCTCAGTCGTCTTGGCGGCCAATCCTTCCTGTACAGCGGGAGCTTCGACCTGAAGCACGAGCACGCCATTCGCGGTTGTGCTCACCGGCAGCGACTGCTCGAGGAGCGTTGCGATAAATGGCCGGTCGCGCCGGATCCCGGCGACCATATCGTCCCAGATTCCGGCGACCGCGTTCAGATCCGAGGCGGCAACCGTCCTCCGCTTTGACGCGACCGCCTTCATCGGTTGGGCCGGCGTCGGCGCCACGTCAGTCGCGACGCCTGACGAGGACACCAGGCGAAGCGGGGTCGAAGCGCGAGCGACCGGCGGCGCGGGCTCGTTGACGCGCTCAACACTGGTCGGCGTTTCGACGCTCCTCGCACTCATTTCACTTCGACCGGGCGGCGACAAGCGTCCGCTGCCCCCTGGGCTCGGACTCGAGCCCCTCGGTCCTGGACTGTTTTCCGCTCCAATGCCCTTCAGCACGTCCTCGATCGCCACCATCCGGTCGAGCAGTGCAAAACGCACCAGCGTCGTCTCGAGCAGTAATTGTTGCTGCGTGCTGCGGCGGAAGCGCGGCTCGAGCTCGCCTAACGCCGATAACATGCGCAGCAGGTCGCCGGACACGAGCCGGCCACGCCGCTCGACGAGCGCGGCACGCGTGCGCTCGGACAATTCGCCGGCATCGCCGCGCAACTCCACCGCGAGCTGCGCGCGCACCATGTCGCCGAAGCCCGCGAGGAACAGCCCCAGATCCACACCCTCGTCGACGAGGCGGGACACGGCGGCGAACACGTCTCCCGCGCGCCGCTCGGCGACGATGTCGAGCATCGCGAGCTGTTCGTCCTCCGCAACGAGGCCCAGTGCGTCCCGCACGGCATCCGTCGTCAGGCGGCCGTCGTGAAACGCGAGCACCTGGTCGGTGAGGCTCAACGCGTCGCGCATGGAACCGTCGGCCGCGCGTCCGATCATCGACAGCGCGTCGGGATCCGCTTCGACCTTCTCGGCGCCGAGCACCGCCGAGAGTCGACCGCGAATTTCGGAACCGCTGATGCGCTTGAAGTCGAATCGCTGGAGGCGGCTCAAGACCGGTGCCGCGAACTGCGCGATCTTCTGGGGTTCGGTCGTGGCAAAGACGAAGACGACGCGTGGCGGCGGTTCCTCGAGGATCTTGAGGAGTGCATTCCAGGCTTCGCGCGTCAACATGTGCGCTTCGTCGATGATGTACACTTTCCATCCGTTTTCGCCGGACGGCGCATACATCGCCCGCTCGCGGAGATCCCGCGCATCATCGACGCCACGATTCGAGGCAGCATCGATTTCGACGACGTCCAGGCTCGACGCCCCGGACCAGATGCGCACGCACGACGTGCACTGGCCGCACGGTTCTCCGGAGGCGTCGCGGTTCTCGCAGTTGAGCGCCATAGCGAGCACACGCGCCAGCGTGGTCTTGCCGGTGCCGCGTGGTCCACACAGCAAATACCCGTGCGCGACCCGCCCTCTCTCGATCGCGCCACGCAACGTGTTGGACACGTGCGTCTGCACCGCGACTTCGGAGAACTTCTTGGGGCGATACTTCCTGGCAAGGGAGATCATGCTGCGTGCTGATTGCTGATTGCTGCTGCTCAATGCTGCGTGCTTGGGCTGAGTGCTTGGGCTGCGTCCTGGGGCTGCTTGCTGTCACTGTGGTGCAGTCGGCACCAGCACAAGCAAGCAGCACATGCAGCAGCAATCAGCAATCAGCACGCAGCTGGAAGTGAAAGCCGCGGGTTCCTGCACGAATGCATGGAATCCCGCGGCAATACTCCAGGCCTGACGAAGCAACGAAAGACACCGCGTACCGCTGCTACCTTCGGGGTCCTGACGGAGTTGGCGGGCTTACGCCCTTCGGGACCTGGAGCAACGGGAAAACTAAGCCCCTTCACCACCCGTTGCGAGTTGGGAATTCACCCGATTTCCGGGACCGCGTAAAGCGTCAATACGCGCGCGGCGGCGCGGCTACGACCGGCCAGTCCGACGTGTCACCCAGCTCACGCCACGCCTCGTCGAGCGCGTCGAGCAGTGCCAGCGCGGCGGTGCGCGCCTCGTCTTCCGACACATCGATGTGCAGCACCACGCGGACCCGCGTTGGAGTCCAGACGGAAACGAGTACACCCTCGCGGGCTACTTTCCTGGCGACGTTGGCCGCATCCAGGCCGGGCGCCAGGTCCACCATGACGATGTTCGTCTCCGGCGGCATCACCGTCGCCGCAATCGCGCGATCGACCACGTGAGCAAAATCAGCGGCGCGCGCATGGTCCTCGGACAGACGCTCGAAGTGGTGTTCGAGGCCGTACAGCGCGGCGGACGAGAGAATGCCGCTCTGTCGCATCACACCGCCGAGGCGCTTCCTCATTTCGTTGGCGCGATGCATTACGGCATCAGATCCAGCGAGGATTGCACCCGCGGGTGCGCCGAGTCCCTTGGAGAACGACACCATCGTGGTATCGCTCCATTCGGCAAACTCCGCCAGCGAGCTGCCCGAGGCCACAGCGGCGTTCCAGAGTCTCGCGCCGTCCAGGTGCACTTTGCAGCCGCGCTCTCGCGCGACGTCATGCATGGCGCGAATACCCGCGACGGGGGCGACGAGGCCACCGGCGCTGTTGTGCGTGTTCTCGAGGCAGACGAGCGTGGCGCGCGGTAGATAAGGATCGAACGGACGAAACGCACGCGACAGACCCGCGGCGTCCATCATCGGTCCTTCGCTCCGGACTGTCCTGATTTGTACGCCCGACAGGGCCGCGGCGCCTGCCATCTCTCGCTCAACGATGTGCGAATACAGGTCTGCGTAAATCTCGGTGCCGGGCTCGCTCAGGACCGAAATCGCGCACTGGTTCGCCATCGTCCCACTCGGGAAAAACAGCGACCGCTCCTTGCCGAGCAGGTTCGCGACCTGCTCCTCGAGCTTCCGCGTCGTGGGATCACCGTCGAGGTAGTCGTCGGCCACTTCGGCGCTGGCGATCGCGCGCCGCATGCCAGCGGTGGGCCGGGTGACGGTGTCACTACGCAGGTCAATCAGCATGCGTCGAAATTTGCGCGGACGAGACGACTCCGGACAGCCTAAACTGTGACACGATTCGTGTTCCGAATCTCGTACACGCGCGCCACTTCCCCGCCGATCAGGAAGATGATTGCCGCGTAGTAGACCCAGAAGACGACGGACACGATGGTATAGAGCACGCCGGTGTAGATGGTGCCCGGTGAGAGGTAGCCGGTGAACGCCGCGTAGGCGACGCGAGCGAGCTCGAACAGAATTGATGCCGTCATGGCACCGACGAACGCGGCCCGCGAGGGAATCCCGCGAATCGGAATGAGCCGGAACAGCAGGAAGATGAGCGCCACGATCAGGCTAAACGCGAGCAGGCGGCCGATGGCATACTCCACCCCGCTCATGACATCGCTGCGCAGGCCCAGGTTCACGAACAGCTGCACGCCGCGTGACGTGGCAATGGCGACGTAGGCGCTCAGCGCGATGTATGCCGTTATGAGGAAGGTCGAGGCGAGCGTCAGCTGAAAGTCGTGCAGCTTCCCGGCGACAACCCCGCGTTGGGTCCCGAAGTCGAGTACCTGGCTGAGCGCACTGCGCAGCGCGCCGAAGAGCCGGGCGGTGAACCAGAAGTAGCCGGCCGCCCCCCAGATGCCTAACGCGCCACGCGCCTGCAGCACGTCATTGATCAGCTTGTGCACCGATTCTTCCATCGCTCCCGTGTGGCGGGGGAGCAGCGTATCGAGCAGCTGGTGGACGGAGAGCGCGGTCCGCTCCGGTGTCTCGTTCAGGAAAAACGCCACGACCGACATGACGAGCAGGCCGAACGGCAGCGCCGCCAGCAGGATGCCGAACGCCACCCCGCTGGCAAGGAACAGCAGGTCGTCCTCAGCGCTGTGATGCCAGATCCGCCGCACGTAATCGAGGACGGCGGAGCCGAATACCACGTGCCGCGGCGGTGACCGAACGGCCGGGGCCGGCGCTTCCGCGCCCGGCTGCGGGGGACTGGTCAGTCGCCGCCGGTCTCGGGTTCGCTACGGGTCGCCCGTGCCTCAGCGAGGCGACGCTCGAACGCGGAACGGGCGTCGCGAGCAGCGGCCTTGCCGCTGCGCACCGCATCGTTCACGTCACGACGCCGTTCTTTCAGCACCGAGCGCGCATCCTTCACGCGCGTTTCGAACTCGTCGCGCGCGTCGGCAATGGCCTCGCCGGCGCGTTCGCGCACGTCGCGCGCGATATGACCGGCGGTGCGCTGCGCCCGGCGCGCTGTGCGCCGCATGTTGCGACGCAGCTCCGCGCCGCTCGTCGGCGCCATGAGCAGCGCCAGACCGGCGCCGATCGCAAGTCCGGCGAGGAAGACGCCCGCGCTTCCACCGTTGCGACGTTCGACAATCACCGTCGGCTCTTCTTCAAAGTTGCGAGACATGAGAATACCGGAAAAGGGTAAACATGGCTTCGTGCTGATTGCTGATTGCTGATGCTGATACTGCGTGCTGGTGCTGGTGCTGGGCTGGGCTGGGCGCTGGTCGCTGGTCGCTGGTCGCTCGCTACTCGCTGATCGCTGATTGCTGATCGCTGATCGCTGATCGCTTATGCTATTCGCTAGTCACTTAAATCCGCATCGTCGGGCGCCGGTTCAACCACTACGTGACCGGCACTTCCGGGTGCGGGCCGATGAATCGCCATCGGCTTCACGTGACGCCGCACGGCGTCCTTTGTGCCGCCAACCGCCAGCTGCGTAAACAGGAACGTGAACTTTTCATCGTACGCGGCCGCCAGTCGTTCCCGCGTTCCTGAATCAAGTTCCCAGAACTGACGCTTGAACGGACCCAGCGCCTTCTTTCGCGTCTTGTAGTAAAACTGCTCGTCGGAGTCGCCCGCCTTGCGCTCCTCCCTGGCATTCTCTCCCAGCCACGCGTACACCTCATTGCGCAGATCCGACGGCAGCGCGTCGTACAGCATGTTCTGGAAGTTCGTCGCCAGGTGAATCTCGGCCGTTTCCGTCCGCGGGAAATTGTTGAACGCCTCGTCAGGCAGCGTTGATGCCCCGTGCTGCACAGCGCCCGACAATCCGTACTTCTCCCGCGCCACTTTGGACAACAATTCCAGCGTGTTGAGGTCCAGCTTCACGTCCGCAATTTTGCCGTCCGCCAGCACCACGCCACCGTGCGACGTGCCGGACTGGACACTGATCTTGGAGAGTCCCGCCATACCCGGCGCGCGCTTCTGCAGCGTGTTGTTGAAGCCATCCATGAAGGCCTCGAGCTCCGCGACCGTGCTGTTTTCGGTGCCGACTTCGCCAATTTCGCCGCCCACCGAAATCGTGACGCCCGGCGGCTCGAGTCCACGCAGGTACTGCGTAATGTCGACGCACTCCTCGAAGTTGCGGCGCTGTTGCTCGGTCAGCGTCTTCTTCGACAGGTCGACCAGCGTGGAGGTGTCGACGTCGATGTTATAGAACCCCGCGTCGATCGCCTCGCGGGCGAGTGCCTTCACGGCGTTCACTTCGGGGTCGCGGTCCGCCACGTATTTCTTGGCATTCACCTGGAAGTGATCGCCCTGGATGAACACCGGGCCGCGGAAGCCTTCTCGCAAGGCGGCCGCCAGCATGACGGCGACGTATTCGGTCGGACGCTGATCGGTGTAGGCGATTTCGGATCGCGCGATTTCAAGGATGAACGCACCGGCATCGAGCTTGTTGGCGACGCGGAAAATCGCGCGCGCCGTCTCGTATGCCATTCCCCGCACGTTCATCGCCGGCACGGTGAACCCGCCAACCGCTCCGCGCCCTCGCGCCAGGTAGAGGTCATGGATCGACGAAGGCCGCACGCCCACCGCCTGCCCCAATTCCCAGATCAGCCACCGTGCGTGATCACGCGCTTCGCCAGCTCCGAACACCGCGTCGCGCACCAACGCGTCCATGCCTGTTCCGGCAAGGACAGCGGGATCGTGCACGGTCACGCTGCCATTCGATCGCGTAACGGCTGTGCCCAGCGCTGGATGTGCTGGAACGGTTGCCTCTTCAATCATCTCGTACTGCTCTCCGGTTTCCCGTGAATGGGTGACAACGACGAACGGAAGCGCCGAGCCCGCTGAATCGACACGTAAGGCAGTGAGTTCCGGAACTTGGGCCCGGCTTCATGGCGGTGCAACCCGCTAGACGCGCCGTTTCGGATCCGCCTGCGGCAGCGCCTTCCAGGCCGCCATATCCTCTTCGAATCCAGGGCGACCGAACATGCCGTACGTAAACCGCTTTCCAAGCTCGACGCCCGGCTGGTCAAAGGCATTCACCCCGTACAACTCACCGGCATACGCGGTCGCCAGCTCGAGCATCATGATCAATCCACCGAGGTGGTGCGCGTCGACGGCATCGAGGCTGAGCGTCATGCTCATGCGGCCGCGGGCCGCGAGTGCGCCGGCAGTGGCGCGCTGCTCCACCTGGAGGAGTTCTCCCAACGTGTGCCCGCCGAGGTACGAGAGGTCGGGCAGGTCAGCGTGCCTGGATGGAATGCCGAGGTTGTCGCCCGCGTCGTCCGAGGTGACGAAGGTAACGGTCTTGTCATTCGGTCCTTCCATGAACAGCTGGACCTGGCTGTGCTGGTCGGTCGCGCCTAACGCCGCGATCGGTGTTGGCCCCACCGGCGCTCCGTCGGGCCGGATTTTCCCCAGACTTTCCGCCCACAATTGCACGAACCAGGCCGCCATGTCGCGCAGGCGGTCGGAATAGGGCATGAAGACCTGCCCCGATCGCCCGTACTGCGTATCGGCCAGCCACTGCAGCACCGCGTACGTTCCCGCCGGGTTGCCTGCCCAGTCCCCCTGTTGGCACCGCCTTCGCATCTCCCGTGCGCCATCGAGCAGCGCGGCGATGTCGATCCCGGTCAGCGCGGCCGGAAGCAACCCGACCGGCGACAGGACGCTGAACCGGCCTCCCACGTTAGGCGGGATGGCCAGCGCGGTGACGTGCTCGTCGCGGGCGATCTTCCGCAGCGCCCCCTTCCCGGGGTCGGTGACGAACACGAGGTGATCCCGGGCCGGTCGTCCGGCCGCATCGAGGCGATCGCGAACGACGAGGTATTGCGCCATCGTCTCCGCCGTCCCGCCGGACTTGGACGTCACGATGAACAACGTGGCGCCCAGCTCCACGCGCTCCAGCAACGACGTCATCGTCGACGGGTCGACGTTGTCCAGCACGTGCAGTCGCGGACGACCATCCCGGTGCGCTGCACCCAGCAGGTTCCAGGCCGGTGGCAGGAGCGCGGTGCGAAGGGCGATGGGACCTAACGCTGATCCGCCAATCCCGAGGACGACCACATCGCGCACGCCACGATCCGTCGCCCAGCGGGTGAGTTCGTGGCAATCTCTCACCTGCTGCGCGTCGTCAGGCAGGTCAAGGAAACCGAGCTCCGAGTCCTTCCAGCGACGCTGGACGCGTTCGTGCGCCGCGGTGAATGCCGCACCGGCGGAGGCCAGGGCGCGATCGGAGATGGCCCCCGTGACCGCACCCTCGGTCATGAACGTGTAGTCGAGTGAAATCACGGAACGTGGGGCTAGTCGATCTTGACGGTCAGGCCGTCAAAGGCGGGACTGATCCCCCGCGGCAGCTCGGACTCGAGGTCGGCGTGAAAGCTCTCGTGCGTCAGGTGGGTGAAGTACGTGCGATCGGCGCCGACCTGCTGCGCCACCCGGATCGCTTCGGGAATCGAGAGGTGTGTCGGGTGCTCGGTGCGGAGCAGTGCGTTCAGCACCAGGACCTTCGCGCCCATCAGCTGCTCCATCGCTTCCGGCGGAATCCGCTTGGCATCGGTGACGTAGGCGAGTGATCCGATGCGATAGGCGAACACCGTCGCCGCGCCGTGGGGCACTTCGATAGACGTCACGGCGATGTCACCGATCTCGCGAGTCTCTCCCGGCGCCATGACACGCAGCTGCCCTTCGGGCTTTGAGGTGCCGGGTAGTGGCCGCACGCGCTCATCGAAGATGTACGGAAAGCGCTTCGAGATCCGGTCCAGCGTTCCTTCGGAACCGTACATCGCCAGCGGCGCGTCCCGCCGCATCGTGAAGGCGCGAACATCATCGAGCCCCTGCACATGGTCGGCGTGATCGTGCGTGAACAGGACGGCATCGATGCGATCGATACCGCACGTGATCAGTTGCAGTCGCAGCTCCGGTGGCGTGTCGATCAGCAGCCGCGTCCCACGATCCGTTTCCACCACCGCACCCACGCGATTCCGCCGGTCACGCGGATCCGGCGAGCGGCACACCGGGCAATGACACCCGATTTGCGGAACGCCAAAGCTGGTACCGGTGCCGAGGAACGTGAGCTTCATACGACTTCAACCTTCACGAGGTTCGTCGTTCCCGGAACGTCGAACGGCACCCCGGCCGTCACGAGCACACGGTCGCCTTCCTTTGCCAGCCCACGCTGCAGGATCTCCGTGCGCGCGTACTCGAACATCTTGGCGTAGGTGTCGACCGGCGGCCCGAGCGCGGGAATGACGCCCCAGATGAGCGAGAGCTGGTGGTAGGTGCGTTCGACAGGTGTGAGACCAAGGATCGGAACATCGGGCCGTTGCGACGCCACGATGCGCGCGGAAAATCCACTCTTCGTGAACACGACAACAAGCGGCGCGTCCAGCAGCACGGCCGCGGCGCGTGTTGCCACCGCGATGGTCTCCTCGGTCGAAGCACCAACCAGGCCGGCTTTCCGTTCTTCGCGCCGCGTCGAGACGCCGCGCTTCTCGATTTCGGCGATGATGCGCCGCATCGCCCGCACCGCCAGTTCCGGATAAGCACCGACCGCGGTTTCGGCAGACAGCATGACCGCGTCGGTACCGTCGAGAATCGCATTGGCGACGTCACTGGCCTCGGCGCGCGTCGGCCGCGGATGCTCGACCATCGATTCGAGCATCTGCGTGGCCGTGATCACCGGCCTGCCTAACTGGTTGGCCAGGCGGATGAGCCGCTTCTGCACCAGGGGGACTTCCTCGAACGGCAACTCGACGCCGAGGTCGCCACGCGCAACCATGATTCCATCGGCGGCACGCGTGATATCCTCGATGTTATCGAGAGCGCTGTCCTTCTCGATCTTCGCGATCACCAGCAGGTCGTTCGGGATCAGCTCACGCAGCGCGGCAAGATCTTCCGCGCGACGGACAAAGCTGAGCGCGAGATAGTCGAGCTTCTGCTCCACCGCGAACGCCGCGTCGGCGCGATCCTTTTCGGTGATGGACGGCGCCGACACCTGAACGCCGGGAAAATTCATGCCCTTGTGGCTGCCGATCGCTCCACCGTGAAGCACGCGCGTGACCACGCGCTGCGAGCGGATGTCGAGGACGACCAGCTCGATCAGGCCATCGTCGATCAGGACGCGATCGCCGACCTTCACGTCGCGTGCGATGTCGGTGTACGTGACGGGCAGGTCCGGACGGATACAGGTGTCCTCGTCGCAGAGAATGACTTCGTCACCAGGAGCGACCGTGATAGGTGCGTCGAGCGTTCCAATCCGTATCCGCGGACCCTGGAGGTCACCGAGAATGGCTACAGGTCGCTTTCGTTCGGCCGCGAGCTGCCTGACGAGGGCGATCGCGCGCGCGTGCGTCTCGTGCGTGCCGTGCGAGAAGTTGATTCGCGCGACGGACATTCCTGCGTCCAGCAGCGACGCGATGACTTGTGGCGTCGCGGACGCCGGGCCCAGTGTGCAGACGATCTTGGTGCGATCTGTTGGTACAGAACCCGCCGGTGGCGTACCGGTCATTCGTCAGCTGGCGACGAGCGATGCGGTCTTTCGGCTCAGACCGGCCAGCAGCGTGTCGAACGATTTCTGAAACGACGAGACGCCCTCGCGCAGGAGCTGCGACGTCACGTCGTCCATGCTGATTCCGACCTGCTCCAGGGCGGTGATGTCCGCGGTGGCGCTGTCGACGTCCATGTCGACGGTGCGCGCAACCATACCATGGTCGCGGAACGCGTCCATGGTGGCCGGTGGCAACGTGTTGACGGTGTGGGGCCCAATCAGCTGTTCAACGTAGATGACGTCGCGATATGCCGGGTTCTTGGTCGATGTGCTGGCCCACAACGGACGCTGCACCATCGCTCCCTTCGCGGCGAGACGCTCCCACCGTGGTCCTTGGAAGCGCTCGCTGAAGCGCCGGTACGCGAGGCGGGCATTCGCGATGGCCGCCTTTCCACGCAGCGACAGGACGTGATCGCGGGCCACGCCCTCCAGGGTTGCCGCGAGGGTGTTGAGCCGCTTGTCGATCTCCGTATCGACGCGGCTCACGAAGAAACTCGCCACCGACGCCACGGCATCGATCGGCTGGCCCGCGGCGACGCGATCCTCCAGTCCCGCGAGGTACGCTTCGATGACCCGATCGTGTGCCGCGATCGCGAACAGCAGCGTGACATTGACGTTGATGCCGTCGGCGATGAGCCGCCGAATGGCACGCGCGCCTTCCGGCGTGCCCGGCACCTTGACCATCACGTTAGGCCGGTCGACGGTCTGCCAGAGCCGGTGCGCTTCAGCGACGGACGCGTCGGCGTCGAAGGCCTGGGCCGGCGAGACCTCGATCGACACATACCCATCCTGCCCTTCCGTCGACTCGAACACATCGGCGAAACGGTCGCACGCGGAGCGCACGTCATCGGTTTCGATCAATTCGAAGAGCTCGGACGGCGTCAGCTCGGGCGGCGCGGCAGAGATCTGCGCGTCATACGCCGCGCCCTCGGCCAGCGCTTTCTCGAAGATCGTCGGGTTCGATGTCATCCCCACCAGCGCGTCCTGTTCGATGAGTTTCGCCAGGCGGCCGTCGTGCAGCATGGTGCGGTCGATGTAATCGAGCCAGATGGACTGGCCGGCCTGGTACAGACGCTGGAGTGGGGTGTCGTTCATCGCAGTTGCCTGGTAGTCTGGTCGCTTGTCGCTGTTCGCCGATCGCTGCAGTTATTTCACGCGCCACGGCGCACTGAACTCTTTCGTGCCCCACGCGAAGCGGATCTCGCCGCTCGCCGAGCCGTCGGCGGCGGGAATGATCCACATCGTGAACGATTCAATCGGGGTTGCCAGCGTCCGTGAGGTCAGTTTCGTGCGACCGAGTTCGGTGTCCTTGGGATAAGGGATGCCCCATTGACCGGTCTTCGTGTTCACGAGCAGTTGCCAGTCGCCGGTGGCCGAGGTCTCCGCGGCGAGCGTGTACGCGCCCTTCGGCACGGTGAGCGTACCAATCGTTAGGTCGACATCGGTACGAAGCGTGGTCGCCTCGTTGGCGCCAAGCCGCCAGACCGTGCCCAAGTCACCGGCCAAGGCGCCATTCACCGTCCGGCCGCGCGCGTGTGGCCGTCCGTAATCGATGCTGATGCTCGGCGGCCGGTTGCCATTCAGCGTGAGCGATGTCGTCGCTCGGCCGCTGGCCGCCGGCTTCAGGGCCTGTGCGCTCGCCGTGGACGAGGCGACGACGAGGGTGGCGATAATCAGTGAGTGGGCGATTGAACGGGCGCGGGTCATATGCGTTCCCGGGGTCGAAAGGGCGTCGAAGGGAGTTGGCGGCGAGGATCAGACCCCTCGCGACACCACAAGCGGAAGGAAATGGCGCGTAACTCCATGAAAGGTATCGAGCTTGGCTATCTCCCTCAATTGAGAGCCGAAGGGCAAGCCACCCCCTACCCCCCTCCCTGAGGAGGGGGGCTTGACCTGCACTTCAAGTCGTGTTGCTGGCTCTACAGGTCAGCATTACTATTGAGCGCCGCAAAACGACTTTTTTATGGTCGGGCGCGGTTGACCGGCTGACTACCGGTTAAAGCACGAGCCGCGACGCACTCGTCAGGCGCCGACGGTTCGAGCCCGCGTGAGGGCAGTCTCACGCAAGGGTGATCGGCTAGTACGGCTCGTCCGCACTCCGACCCACCATCAACAAGACGGAGTGAAGGACATGCGTACGTCCGGAACGGTCAAGTGGTTCAACGAGGCCAAGGGCTTCGGCTTCATTACCCCGCAGGACGGATCGAAGGATTGCTTCGTCCACCACTCGGCAATCCAGGGAAAGGGTTTCAAGACCCTGACCGAGGGTGAGACAGTGGAATTCGATATCGTCGAAGGGAAGAAGGGCCCGGCCGCGGAGAACGTGACCAGGATGGGCAAGTAGTATCGCCGATCATCCAAACGAGACAGCCGGATCGGAAACGATCCGGCTGTTTTGTTTTCCTGAAGCATCACGCGGAGCGTGCCAATTGTGTCAGTCGTCGAAGCCGGATTCTCCGTTGCCGGGCTGAATGTGACTGTTGACGGCACGTGACGCCGGTGCGGGGGCGATGATGCCTTCGTACGTCTCGCTGGGAATCCGGAATCCTGCGGCCAGCTGCGGTTCGAGGTCCTTGTTCAGCACCCGGCGCGCGACGTATTCGCCGATGACCGGTCCCGACTTGAATGCCTCCGCCGAACCGCCCCCGGCGATCCACGCGTTAGGTATGTCCGGATGGCGGTCGATGATGAAGTTGCGCGACGAGCTTTGCTCGTAATGGCAGGCGCGCGTCTCGTTGAGCGGCTGGTCCTTCATGAGCGGAATGCGTTCGGCGAGGAACGCCCGCGAGCGCTCGACCGTGAGCGCATCGACATGACGATCGCTGAGGTCAGGATCCTGCTCCGGCCCGCCGATGATCTGCGGACCCGCGGGAACCGGTGGCAATGGACTCTGACTGCCAGCGCCACCACCTCCACCACCTCCACCACCTCCGCCACCGCGACCGCCTCCTCCCCCACCGCCGCCGCGCACGCGCAACCCGCGGCTGTCAAACGGCAGGGTTGGCCATCCCGTCACGCCAGGGAAGTTGAAGCTCGGCATGTTAGGCCACTCGAACCGGTTGTCGCCGTGCGGCGTGGAGAAGTAGCACACGCGCCCGATCGGCTGCCGCATGCGCGTCCCCAGGAGACCCGGGAAGGTCTTCCCCAGCCACGGGCCTAACGCGAAGACGTAGTGCTGCGCCTTGATCGTCTCGTGCGTGTTCAGCACGAGGCTTCCCATCCGTCCCGATTCGAGCGGACCGGGATACGCACGCGCGACGACGACGTCGCCGCCCATCTTCTGGAACACCTCCGCGACACACTGGGTGGATCGCCGCGCACGGACCACTCCGGCTTCGTGTTCGTAGAGGCAGGCTGTAATGCCGCGGAGGTCGAACTGCGGAAACTCCTTCTTCACGATCTCGACGTCGACCGACTCGTGCTTGATGCCGTTCTTCACGAACAGGTCGCGGGTCGTCCGGGTGAAGTTCTCCCACTCGTTGCGGAAGATGAAATCGCCGGTGGTGACGAAGAGCCGCATCTTGAGGTCGCGGCCCCATTCCTCGTCCCACGCCTTCCAGCGCTGGATGGAGCGGCTCGCCCATTGCATCCACTGCTCGCCGTGCGGGCGGTCGCCGTAGGAAGTCCGGACGCCCCGCGTCTCGTCCCCCGAGGTTGAACGGGAGTTGCCGGGCCCGTACGCATCGACGAGGACGACCGAAGCGCCGAGCTTCCGTGCCCAGTAGGCCGTCCAGCCGCCAAAGGCACCGGCGCCGATCACGGCGACGTCGTAGGTCTTCCCGTTGATCGCCGGAGCAGCCAGCCAACGATCAGCGGTCGCGGACGGAAGCAACGCCGGTGACGCCTCCGCACCTAACGACGTAGCGCCGACGGCGGCAAGCCCGGCCTGGGCACCTGCCGTCTTCAGGAAACTTCTGCGATCAATCGAATTGCTCATCGCCACCAGTCACGATTGTTCACGATTCAGTTCACGCTTCAGTTCACGATTCACGATTCACTTCTTGGGCCACACCACCCCCTGATTCCGTGGCACGCGTCCCATCCCCTTGTAGACGAACTTCTGCAGCCGCTTCCCTTCGTAAGTCTCGGTCGTGAAGATGTTGCCGCGCGAGTCGGTGGCGATCGAGTGGACCGCAAACCACTGGCCCGGCTGACGGCCACCGTCGCCGAATTGCGTCAGGATCTCGAGGCTCTGGCGGTCCATGACGTAGATCTTCTCGTTCTTGCCATCCGCCAGGTACAGGTATTTCTGCTGCGGGTCCTTCGAGAAGGCGATATCCCAGACCGAGCCGTCGCCTAACGTCTTGGGCGCGATCCGGACTTCCTTCACGAACTTGCCGTCCTTCTGGAAGACCTGGATGCGGTCGTTCGGCCGGTCGCACACGTAAACCAGGCCATCGTTGGTCGGCTCGGCGCAGTGCAGCGGTGTGCGAAATTGCGGAATCAGCGCCGAGTCGGGGCTGTACGGGCCATAATTCGTGTCGGAGGGGACGTTGCCGTAGGCGCCCCAGAATCGCTTGATCTTCCCTGTCGTCATGTCGATCACGGCGACGCGCTTGTTCAGGTAGCCGTCCGACACGTACGCCTCATTGGCGGTGTTGTCGAGCGACACCTTGGCGACCCGGCCGAAGTGCTCCATCGACAGGCTGTTCCCGGCAGTATGGCGCGGCTTGACCTTCGTGCTGTCCAGCGGAACCGCGTTTGGCGTCCCGATCTGCATGAGCAGCTTGCCGTCGCGCGAGAACTTCAGGATGTGCGAGTCGTTGGTGCCGTTCCCGCCGATCCACACGTTGTCGTTCTTGTCGATCGAAATGCCGTGGTTGGATCCGGGCCAGACGTATCCTTCGCCGGGGCCGCCCCAGGCCTTCACCAGGTTGCCCTGCGGGTCGAATTCGAGGACGGGCGGCGCGCCCTTGCAGCAGTCGCTCGTCGGCGGGTTCGTGCCGGCGCCATTTTCGGCCTCGTTCATCGTATCCTGCCGGTGCACGATGTACACGTGGTCGCGCGAGTCGACGCCCACGCCGATCGCGTTGCCGAGCACCCACTTGTTAGGCAGGGGTTTGGGCCAGAACGGGTCGACCTCGAACATCGGCGCTTCGACCATCGGCTGCTGGGATTCCAGCGCTCGCTGACCAACCGCAAGCATCGCAATCGCTATCACCCAACCGCCGGCGAGAATGAGTTTGCGTTTACTCATTGGATTGACCACGGATTTCACGGTGAAAGACTTTGACGCAGAGGAGCGCAGAGGTATCGCCGAGGATCGCAGAGGCTGCGTACCAGGCCGAAGCGAACGTGCGTCCTCAATAGTTTCACAACTTCATCATGTCTTGATTTCTTGTCTCAAGTTCTTCCATGCTGTTACTGGGGTTCTTTGCGTTCTCTGCGATCAGATAGGAGTTGTCAAAACCTCTGCAGCCTCTGCGTTCAAAGGTTTTTGAAGTTTTGACGCGGTCACTTTGGCCAAACGACACCTTGACTCCGCGGGACCGCGCCGACGCCCTTGAATACGAAGCGCTGCAGCCGCTTTCCCTGATCCGCCTCGATCGTGTACAGGTTGCCTTTCGAGTCCGTGGCCACGCCCGACACGGCGAGGAACTGGCCCGGATAGCGGCCGCCTTCGCCGAAGCTCGTGAGGTGGTTGAGCGACGAGCGCTCGAGCACGTGCACGCGCATGTTCGATCCGTCGGCGACGTACAGGTATCGCTGCTGCGGATCGCGCGAAAAGGCGACATCCCACACCGAACCATTGGCCTTCGTGTTCGGCGCGATCCGGGCCTCGCGGACGAATTTCCCGTCCTTCTGGAAGACCTGGATCCGGTTGTTGCGCGAGTCGCAGACGTAGATCATGCCGTCCGCCGCCGACTCGACGCAGCGCACGCCGCTGAACTGCTTCGGCAAGTCGTTAGGCGAGGTGGCCGGCGGCGCGGCGTCATCGGGGGCAGCGCCGTACGCGCCAAAGAAGCGCTTGATCGCACCGGTCTTCATGTCGACCACCGCGACCCGCCGGTTGCGGGAGCCGTCGGCCACGAACACTTCGCCTGATGCAGCATCGAACGCGAACGCGGTCGCGCCGCCGAAGGCGTCGGTGCTGGTGCTGGCCGGAGGGAGAGCCGGTACGGCTCCGCGGCCCCCGCGCCCACCACGACCGGCACGACCGCCGGCCGCCTGTCCACGTCCCGGCGATTGACCTTGGTACGCGGTATCGGCGGCGGCAGTAGCGGCCGGGTTAGGCGTCGCAAATGCGGCCGCCTTTCCGTACTGCGCAACGAAGTTGCCGTCCCTGGAGAACTTCAGAACCCTGAAGTCGGCCCCGCCCATTCCACCAATCCAGAGGTTTCCTGCCGGATCGATTCCCAGCCCTGCATTCTGCGCGGGCCATTCGTAGCCCTGTCCTGGACCACCCCAGCTCTTGACGAGGTTCCCGCTGGGATCGAATTCCAGAACGTTTGGCGCCGAGGAACAGCATTCTCCGGCCGGTGTGATGTTGTTGTTCTGCGGACCGGCACCGGTCTCGGTCCTGGGGGTGAAGCTGTCCGTCAGGTGGATGACATAGACGTGGTCGCGCGAATCGATGGCGATTCCGGTCGCTGAGCCCAGGAGCCAGTGGTTAGGCAGTGGTTTCGGCCAATACGGGTCAACTTCGAACCGGGGGGCCTGCACCGTCCCACTCTGCACGGCCGCCTCGGTCACAGGAATAGCCATGACCGCCGCCGCTGCGATCCCGGCCGCTCCGGCCATGATCGATGGAGCCAATTTCATCGGAACAGCCTCCAGACGCGTAGAATTGAGCGACCAGCGACCCGGGACCCGCGATCACCAGTCGATAGCCGCCAGGTCGCTAATCGCCAGTCGCTGACCCATTCTACGTATCGACCCACCAATCCGTTAGCCTGCTTTCGTTGGCCCTCTCGAGTCCCGAAGATCCAAGTCGTTCCCCGTCGCGGCGCGTGCGCCGCGCGCTCCTGTGTTGCGCGATACTGGCGCTGCCGTCGGGCGCTTTGGGAGCGCACGAAGTGCCGGCCAATGTGGCCGTCCAGATCTACGTCCGGCCCGACGGATCGAAGCTCCGTCTCCTGATACGCGCACCACTGGCCGCGATGCGCGATATCAACCTGCCGCTCAGGGGGCCGGGCTACCTCGATTTCGCCAGTCTCGCAGATCAGACCAACGAAGCGGCCCGGCTCTGGATCACCGGTTATATCCGGCTATTCGAGAACGGTCAGGAACTTCCCGACGAGACCGTAGTTGCCACGCGAATCTCATTGCCGTCTGATCGGTCCTTCATCTCGTACGATTCGGCGCTCGCCAGTGTGCTGTCACCCAGATTGCCCGACGACACCGAGGTCGTGTGGAACCAGCTGAGGCTCGATGTCCTGCTGGAAGTTCCGATATCCGACGCCAACGCCCGTTTCTCCATTGATCCCCAACTCGCGCATCTGGGAGTAAACACCGTCAGCGTCCTGCACTTCGTGACGCCGGACGGCACCGAGCGCGTGTTCCAGTACGACAGCAATCCGGGACTCGTCAGGCTTGATCCTCGCTGGCATCAGGCAGCGGCGCGCTTTGTGGTTCTTGGCTTCGAGCACATCCTCGGCGGGTTCGACCACCTGCTGTTCGTTCTCTGCCTGGTCGTGCCCATTCGCCGTGTGCGCCCGCTGGTCGCCGTAATCACGTCGTTCACGATTGCGCATTCGATCACGCTCATCGCTTCCGCCCTCGGCCTGGCGCCAAATGCCCTCTGGTTTCCGCCACTCATCGAAACACTGATCGCGGTGTCCATCGTGTTCATGGCGCTCGAGAACATCATCGGCGCAAAGCTGGAGCGGCGATGGATGATCGCCTTTGCGTTTGGCCTGGTCCACGGCTTCGGATTTTCCTTCGCCCTGCGGGAGTCGCTTCAGTTCACAGGCTCTCATCTGCTCACCTCGTTGCTCGCGTTCAATCTCGGAGTGGAACTGGGCCAGTTGCTGGTCATAGCCTGCGCACTTCCCGTACTGGCCGTTCTCTTCCGACGGGTCGTCGCGGAGCGTGTGGGCGTGATCGTGATTTCGGCGATTCTGGCGCACAGTGCCTGGCACTGGATGACGGCCCGTTTCGCAACCCTGCGCGAATACCGCTTTGTGAGGCCGGTGCTTGATGCCAGTTTTCTGGCCGGGTTACTGCGAGGCCTGATGCTGCTTCTTATCGTGATTGGCGCTGCCTGGGCACTCTCGGGTGTGCTGTCGCGGCTGGCTCGAACGCCGCAATCAAGAATGGCAAACAGAGGATCGGGAATCAGTTCATGACAAAGACGTTGGGCTGGACTTTGGTGGTCTTGACCTGCATCGTCGGCGTGCTGCCGGGGGCCGGTTTCGCGCAGTCAGCGCAGCCGAATGGCCAGCGTTCTACCGGTCACGGCGTTTATAGCAGGGAGCAATGGATGCGGGGGCGCGACGTGTACGCGGGACTCTGCGCGGGATGCCATCCGGCCATCACCCACGTTGGTCCCATGTTCACAACGTCATGGGCGGGGAAGAAGCTTTCCGACCTGTTCGGGTTCTTGCGCGAGCGGATGCCGAAGAACGACCCGGGAAGCCTGTCGGAGCAGGAGTATGTGGACGTGATGTCGTACATGCTGCGACTGAACGGAATGCCCGCTGGTGTCGAGGAACTTCCGGCGGATTCACTCGCACTGACAAAGATCCGGATCGATAGCTCTCGCGTCAAACAGCCGTAAATAATTGAAAATTGCAAAATTGAAAATTGCGGGTCTTCCGGGGATGGAGTGGGTGGAAGGACGGATTCTCGCCGTTAAAAGCCTTTGAACGCAGAGGCGCGCAGAGGAAACACGGGAGGTGCGCCGAGGAAGGCAACCAATCACAACGACCACCGCACCAGAAGCCCAGGAACAACGGCGTCGAATCGGAACGGCCTGACGCCCGGAAAGACCTTCGCGTTCCTCCGCGCTGCCTCCGCGCGCTCCGCGATCAAGATGTTTTGACGTTTGTAACGACGACTGAACCGCCCACTCGAGAGCCTGAAGACCCAAATTACCATTTGCTCCCCTAACGAGGAAACAATTCATGGCGTATCGGTTCACAACGCGTCGCATCGGCATAGCGGTCTTCGGCGCGGCTGTCGTCGCGCTTGGAATCACGGGATCGACACGCCAGTCCAGCGCCGTGCAGGGCGCGGCGAAAGTGCGCGGTAACGTGCCCGGCGAATGGCGTTACTGGGGTGCCGATGCGTGGAGCACGCGCTATTCGCCGCTCGACCAGATCAACTCGCAGAACTTCGGGTCGCTCGAAGTCGCGTGGCAGTGGAACGCGAGCGCGTTCGGGCCTGACGAGTATTATCGCACCACGCCGCTGTATGCGAACGGCCGCTTGTTCACCGTCGCGACGACGCGGCGCATCGCGGCGGCGATCGATCCGGAAAGCGGTGAGACGTTATGGATGTGGCGCCTGAATGAAGGCATCCGATGGCAGAAGGCGCCCCGCCAGTTCGCGGGTCGAGGCCTCGCGTATTACCAGGACGGCGCCACTGAGCGCGTGCTCGTGGTAACTCCCGGTTATCACCTCGCGTCGCTCGATGCGAAAACAGGTATCCCCGATCCGAAGTTCGGGAAGAACGGCGTCGTCGACCTGATGGAAGGACTCGGCATGCCGCTGGTTCCGGTTGCGGTCGATGACTCGCTGTCGCTGGAAATCAGCGACGTACGTCCGATGCGAAAGGCGCGCCCGGGCGAGACGTGGGATCCGATCAAGAAGATCGGCGCGGACGGCACCATCAGCATCGATCCATCGTACGGCCAGATCGCCGCAAGCTCGCCGCCGATCGTCGTCGGCGACGTGCTGATCGTCGGAAACTCCTCGATTCACGGCTACTACCCCGTTCGTGTCCGCAACATCCCGGGCTTCATTCGTGGCTTCGACCTCAAGACCGGAAAGCAGCTCTGGAAGTTCAACCTCGTTCCGCAACCCGGTGAGTTCGGCGCGGAAACATGGGAGAAGGGCTCGAAGATCGGCGACGAGGGCGTCGGCAAGAACGACGCGTGGGCGACGTACTCCGCCGATCCGGAGTTAGGCATCGTCTACATCCCGGTCGGCATGCCCCTGATGGACGAATACGGCGGGCATCGTCCGGGCGCGAACCTGTACGGCAACTCGATCGTCGCGCTCGACGTGAAGACCGGTAAACGGAAGTGGCACTTCCAGATGGTGCACCACGACATCTGGGACTACGACACGCCGATGGCGCCGAACCTCATGGACATCACGGTCAACGGCCGTCCGCGCAAAGTTGTGGCGCAGACCACGAAGCAGGGTTGGATCTACACGTTCGATCGTGTCACGGGTGAACCCATCTGGCCGATGCCGGAGACGCCGGTGCTCCAGAGTGATGTGCCTGGCGAGAAAACGTGGCCGACGCAGCCGATTCCGTCGCGCCCTGCGCCGTATTCGCATCAGGGCCTGCTCGAGTCGGACCTGATCGACTACACGCCCGCCATCAAGGACTCGGCGCTCAAGTTGGCGAAGAATTGTCGCATGGGACCGTACTTCATCCCGGCGCCTCTCTCTGACGGTTCCGTGTCCGGTGGCCTGAAGTGCGCGTGGTACGCGCCTGGTGCCAGTGGCGGCGTAAACATCGACGGTGGCGCGGCACACGATCCGGAAACGGGCATGCTGTTCGTCGGTGGCCAGAGCGGTCTTGGAACGATTACGCTGCAGAAGGATCCCTGCTCCGAATTCCGCTACAGCTCACCGCGCGACAACTGCGGGAAACTGGGTGCACTTCCCGCGCCACCAGGCTACAAGCCAGCTGAGGTGGGATCAGGTCGCAACGTCGCCGTCAACAATATTGATGGCGTATCGATCCTGAAGCCGAAGCAGATGGGTGGCGTTACAGGTTACGACATGAACACCGGTGACAAGAAGTGGTGGCTCCCGAACGGCGGTGTGTTCCGGACACCGACGCCAACCAGTCCGTTGTTTGCTGGTGTGACGCTCCCACCGCAGCCCGCCATCGGCGGCCAGCCGCAGGTGATCAACACCAGGACGCTCATGATCTACGGCACCGGTCGTAGTGGTGGCGCCGGCGGTCGTGGTGGACGCGCCGGTGGCGCGGCGCCAGCCGGAGGTGCTGCCGCACCAGCCCAGCCGGCAAATCAGCCGCAGCTCTATGCCATCGACAAGGCAACCGGCCAGCAGGTCGCGTCGGTACGGATCCCGCAAGTGAACACCGCCGTCCCGATGACGTTCATGCACAAGGGACGCCAGTACATCGTGTTCGCATACGGTCAGGGTGCCAATACGGGATTGACCGCCCTCTCATTGCCGGTTGCGCCGACGGGTGGTGGAGGACGGAGCGGGCCACCGAACAGTACGCGCTGATAGACGCCAGGCAGTAAGAACGAGGAGCCGCCCGACCAGGGCGGCTTCTCTTTTCATTCCAGGTACCACAGAGCCTAACGAGGCACAAACACCCACGCACCATTGACGTTGACCGTATGCTTGATCTCGGGCACAGGACGTGGCTGGTGGTCGTAGCCCTGCGGCGGCGGAAAGGTGGTCGGCTGGGAATACTCGTTGTACGCCGGGTGCGAGTCGATCCCGATCAGGGCGCCGAGCCGTCCGCCAAGACCACGGGCAACCGCCTCCGCCCGTTGCCGTGCGAGCGCGGTGGCCTGCTCGAGCGCCCGCGCGACCGCCGTATCCACGCCTTCGTGCAGAAATTGCGGCGCAGCCGATGCACTGGCTCCTCGCACGTAGGCCGCCGACGTCAGCGCTTGCACACGGGAGAGCGACGCGACAAAACGGACCGCAGCCCGGCTGGTGTACCCGTTCCGCTGGTTGGCTGCCGGTGTCGGGTAGTTCACCAGCGTCGGTACCACGCCGTACTCCACCAGAGACAGCTCGTCGGCACCCCCGGTGCGTCGCAACGTATCGATCACGCCGCTCGATGCCCTGGCGGTCTGGTTCACCGCCTCCTCCGCCGTCGGCGCGGTGGACTCGACCAGGAGGTACATCACCGCGCGCGTCGGCACGAGCCTAACGACTACCTGCGCCGACCCGCCGATCCGGACTCGCACGGTATCCGGGGGTTGCGCGAGGCCTGCCGTTCCCGTCAATGCCACCATCAGTGCAGCGACCGCTGCGTGTGACAAAAGATGTCTCATGTATCCTCCTGAGGCTGGGTGACGTCCGCTCCCTTCGAATCCTCCATCTGGCCGGCGCGAATACCAGAGCCATATTTGCCGACACGCCGTGGAACGACGTGCGTCGCGTCGCGCAATCACGGTTCCGGAGGATGAGATGACTGGTCGCTCCTCGCAGAACTGGTTAGGCACGTGTGCCCTGATCGCTGCCAGTATGACGTCCGCCGACGGCGCATTTGCACAACAACCGCCGCTCGACCTGATGCGCGCCTCGGTGGCAGACATCCAGCGGGCGGTGGCGGCGGGAACCCTCACCTACGAACGGCTCGTCGAGATGTACCTGGCGCGCATCGCCGCCTACGAGAAAGCGGGGCCGAAGCTCAATGCAATCATTCAGGTCAACCCGAAAGCCATCGAGGTGGCGCGGGCGCTCGATCGTGAACGCCGCGAAAAGGGACTGCGCAGTCCGCTCCACGGAATACCCGTCGCGGTGAAGGACGTGGTGGACGTGCATGACATCCCATCGGCAGGCGGCAACCTGGCACTCGCCGGCACCTACCCGGCCAATGACGCCACGGTCATTCGGAAGCTGCGCGACGCCGGCGCGATCATCTTCCTCAAGACCAACCTCGACGAATTCAACCTCGGCGCGCAGGGGTTGAGTTCGTTAGGCGGACAGGTGCTGAACCCATTCGACCTGACCCGCAATCCTGGCGGCTCGAGCGCGGGCACAGGCGTGGCCGTCACCGTGGGATTCGCCACCGTGGGCATCGCGACCGAAACAGGTGCGTCGATCCGGAGCCCGGCCAGCAACAACAGCATCGTCGGCATCGCGCCGACGCAGGGCCTGACGAGCCGCGCCGGTGTCATCGCGATCTCCTTTACACAGGATCGCATCGGGGCGCACGGGAAGTCCGTGGCCGACGCGGCACTGCTCCTGAGCTACATGCGGGGCATCGATCCGGAAGATCTGTTCACCTGGGAGAGCCTGGGCAAGCTCGACCAGCAGCGCTATGACGAAGGACTCGATACGCTGGCGCTCCGTGGCGCGCGGTTAGGCGTGTTGCGCGACCTTTTCCGCCCGGACAGCCAGTTCCAGCCGATCAACCGCCTGATCGAGCAGGAGATCACGTTCATCCGCCGGCGCGGTGGCGTCGTCATGGACGGACTCACCACGGGAATGAACCTGGTGGACTTCTTCCCGCTCGCCCGCGCCAGCACGTACGAATTCGAGACGGTCTTCGACGCGTACCTGCGGCGCCGCGGTCCGAACACGCCGGTGAAGAGCCTCAAGGAGCTCATCGCGAGCGGGAAATACCTGAAGCAGCTCGATGGTCAGTTTCGAACGGGGCAGCGACCGGGTCCACTCGACTTCGACCAGGAGTATCTCTCGCGACTTCAGAACCGCCTGACGATCCGGAAAGTCATCATGGAGCTGATGGATAAATGGCAGGTCGATGCGCTGGTCTATCCGTTCAAGGCGCTGACCGCGCCGCCCATCGGCACGGGCGATCGAGGGCCACGTGACAATCCCGTCAGTGCCATCACCGGATTACCGGCGATCGTGGTGCCGGCAGGTGTTGCGGCCGACGGCCTGCCGATCTCGATCGAATTCCTGGGCCGCCCGTTCAGCGAACGCCGCCTCGTCGAGATCGCGCACGCATATGAGCAAGCCAGCCGCAAGCGCATCGTGCCGAAGACGACCCCACCCTTGCCCGGCGAGGTGATTCGATAGAAATAGGTGTCTGACCCCTAGAATAGGTGTCTGACCCCTATCTCGAGGGTGAGATGTTGCGGTTGGCTCGGAAAAAGTTGTCTGGATCCCACTGCGCCTTCACCTCGGCCAGTCGCGGAATTGCGCCGCCGAGCGCCGCCTGGGTGCGATCCGCGGCGTCGTCCTCGGTGAGGAAGTTGAGGTAGGTGCCGCCGGTCGAGAATCGCTTCATGTCGTTCCACGCCTCACGAGTCCAGGCGATGTTTTTTGCGTCGTCCTCCGGCCGCTCCCACGATCCGGCGATGTTCAACAGGTATTTCGCGTCGCGGTTGCCGACGGGAGAATGATCGGCGCGAAGTTGATTCAGGGCGCCGTCCATCTGGAACAGGATCACTGCCGAGTAGGGCGACTGGATTCGTGCGGCGTGCTCCACGACTTTCCCGCATAACGCGGGCTCGATGCGCGGAAGGTATTCGCTCTTCCAGTAGTACCGGCGACCCTTCGGTTGCGTGGCGTCGAGCAGCGACTGCATCTGCACATACGTGCGGCGCTGGAGCACATCTCCGATCGACGTGCCGAATGACTTGATCGGTGCAACTGCGTTCTCGCCGTCGTCCGGATTGCCCGTGTGACAAGCGAGCATCATCACGATCGGCGCACCATGCCACTCCTTCGGAATCCACGGCGCGGCAGGAGCGGGACGGATCAACGTGACCAGCGTGAGCTCACGCGGCGCTTCCTCGGCGAGCTGCCGATACAGATCCAGCACTTTCGGCGCGTCGGCGGCCGGCCAGGCCACGGCACCCCCGACCATCTCCGGTCCGACGGCGTACAGCTTGTAGTCGATACCGGTGACGACGCCGAAGTTTCCGCCTCCGCCCCGCAACGCCCAGAACAAGTCACCATTTTCCACTTCACTCGCACGGACCAATCGCCCGTCCGCAGTCACGACGTCCATGCCAAGGATGTTGTCCGACGTCCAGCCCCAGCGGCGCGTCAGGTAGCCGATGCCTCCACCAAGCGTCAGCCCCGTGATGCCGGTAAGCGACACGAAGCCAAGGACGGCGGCCATTCCGTGAAGTTGCGTTTCACGATCCACGTCGCCGAGGAGACAACCTGCCTGGGCGTGCGCGATACTGGAATGCGGATCGGCCCAGACGCCCCTCATGAGAGCCAGGTCGAGCATGAGCGCGCCGTCGGCCACCGCGAGACCGGCGATGTTATGTCCCCCACCTTTGATGCAGAGCAGCAGGTTCTGCTCTCGCGCAAAGCGAACGCATTCGATGACGTCGGAACTGCCGATGCAGCGAGCGATCAGTGCGGGGTGACGGTCGATCATGCCGTTCCACACCGTTCGCGAGTTTTCGTATTCGACGTCGCCAGACGTGACTACCGGACCGCGGAGACGCGCCCGCCACTGGCTCACTGCCGAATCCGACAATTCGAACTCCGTGCCGTCCACCGTCTTCGCTCTCATCGTGGCCTCCGATCGGTGGACCACCACAGCGGCCATCGACCTGAATCTGTGTCAGGCCATCGTCGACTCGCCAGCATCGACCGGGCTGTCAGACCAGAGTACGCTGACAAACGCCTCAGGCTGCCGCGGAACCTCGATGAAGGTTGCGAATACTTCGAAGACAGGAGTACTCGCGCCCAGCCGCACGCGTTTTGTCGAAGCGGTTCTGAGGCCCGCGTTGCAGAGGAGTCGTTGCGTGCAAATTGCTCAGCTTCGGGCCCGTGTCCAGTCGCTCTGGTTTTGTGCCGGTCTCGTCGTCCTGGCGATCCCCGCCTGTAACAAGGAGGCGGTGAATCCGGTTGCCGAAAATGTCGGTGCGATCGTCGTCGATCCGCTGACGGCGTCTCTGCCCGTCGGGTCGAGCGTGGCCCTCACCGCCGAGGTGCGCGACACCGACGGTCAGGTGCTCTCATCGGTCCGTGTCTCATGGACCAGTGAGGACAGTACAATCGCGCAGGTGTCCCAGAGCGGCATCGTGACCGCTCTCAGGGCAGGGACCGTTCGGATCGCCGCGAGCTCCTGGGGGAAGGATGCGATCGCCACAATAACGGTGCAGGCCGGACCGATCCTGCTACCGGCTGTCGGCCGGATTGTCATCGCGCCCACGAACGCCCGAATTGACGAAGGCGAGACTCTTCAGTTGACCGCCGCGGTGCTGGACGGCGAGGACCGCGTGATCACCGGTATCCCCGTCACCTGGAGCAGTTCGAACACCAGCCGCGCCACGGTCGACCATACAGGGCTGGTGCGTGGGATCAGCAATGGAACGGTGACGATCAGCGCGTCCGCCGGTGGCAAGACCGGGTCCACCACGGTGCGCATCGATAACTGAAAAGGGTCGCAGAGCCCGACGCCAAAAACGACTTACCAGCGCGATCACGTTAGGCATCGTATCGTGAGAGGTGACTCGGCAATTCCATTCTGGCCGAGTCACCAGTCACGACTCACGATTCACGTGCCCCGAGTCACGGCGCCTTCGTTCCGGTCAGCGTGCCTTTCACCACCTGCGTTCCCGTCGGCGCCTTGTACGTGGCCTCGAGGTTGCCCATCAACATACCGTTGCTCATCACCGAGGCGGTGCGCACGGTGACCATCACGCCTTTGCGCAGGACGCTCTCGTATTCGGCCGATTGCCCGATCAGACTGTCGCCCGACATCGATACCGAAACGGGAATATTGCTCCGGCCTTCGAGGGTCATCGTAAACGTTCCGTCGGGGGCGCCAGTCAGGGTGGATTTGACGGTATCCGGCGTTCCCTCGAGCACCGATGCGATCTGCCACGTGCCGGCGAAATCCGCGATGGTTGGCGCGGCTGGTGCAGCCGCCGGACTGTCGACGGGGACTTCTTCCTTTGGTGCACAGGCAGCAACGAGGGTCAAGGCAACCAGCACGGCGGTCAGGCGCATTCGGTGTTCCTCAGGTTGGGTTTCGTCGGTTCCAGGCAGCGAGAAGTTATCTCGTACCGGGCGACTTACAAGCCATGCCTCCCCTTCCCTGCGCTTCCGTGCGGCTTCTCGACGCCTCTACGACCCGCTCGACGCCGCCTTCGCCGGCATGATTTCCCTGAACGCGACCATGAAGCGCGCCATCTCGTCAGGCGTGCCGATCGAGACGCGCAGCGACTCGTTGAGCGGCGGGAACGGACGGCCGACGATCACGCCCTTCTTCCGGAACTCCTCGATCACGGGCTGGATCGGCCGCTTCAGGTGCACCATGAAGAAGTTCGTTTCCGACGGAATGCTCTCGTAGCCTAACGTCTTGAGATCGGCAATGGCCTTCTTCCGCAGCTCCACCGTCACACGGCGGACCTTGTCCTCGTTGGCCTTGTCGGCCAGCGCCGCGGCCGCACCCCAACGCACGCAGGCGTTCACGCTGCCCGTTGCATACGGACGCAGCACCGCCAACTGGTCGCGCGGTGCGACCGCGTAGCCAAGTCTCATCCCGGCGAGCCCGGCGATCTTCGAGAACGTCCGCGCCACGATCACCGCGCGTCCTTCCTTCACGTACTTCATCGATGTCTCGTAGGCTGGATCCTCGACGAAGTGGTGATACGCCTCGTCGATGAGTACCGGCACGTCTTCCGGAATCCCGTCGAGGAGTTGGCGCACCTCATCCCTCGTCACGATGCGACCCGTGGGGTTGTTCGGGTTGCACAGATACACGAATCCGACCTGACGATGGTTCTTCTTCGTGGCGCGAATCATCGCGGGGATGTCCTGCCGGTAGTCCGCGAGCAGCGGGATCCGAATGGTATCGCCTGCCTTCAGGCTGCTCGCTTGCTGGTAGAGGATCTCGTACGACGGGTCACAACCGATGATCTTCTTGCCGTCCTGCAGGAGCGCCGTGCAGCAGACGTCCAGGATCTCGCCCGAGCCGGCGGCAATCATGACCTGGTTCGCTGGAACGTCGTGATGCTTGGCAATCGCATCGAGGACGTTGCCATCCGGGTACCCATACCGATTGGCGTACTTGAATGCCTTCGTCATCGCCTGAAGGACGGTCTCCGAGGGCCCGTACGGGTTCTCGTTATTCCCGAGTTTGGCCATCGTGTCGTACTCCTCGGGCGCGCGCTGATCCCGAGGCCTGGG
>DASRPK010000096.1:0-9112 GCA_035646395.1 Gemmatimonadaceae bacterium | reverse complement strand
GGCCGGCATGGTTGCCGTCACCACCATGCCCATGCTGCGCTCCAGGGAGTTGAAGGTCATTATCGAGCGGGCAGACTGCAACGCCGCGTTATGCGACGCACGTCTGCATGACGAACTCTGGGCGGCCGCCCACGGCAGGCCGATCGTCGATGCCACGCGGATGTGGGGTGGCGACTCGGGTGACCTCGAACACGCGATCAGCCGGTATTCGTCGCCCTTCACCGCCTGCGACACGGCCAGCGACGACGTCGCGCTGATCGCGTTCACGTCGGGCACGACCGGTGTGCCAAAAGGGTGCATGCACTTTCACCGCGACGTGATGGCCATGTGCACCGGCTTCGCACACCAGGTCCTTCGGATAGCGCCTGACGACATCTGCATCGGCACGCCGCCGCTCGCGTTCACGTTCGGGTTGGGAGGGCTGCTGTGCTTCCCGATGTCTGTGGGTGCGAGCACCGCGTTACTGGAACGGGCAACGCCCGAGTCGCTCCTCGAAGCGATCGCGACGACACGCGCCACGATCACGTTTACCGCCCCGACGTTCTATCGCCAGATGGCGCTCCTGATCCAGCAACAGCCCGGCCGGTTCGATACGCGGTCGCTGCGGACCAGCGTTTCAGCGGGTGAGGCACTGCCTGACGCCACGCGCACGTTATGGCGTGAAGCCACCGGCATCGAGATGCTGGACGGGATCGGCGCGACGGAGCTCATTCACATCTTCATCGCCGCCGCCGGCGACGAGGTGCGACACGGAGCGATCGGCCGGGCAGTGCCCGGCTACGAGGTTGCGGTGCTCGACGACGCGCTCCAGCCGGTGCCTAACGGGGCGGTGGGCCGCCTGGCCGTGCGCGGCCCGACCGGGTGTCGGTACCTGGATGACGACCGCCAGCTCGAGTACGTGCAGGACGGGTGGAACCTGACCGGCGACGCCGTCACGATGGACGACGATGGCTATGTCTTCTTCAAGGCCCGTACCGATGACCTGATCATCTCGTCCGGCTACAATATCGGCGCGCCGGAAGTGGAGGCCGCAGTGCTCCAGCACGAGGCCGTGCTCGAATGCGCGGTCGTTGGCGTCCCTGACGTCGATCGCGGGCAGGCCGTGAAGGCCTTCGTTGTCCTCAAACCAGGGCGTGACGGGGACGCGGCGCTCGTGCGTGCCATTCAGGACCATGTGAAGGCGACCATCGCGCCCTACAAGTATCCGCGTCACGTCGAGTTCGTGGCCGCGCTTCCCAAGACGGACACCGGCAAGCTCCAGCGCTTCCGCCTCAAGCAGGCAAGCCTGGGTGAGGCAAGCCTCGGTCAAGCGCCTCCCGTGGAGACCTCGTGAATCACAAGATTCTGCAACCCGCTGAGTGGCCGCGACCGCGCGGGTACGCGAACGGCATTTCCGCGCGCGGCCGTCAAATCTTCGTCGCCGGACAGATCGGGTGGAACGAACGTGGTGAGCTTGCCGGCAGCGATCTCGCCACACAGGCTCGTCAGGCGCTCCAGAACATCGTATCAATCCTGGCCGAGGATGGCGCACAACCCGAACATCTCGTCAGGCTCACGTGGTATGTCACGAATCGCCAGGCCTACCTTGACGCGGCGAAGCCACTCGGCGAGGCGTACCGCGAGGTGGTCGGCGCGCACTTCCCCGCGATGACTGCAGTGGAAGTATCAGCCTTGATGGAGCCCGGTGCCGTCGTGGAGATCGAAGCGACCGCCGTCGTCCCTGAACCCGCGGAGCGCGCGTGATGGCAAAGTCCCGACATCCCGAGTTTGCCGACGCGCCACCGCCAAACGCGTTCGAGGTACGCGATCGCATCCGCTGGTCCGACAGCGACCCGATGGGCATCGTCTACTACGGCGCGTACATCCGGCTCATGGGCGTCGCCGAGAGCGAGATGGGCCGGGTCTGCGGACTGCCAGTCGATGTGCTCCGCTTCGAGCGCGGCGTGTGGATCCCGCGCAAAGCACTCCACCTCGAGTTCCACTCGCCGGCCGCGCTCGAGGAAGAGGTGATCATCCAGGCGTGGTACGGACGCATCGGCAACACCGCCATCACGATGCGATTCGAGTTCTACCGGGCCGACGACCGTCGCCACCGCGCCAGCGGGTCACTCACGGTGGTGAGCGTCGACAAGGATTCGATGAAACCCCGCCGCATCCCGGAGGACGTGAAGGCCATGTTCGCCCGCTTCGCCTCTCCCAGTAGCACCTAACGTACCCTCCGCACCCTCGCACCCTCTCACCCTCTCACCCTCTCACGGCCACGCATCCAGCAGCTTCCGCACCGCCAGAATCTGCCCCACGTGATACGCGGTATGGTCAACGGCCACGAGGATTGTGCGTAGGTACGTCTGTCCTGTGCCCCATGGGATCTTTGCGGTCAGGTCGATCGAGGGTCGCTGTGCGATTTCCTTGATGTGATCGCGGTCCTTGATGACCTGAGCGATGCTGGCGTCCCACGCAGCGGCCGACGGCGGTTCGGGCGACTTGGGCCAGTAGTCGTCCGGCCATTTGACCTGGTGGTAGTCGGCCCGTTCCATGAAATCGGCGAGGTCCTCCTGCGCGATGCGTATGTGTTCCAGCAACTCCCACCCCGAGTGGGGAAAGTTCGGCGGCCGCTTCCCACGGAGATGCTCCGGGAAGTTGGCCACCGCCTTGTCGAGCGTCGCGTGAGCTTCTTCCCAGTCCAGCGACCTGGCGACAATCGCCCGTATTTCGTCCATCGTGTCGGCCATGAGTCTGTCCTCCGCTTCCAGTTTCCGGGTCTTCAAATGAAACATCCCGCGCAACAGGTGCGCCGACCCTGCACTTGCCACCTATTTTCAACTGAATGACGTCAGCAGATCGTCCGGTTGCACTTGTTACTGGCGCGTCGGCTGGACTGGGACGCGAATTCGCGCGGCAGCTCGGGGTCCTCGGCTACGACCTGGTGCTTGTCGCGCGCGACGCGGAGCGACTCGATGCCCTTGCCACGGAACTGCGTGACCTGTTCGGTGCCGAGTCGGAGGTGCTGGCGGCGGACTTGAGTCGAGATGAGGACATTTCACGGGTAGTTGATCGCATCGACCAGGCGCCGATTCACCTTCTGGTGAACAACGCGGGGTTCGGTACACGCGGGTCGATTGCACGTGCTTCCCGCGAAGACCAGGAAGCGATGCTCCGCGTTCATGTCATCGCCGCGCATCGCCTGGCGCAAGCGGCTGTCCAGAGCATGATCGGTCGACGCCGCGGCGTGATCATCAACGTTTCCTCGGTTGCGTCCTTTCTGACGAGCCCCGGGAACGTCAACTACAACTCCACGAAGACCTGGCAACGCGTCTACACCGAAAGTCTCGCGCTCGAGCTGCGCGGAACGGGAGTGTATGCGCAGGCGCTCTGCCCTGGCTATACGCACACCGAGTTTCACCAGCGTGGGAACATGAACAAGAAGGGCGTCCCGGGCTGGTGGTGGATGAATGCCGAAAATGTCGTGGCGTCGTCGCTGCGAGCTGTTCGAAGGCGGCGGCCGGTGGTAGTGATTCCGGGAATTGGCTATAAGCTTGCGGCCCTGGCGTTGCAGCTCATGCCGCGATGGTTCTGGCATTTCCTGATTATGCGCCGGAGGGTACACCGCGGATCTGGCGCTCAGAGCCCGTAATCCTGTATCGTCGGGACGGTCTGATTACGGCGTTTCCCCGTTTCTCACTCTCGGAGACCCCATGCGACGCTACCTGCTGATCGTTCCATTCCTTGCTGCTTGTGCCAGGGCAGAAACTCCTCCCGCCGACTCCGCGGCCGCGGCAGCGCCGGCTGCGTTGACTGACACCGACGTTTCCGGTACGTGGACGGGCACGCTCATGCCGCAAGGATCCGACTCGGTCGTCGCTCATTGGACTCAGGTCTGTGCTGCTGGCACCTGCCGCGGTACGAGCCAGGAAAGCCCGGGCGATACCGTTATCTCGTCGTACACAATCGCGGGCGATAGCGTCGTGGGCACCACGCAACCGTATGCCGACAAGCAGATGGGTGGAGCAATGGTCGTGGATAACTGGGTCGCTCGTCCAGCCGGGAATCAGGTCGCGGGCACGGGCACCATCACGCTTGCCGCCAAGCCCGACTCCGTCCTTATGCGCTACCGCCTCGCGGGAACGAGGACGCCGTGATCGCGCGACGCTAAGGTCCGCAACGCCGGGTTCTCAAGAGGACCCGGCGCTTTTTTTTTTGGGACAGCATTGTACAGCATGGAATGCATTCAATGTGGAATCGATGGATTGACTAGTTGCCGGATTGAAACAGCTTTCGTGTGCTGAAATCCGGTTTTCGTTGCGTCCCCTCAAGGAGACTTCATGCGCCGCTACCTGTTGATCGTTCCGCTGCTCGTTGCTTGTGGTGGGTCCGAAACTCCTCCCGCCGACTCGGCGGCAGCTGCTGCACCCCCGATGCTCACGGAAGCTGACGTCGCCGGCACCTGGGCAGGAAACTTCATGGCCGAAGGCTCGGACTCGGTTATCGCCACGTGGACCGACATGTGTAGCGGTGGAACCTGCCGGCTGGTGGTGAGCGCTGCTCCCAATGACACCGTGGTGAGCACTTACACGATTGCGGGCGACAGCTTGATGTATTCGATGGCCGCCTACAAGGATCCCATGGCGGGCGGCGCAATGGTTACCGACGCCGGCGTCGCCCGGATCTCCGGTAATCAGATCACCGGGAACGGTATGATCAGGCTCGCCGACAGGCCCGATTCAGTCGTTATGCGCTATCGGTTCACTGGAACCAAGCAGCCGTAGTCGAATGCTGAAGCCAAGAGCGCCGGATCGTGATGATCCGGCGCTCTTTCGCTTTATGCTTGTTCAGCGACGAGGTACGAGCTTCAGCAGTTTGCCACTCGTGCTGTCCGTCAGGACGTAGAGCGCGCCATCGGGGCCCTGCCTCACGTCGCGCACGCGTGGCGGTGGTTCGAGGTCCTTCAACAGCCTCTCCTCACCGACCACGCGCTCGCCGTCGAGCGATAGCCGCACCAGGTCGTAGGTGCCGTGTCCGCCGATAAAGAGGCTTCCCTTCCAGGCCGGGAACAGGTCGGCGGTGTAGAACGCCATTCCGCTGGGGGCGATCACGGGATCCCAGTAATAAATGGGCTGCTCCATCCCTGGCTGCGCGGTGATATCGCCAGTGATCCGCCCACCGCGGTATTCGATGCCGTAGGCGATTGTCGGCCAGCCGTAGTCCTTGCCCTTCCGAACGATATTCAGTTCATCGCCACCGCGCGTACCGTGTTCAACCGCCCATAACTCGCCCGTGGCAGGATGCAGCGCTGCGCCCTGAGCGTTGCGATGTCCAATGGACCACAGCTCGGGGCGCGCCCCCTGCTGATTCACAAATGGATTGTCCGTCGGAATCGAACCATCGCGATTGATCCGGACGAACTTCCCGATCCCGCTTTCCTTGTTCTGCGACTGCATGCGCCCTGCGGTGGCCGAGCGATCACCCTGCGTCACGAGGAGGGTCTTGTCACGCGCGAATACCAGCCGGCTGCCGAAATGGGCCGTCGACCTGAACGCCGGGACCTGGTGATAGATCACGCTCACGTCCTCGAGCCTCGGTGACGCTCCGTCGACGAGACGTGCGCGGGCCACGGCGGTGTTGTTCATGCCGCTGTCCTTCGGTTCGGCGAAACTCCAGTAGATCATGCTATTGGTCGCAAAGTCGGGATCGAGCGCGACGTCGAGCAACCCTCCCTGCCCTCGCGCATCGACGGGCGGAAGCCCGGTCACCTCGACCCGCGCACCGTCAGGCCCGAGCAGTAACAACTGACCGCCACGCTGGGTCACGAGCATCTTGCCGTTAGGCAGGAAGGCCAGCGCCCACCCGGTGTTGATGTTGTCGGCGACCGTTTGTACCTGGAAGTTGACGTCGAGCTTCCGCTCGGGCGCGTCAGTCTGCCCGGGAAACGCCGGCCGCTGGTCGGCGCCGTTGGCGGGTCGTGGATCAACGCCCTGCGCGGCGCCTTGCCCAGCCACGGTCGCCATGGCCAGTGTCGCCAACGCCAGCGATCTCACCTGATTCGTCATTGCCTGATCTCCTTGACACGTCGTTCGGGTCGGAATGCAGGCAACATACCCCGGCGCACGCGCGAGTGCCGCTTCTGCCGCACTGGACGATAGGGCCCGAGGTTCGCACGTTTCATAACGTGACCAGACGAAACTCTCAATCCTGATACGATCATGATGCGGTATTCGGCGCGTATTCTGCCCGCGCTTCTTTCGCTATCGCTGGCGCCATGCTTCGCCTCTGCGCAAACCATCCCGGCGGAGAGCGTCGTCCGTGACATCATCAAGCCGCGCGTCGACACCGGGCGCTTCGCGGGAATCGCAGTCGGATTTGTCACGCCTGATGGTCGTCAGCAGGTGACAGCATACGGGCCTCGAGCCGGCGTCACGCCGTTCGACGCGAACACGGTGTTCGAGATCGGTTCGATCACCAAGACGTTCACCACGTCGATTCTTGCCGACATGGTCTCGAAAAAAGAGGTCGCCCTCGACGACCCGGTAGTGAAACATCTGCCCCCGGGCACTCGCGTTCCCGCGCGGGATGGCAAGCAGATCACTCTGCTCGACCTCGCAACGCAGACGTCAGGGTTGCCACGTATGCCGAGCAACATGGGGCTCACGGACGCACGGAACCCGTACGCGTCCTACACGACCGCGATGATGTACGAATTCCTTGCTGGCTACACGCTGCCGCGCGGAATCGGCGAGCAATACGAGTACTCAAACATCGGCATGGGGCTCCTTGGACAGGCACTGGCCCATCGCGCCGGAAAGGATTTCGAGACGCTCGTCACCGAGCGCGTACTCACTCCTCTCGGGATGGGGGATACGCGGATTGCGTTGACACCGCCGCTTCGATCGCGGCTGGCGCCCGGGCACAACGAAGTCGGCGACCCGCAGGGGCTCTGGGACCTGCCCGCGATCGCCGGTGCGGGTGCACTGCGTTCCACGCTGAGCGATATGCTGCGGTACGTGCGCGCCAACGCCGATTCGAGCAGCAAGCCGTTAGGCAGTGTTCTCGCGGTCACGCACGCAATGCGTCGTCCGGGTCCCGTTCCGCAGGTCTCGGTCGGGCTGGCGTGGCACCGCACGAGGACGCCCGGCGGGCACACCATCGTGTGGCACAATGGCGGCACGGGCGGATACCGGAGTTTTGCCGGATACGACGAATCGACGGGACTCGGCGTTGTCGTCCTCACCAACAGCGCCGTCGGAGTCGATGATATTGCGCTGCACCTGCTCGATCCCGCCGTCCCGCTGGCGCCGCTGCCGAAGCGGCGTGTCGCCGTCACCGTCGCGCCGGACATTCTCCAGCGGTATCCGGGTGAGTACGTGCTCGCACCGACCTTCAGCATCACCATCACCTACGAGGGAGGCGCGCTGTTCGCGCAGGGGACCGGGCAGCCGAAATTCGCTGTCTTGGCCGAGTCTCCGACACAGTTCTTCCTGCGCGGCGTAGACGCTCAGTTGACGTTCACCAGCGATTCAACGGGAACGGTGACGGGCCTGATTCTTCACCAGGGCGGCCAGAACCTGCCGGCTCGAAGAAAATAGGCACTCGCGAATCTGCGCGTCACGGTGGCTCGTAGTCCTGGCATGCAATACACCGCCAGTGCTTTGCGCTGTGCGCTTATCAACTGCAGTTCAAAATCCCCCGAAGTGAATTCCGATTCCCATCAGCCGCACCTTCTCCCGGAAGAACTGCCCGTAGGGTGACGGGCCGGTGTAGAACTCGGCGAAAATGCCATAACGTCGCGCGGTCACGTCCTCGCCACCGGCGCGGTCGTATTCGAGACCAGCCCGGGCACTGACGGCCGGTTTCCAGTCCTGCTCCTCGGACGACTTCACGTCACCGGCCGCGACGAAGCGGAATCCGCCTAACGAACCGAGCGGAATGATGCGCGCCAGGGGGCGGAACTCCAGTCCGCCGTGAGCGACATACCGTTCCAGATCTTCGGGCTCACGCCGGAAAAGCATCTCCCCGCCACCGTACACACGCAGCGGACCTCCGTCCGCCGAGAGAATCCATTCCAGCGACTCGAAGCTGATGTTTTCGCGATCCCGCTGGTCCAACGGTTCACGCAAAAGGTACTCGTCACCGAGGTGCGAGCTCTGGTGATACAGCCGAAGCCGCGTTGAAAACCAGCCGCGGCGGATCGTCAACGGCAGGCCCACGATGAAGTCTGAATTCACCAGGTCATACGACTCGGTGCCCAGGTCGAATTGCGCGAAGACTCCGGCTGTCGCCGAGAACTGGACGCCATCGCCGGCGTTGCTCCCCGTCCAGCGTCCAAGCCCGAACGAATCGCCGATGCCGACCGAGGTGATGTCGAGTTCAGCGTCCGTCAGGTCGTCGCCTGACTCGTGGCGAAGGTAACTCGCGAAGGACCTGATGGCCTTCGGATCGGCCACGAGCGGGCAGAACACATCACCACGGGGGAGTGGGACGTAGCCCCGCTCGCCCGCGGGACTACCGACGCCGCATCGCGCCGGAGCGGATTGCGCGTGCGCGGTGCTCGCCAACAACAGCGTTAGGCATGCCGGAAGGACAACGGTCCTGATCATATGCGTATTGTGAGGGCCTCGGTTCTTACACCGCTGCGACCACGCGAGTCAACCAACCAGCGGGCGCGACCGTTCCGGACGCTTATCGACAGGGCACTAAGCGAGATATGAAAACCAATGAACTTCGATTGGACGGATTACGCGAATGGTACGGATCAAAATCGTTGCGGGCCCTCTCCGCGTAATTCGCGAGATCCGTCTCATCGTTTTTCCAAGAGTTTTCATGAATCTCTCGTGCCTTCGTGAGCGCACAGAATCAGGCTCAGGTGAACGCGCTCAAACCGGTAATCGCCTGGCCCAGGACCAGGGAATGGACGTCATGCGTCCCCTCGTACGTGTACACGCTCTCCAGGTTCGCCATGTGACGCATGGCCGCGTATTCGGCCAGGACCCCAACCGCGCCTAACAAGCGTCGCGCCTCGCGCGCAACGTCGGTGGCCATGGAGACATTGCTGCGTTTGGCCAGTGACACCTGCTGCGGCGTCATCGTCCCGGCGTCCTTCATGCGGCCGAGGTGGAGC
>DASRPK010000095.1:0-34213 GCA_035646395.1 Gemmatimonadaceae bacterium | reverse complement strand
ATCAATCGTCACTTCCTGACCTAAGTCGTTGTCAATTGGACGTTTGTCGACATCGCAAACGTGACGGTACTACGCCGCAACAAGCGACATGAGCGACTCATCATTTTCGGCACTTGTTCGGGCCTGTTTTGGGGCGACGTCGGTCCGTCGTTCAACCCTGTTTGGCGCACCTCTGAGCACATTCGTGGTGCGTTGCTGTACACGTCTCTTACGATTCATCCCTTCGATTCACGATCCCCGACTCGGAATTTACAAGCCATGAAGCTCCTCCGGATTCTCGCGCTGGTCACACTCCCGGCATGCTCGTTAGGCACTGCCGCCGAGGCGCCGGAGGGCTCGCTCAAGGTCCTCTTCATCGGCAACAGCCTCACGTACGAAAATGACCTGCCACGAACCGTCGCCCAGCTCGCGCTTTCGGCGGGGTTGCAGCAATGCTACTGCTACCAGATCGCCTACCCGAACTTCGCGCTCGAGGATCACTACGACAACCGGATCGCCGTGCGGGCGCTGGAAGACGAGTCGTGGGACTTCGTCGTTATGCAGCAGGGACCGTCGGCGCTGGCGTCGAGCCGCGCAAGCCTGATTCAGTGGGCGGAATATTTCGGGGGTCTCATCGACGAGAACGGCGCCCAGGCGGTGATGTACGGTGTCTGGCCGGAGCTGGAGCGGGAAAGCGAATTCCCGAACGTGACGGAGTCGTATCGGCTCGCGGCCGAAGCGATCGGTGGCCTCCTGGCCCCTGCCGGTGAAGCGTGGCAGTTCGCCTGGGCCGCAGACTCGACACTGCCGTTGTACTCCTTCGACGACTTCCATCCGTCCACCATGGGGACGTATCTGGCCGCCATGACAGTCTTCCAGCGGATCTACAATCACACGCCTGTGGGGGTCCAGCAGGCTGCAGTCGTGGACGGAAGGGTTCAGAGCTGGCCCCTGGCCACCGTGAGGCTCCTCCAGGAAGCCGCGGCGTCAGCCATCGCCGCCGAGGACGCGAGAGTAGTCATCAGTCGCTGAGCCTGCGACCCGGTTCCACCCGCTGTACGTTTCGGGCTCCACGAGAGGAGCCCACGATGGCAGTGAGCCCGGTATCCACAACAGGGACGTTTGCGGAGGACGAAGGTCCGCCGCGACTCGCCATGATCCCGCACTTCATTCATGGCGAGTTCGAACTCGGCAGCGGAACACGCGTCGCGCCGGTCTGGAATCCATCCACTGGAACGCAGAGCGGTGTCGTGCCGCTTGCCTCGGCGCTCGACATCAATGACGCGGTTGCCTCGGGCGCAAAAGGATTTGCCGAATGGGCCAGCTGGTCGCCCCTGCGGCGCGCTCGCGTGATGTTCCGTTTTCGGGAGCTGCTGGAGTCGAACGCCACCGAGCTCGCCACACTGATCGCCAATGAACACGGGAAGGTGCTCAACGACGCGCGCGGCGAAGTACAGCGCGGCATCGAAGTCGTGGAGTTCGCCTGTGGGATACCGCACCTGATGAAGGGGGAGTTTTCCCCCGGTGTCTCGACGGGAGTGGACATGTATTCGCTGCGCCAGCCGTTAGGCGTGGTCGCCGGGATCACCCCCTTCAACTTTCCCGCGATGGTGCCGCTGTGGATGCTCGCACCGGCAATCGCCTGCGGAAACGCGTTCATTTTGAAGCCGTCGGAGAAGGATCCCTCCTGCGGCGTACGTCTCGGCGAGCTGCTGCTGGAAGCGGGCGCACCGAAGGGCGTGCTGAACGTGCTGCACGGCGACGCCGAAGCGGTGAATGGGCTGCTGGTTCATCCCGATATCCAGGCGATCTCCTTTGTCGGGTCGACGCCCATCGCACGCCACGTGTACGCGACCGCGGCAGCGCACGGGAAGCGCGTCCAGTCCATGGGTGGCGCCAAGAATCACCTCGTGGTCATGCCTGACGCGGATCTCGACCAGGCGGTCGACGCCCTGATGGGTGCGGCCTACGGCTCGGCCGGCGAGCGCTGCATGGCGATTTCTGTCGCTGTCGCGGTCGGCGAAAGCACCGCCGAGGAGCTCCGGGCGCGGCTGGCGACGCGCGTGGCCGGACTGCGTATCGGTCCTTCCCACATGCCGTCGGCGGACATGGGGCCGCTGGTCACCGCGGAGCACCGTGCGCGGGTCGCGTCGTACGTGGCATTGGGCGTGGAGGAAGGTGCAGATCTCGTGGCTGATGGCCGGGGACTGACGATCGACGACCACGAGAAAGGGTTCTACCTCGGTGGCTGCCTGTTCGACCACGTGACGACGTCGATGCGCATCTACCAGGAGGAGATCTTCGGGCCGGTGTTATGCATGGTACGCGCCGGTACCTTCGCCGAAGCGTTAGGCATCGTGAGCGGTCACCCGTTCGGCAACGGGGCATCCATTTTCACCCGCGACGGCAACACGGCCCGCGAGTTTGCCGACCGGGTCCAGGCCGGGATGGTCGGCGTAAACATCCCGATCCCCGTACCGCTGGCGTTCTATTCCTTCGGCGGGTGGAAGCAGTCCGCGTTCGGCGACCAGAACCAGCACGGGATGGATGGTGTGCGGTTCTTCACGAAGCTGAAGACGGTGACGTCGCGATGGCCTTCGGAGCCATCGTCCGGCGCAGAATTCAGGATGCCGACGTTGAAGTAGGGTGCATGGGGTTCACGGCCGCACCCTCATCACCCTTCACTTCGTCCAGATCACCAGCGCCCCACACGTTCCTTGCGTCGCGTTCAGCTCTGCGGGCATCGTGGCTGGGCCTGCATAGAACTCGATCGCTGCGACTTGGTCGGTCGTGATGCTGTTGATGTCGAACGGCGGCTCAGACATGCCGCCTCCCCCGCCACCGCTGCTCACACCGCTGCCAAAGGCCGTCTTGACTACGCTGCGGTCGAGACCGCGATACATCGGGACACCATCGAGCCATATACCGACGGGGCAGTTCTTTCCGAAGATCGGGGACTCGAGGTTCAGGGTGGCTGTACCCCGTGCGTTTACGACAAACACCGCGGACGGACTCACACCACTGGCGCGCTTCGCACGCACCATCAACATGCCCGGAAGCTTCTTCAGAACATCGCTCAGTTGCCGATACTGATCCTTCTCGAGATCCGCTTCGGTGAGAAAACGTCCATGACCCATGCTCCGCCGACGGTCGAACTCACGGAGCTTCGCGTTCCTTACGAGTTCCACCTCTGCAGTGACCGGTACCGCCGGAAGCGGCTGCGGTTTTTCCTGCGCAGCGGCGAGGTTCGTCGCGACGAAGAGCGCCGTGATCCAGTGCGAACGTCGCATTGTCCACCTCCTCACGTCTGGCTTGCGGGGACCGCCCCGCGACCCGCGACCTATTGAAGTTCCTTCAGCACGCCACCGAGCACGTCGATGAGCTGGTCAATCTGCTGCTTCTCAATGATCAGCGGCGGCGACAGCGCCACAATGTCCGCCGTCACGCGAATCAGCAGCCCTTCATTGAAGCAGTTGATGAGCGCGTCGAGTCCGCGGGCTCCCGGTTTCCCCTCGCGGGACTCGAGCTCCACGCCCGCGACGAGGCCCAGGTTCCGGATGTCGATGACGTTAGGCAGGCCTTTCAGCGAGTGCACGGCGTCTTCCCAGTACGGCGCGAGTTCGGCAGCGCGCTCGAACAAGCCTTCGTCGCGGTAGACCTTGAGTGTGGCCAGGCCCGCGGCGCTGGCCAACGGGTGACCGGAATAGGTGTAGCCGTGGAAGAATTCGATCCCGGCTTGCGTCGCGTTGACGACGCTCTCGTAGATCTCGCGGCGGACGCCGACGGCGCCCATCGGCACCGCGCCGTTCGTTATGCCCTTGGCGACCGTCATCATGTCCGGCGTAACGCCGAACCGCTGTGCACCGAACGGTGCGCCCAACCGGCCGAAGCCGGTGATGACTTCGTCGAAGATCAGGATGATGCCGTGCCTGTCGCAGATCGCGCGTAGCCGTTCCAGGTAACCCACCGGCGGGACCAGTACACCGGTCGAACCAGCCACCGGCTCAACGATCACGGCCGCGATGGTCTCCGCCCCATGGTGTGCGACGATGTTCTCCAGTTCGTCGGCAAGGTGCGCCCCGTGTTGCGGCTGTCCGCGCGAAAAGAAATTCTCGCTGATGCCGTGCGTATGCGGCAGGTGATCAACTTGTGGGAGCAGCTGCGCGGCGAACGCGGCGCGCGTGTAAGGAATCCCACCTACGGAAATCCCGCCGAACCCCACGCCGTGGTACGCGCGCTGACGACCGACAAACCGCACGCGTTCGGGCTGGCCGCGTGAGCGCCAATACGCCAGCACGATCTTGAGCGCCGAGTCCACGGCCTCTGATCCGGAGTTGGCGAAGAAGACATGGTCGATATCGCCAGGCATCAGCTTCGCGAGCTCCGTCGCGAGCATGAACGAGATCGGATGACCCATCTGAAACGACGGCGCGAAATCCAGGTTCGCCGCCGTTTCTGCAATCGCGCGTACGATCGGTTCGCGACCATGACCGGCGTTGACACACCAGAGCCCTGCACACCCGTCGAGAATCGATCGACCGTCGAGCGACGTGTAATGCATCCCCTGCGCCGACCCCAGCAGACGCGGCGCCTGCTTGAATGCCTTGTTCGAGGTGAATGGCATCCATTGTTCTTCCAGCGAAGCGGGTGCTCCAATCACCAAGTTTTCAGTCGCGGTCATGATGCGTCTCGTCGTTAGCGGTTCTACCGGCGTTCAACAAAAGCTTCGTCAGTCCGGATTTCAGCAGTCTGTCCGGACGGAATCATTTCGAGCTGTTCTGGATCTGTACGAGCAAACTCCGCGTCTTCTTCGAGCTCCCGTTCGGCCACGTCGCGCTCGATGGCTTCGCGCTCGGCGCGATACCGCTCGTACCATTCACGCGTGATCCGGCCGGCCAAATCGCGATTGCCCAGTCCAAACGCCAGCGCGAGACCGAAGGCGACCGCGCCAAAGAGTATCGCAAACGCTGTGGTGACGATCTCCGTGCCGACGCCGAGTTCCTGCAGCGCCATGAACGCCGAAAGCATAACGACGCCTAACCGTCCGACGCGCGCCAGCGTGGGGGCCCCCTGCACGGCACCGGCGGACGCCATGATCAAGCCGCCCGTGAAGCGCCCGAGCACAATTCCCACGATCAGGATCACGATCGCCGACATGAGACTTGGCAGGTAGCTGACCAGTTCCGTGAAGACGGCGGTCAACGACTCCATGCCAAGGGCGGTCGCGGCGACCATGAGCACCGCGAACATGATGATCCAGAACAGCGTCTTGCCGATGACCTTGGTTGGATTGAAGTGCGAGGCACCCCGCTCCACTGCATCCATGACGCCGCCGCGTTCGAGCGCCTGGTTGAGACGGATGCGATGGAGAAGCCGCTCCGTGCCTTGCTCGATGAGCTTTGCGAGCAAATAGCCGGCGAACAGGATGATGAGCGCGCCGAGCATGGCGGGAATCACGTCCGCCAATTGCGAGAACGTGTCTCGCAGTCGTTCGACAAATGTCAGGGACGGGTCCTGGGGGAAATCTTGCACGCTTGAAATCTATGACACAAAGGCCAGCGGCCAGAGGCAAGAGGCCCGAAGAATGCGCCCTCTGGACTCTGGTCCCTGGCCCCTGCCTAGTTTCTTGTGCCTCTTTTTCGATCAAACAGCACGCTTCGACGGCAAGACGGGCAAATCAGCCATTCCCGGCGACGCGCGTACCCCAGGCCGAACGATCCGCCTCCTATGTCGCGCGGTGTCAGGGTTGTGGCACAGCGTGGGCAGGCCGGCTTTTCGCCTCGCCGAGCCGCGTCGCGAATGACTCGCTCTTCGTCGGGCGTGTATTGACTCGCGTCGGTCACGTTTTTGCGTCTTCAGGCTTGCCTGACTCGAGTAGCGCGCGGACGTCGTCGGGAATGGGAACCGCCTGGCGCTTCGTGTAGTCGTAATAAACCTGCACGGTGCTTCCCTCAGCGACGGCTCGCCCGTCGCGCGCATCAGTGATCCGGAACTGCCAGATCCAGGAACGCGTCCGGATCTCCTTCGTCGAAATGTCGATTTCCAGCGGATCTCCAATCATCGCCGGCGACAGGAAGCGGACCGTAGCCTCGGCGACGACGAACGGCGGATCCGGGTTTTGCTTCCACGCCTCGCGCCAGAGCAAGTGCTTCGCCGCCTCGAAGTACGTCAGGTAGAGCGCGTTGTTGACGTGCCCCTTGGTGTCGTAATCCGAGTACCGGGTCGTAAGCGGGAATTTCATGTGGTAAAGGATGCGGAGCGTGCAATTAGGGGTCAGACACCTATCCCGCAAAGGCTCGGCGGTCGAGGAACTCAATTAGGGGTCAGACACCTATCTCAGGGTTCAGACACCTATGTCGCAAAGGCTCGGCGGTCGAGGAGGTGGTTCCGCGAGATAGGTGTCTGACCCCTAATCGTTCGAGATAGGTGTCTGACCCCTAATCCGCGAGATAGGTGTCTGACCCCTAATCGTTCACCCCTAATCGTTCGAGCTAGGTGTCTGACCCCTAATTGTTTTACCCCTAATTGTTTTTGACCCCTAATTGTTGACCCCTATTCCCCCTCTACGCACCCGGCGGCTCAAGAAATTCTCACGACGACCTTGCCGAACTGCTTGCCGCTCTCGAGCCGAGCCAAGGCGTCGGCTGAACGTTCCAGTGTGTGGACGGAGTCGATCACCGGGGTGAGCCGGCCCGCGATGAATTCTGCGATGACAACGTCATATTCAGCATCGCTTCCCATCGTGGAGCCCATGATCGTCCACTGATTCCAGAACAGCCGGCGGACATCTGTTTCGACGACGTGGCCCGACGTTCCGCCGCTCGTGACCAGACGGCCGCGGCGGCCAAGTGCGCCTAACGACTGAGTCCAGGTGGCGGTCCCCACGGTATCGACGACGACGGTGACGCCGCGCTTGCCGGTCTGCGCGCGCACCTCGCGGCCGATGTCGATGCCGGGGCCGTGGCGCAACAGCATGTCGGCGCCAAGCGCGCGGGCCCGCTCCAGCTTCTCATCGCTTCCCGAGGTCACCCATGTGCGCGCGCCACGAGCTTTGCAGATCGCCAGAGCCATCTGCGCCACGCCGCCGCCAATCCCCCAGATCAGGACCTCATCATCCGGACCCACGCGGGCGCGCGTGACGCACATTCTCCACGCCGTGAGTGCGGCCAATGAAAATGCAGCTCCGGATTCAGGAGGTGTGGTGGCGGGCACCGAGCGCACGTTTGCCTCGGGGATGACCACGAGTTCGGTGAGTGTCCCTGGCCGATGTTCACCAAGTACGCCGAACTTCAGGCAAAGCGGATTGTCGCCGGAGAGGCAGTACTCGCAGGTCCGGCAGCTGATGCCTGGGTTGATCATCACCGTGTCGCCGACGGTGACGCGTGTCACGCCGGGTCCCACCGCGTCGACCACGCCGATACCGTCCGCGCCGAGGATCCATGGCGGAACGATCTGGACCCCGGGCACGCCGCGCACGGTCCAGAGGTCGATGTGGTTGAGAGCGGCCGCGCGCAATCGCACCCGAACGTCGGTCGGCGCCGATAGCATCGGCTCCACGACGTCCTCGCGAAAACGCAACTGTTCAAGTCCGCCGTGCGCATCGATCGTGAGCGCTCGCACCACCCTCTCCTGTTATTATTCACCGGCGCCCGCGGTGCCATCGCTGCGTCGCGCGACTCCCCGCAACGAATCTCCCGGAATGATCCCGATCAAGGTTCCACCGCTTGGTGAATCCATCGTCGAAGCCACGATCTCACGCTGGCTCAAGCGCGAGGGTGAGGCAGTAACGGCCGGGGAAACCATCGTCGAGCTGGAAACGGATAAGGTAACGGTCGAGGTTCCGGCGACAACCAGCGGCGTACTCGTCAGGCGCGCGCACCAGGAAGGTGACGTGGTCGCCCTTGGCGCGTTGCTCGGCGAGCTGGATGAATCGGCGACGGTGAAGCCCGCGGCATCCGCTCCGGCCGCATCGCCTCCCCCTCCCGCTCCGGCAACCCCAGCGCCCGAATCGCGTCCCGCAGTGGAAGCGAAGCCGACGCCTGCGTCTTCTTCCGTGCCAGTTCAGGCGCCCGAAGAAGTCCGTGCCTCTCCGGCCGCGCGCCGGATGTCGGCCGAAGAGGGTGTCGATCTGCGCACTGTGCAGGGCACGGGTCGCGGCGGCGTTGTCAGCAAGCCTGACGTGGTAGAGCACGTGAGTCGCACCACATCGGCCGCGTCGACAGCAGCACCCCCGGCACCCCCAGCACCCTCCGCACCGCCAGCACCCTCCGCACCCCCAACACCGCGGGCACCCGCCGCGCCGACGTCGCCTCCAGCCGCCGCGAACAACGGCACGCGGGAGACGCGCGAGAAGATGTCCACGCGCCGGAAGCGGATCGCCGAGCACCTGCTCGAGTCGCAACACGCGACGGCGCACCTAACGACGTTCAACGAGATCGACATGACGGCAGTCGAGTCGCTCCGTGGACGCGTCAAGGAACGCATCGAGAAGGAACAGGGCGTGCGGCTCTCGTTCATGCCCTTCTTCGTGCGCGCCGCGTGCATGGCCCTCAAGCAGTTCCCGGTCGTGAACGCGCGCGTCGATGGGGACCACATTGTGTATCACCACTACGTGAACCTTGGCATCGCCGTCGCGTCGGATGCCGGTCTCGTGGTCCCCAACATCAAGGACGCCGACCGGAAAGGCATGGTGCAGATCGGCAAGGACATCGTCGAGGTGGCAAAGCGGGCGCGTGACGGAAAGCTGGTCATGGACGACCTGACCGGCGGCACGTTCACCATCACCAACGGCGGCGTGTTCGGCTCACTCGTCTCCACGCCGATCATCAACTTCCCGCAGGCCGGCATTCTCGGCTTGCACAAGATCCAGGACCGCCCGGTGGCGATCGACGGGAAGGTCGAGATCCGGCCGATGATGTACGTCGCGCTGTCGTACGATCACCGGATCATCGACGGGCAGCAGGCGGTGCTCTTCCTCGTTAGGGTGAAGGAGCTCATGGAAGATCCGGCGCTGATGGTCATCGACTGAGACGGCCTGTCACGGCACAGTCACGGGCCGGTCCCATTCGGGAACGGCCCGTCTGTTTTACCGGGCAACTCCTTAACATCCGCGCGCACGCGGCATCCAACTCGCAACGTTGCCGGTAAACCTTTTCAGGGGTTGCGGCATCAAATGGTCAACGCGATGAGAGAGCAGGTCTCAGACCTCACCGACTGACACTTTCCTGAAGCAGGTTCGTAGTGACTGCCGACGGAGCGACCTATGAAGACTGCGATTGACGTACTGCCAATTGAAGCGCCAGGCACCGGCACCATGTCGGATGTGGTCGCCGCGCTCGCTGGATCATGGCGCGGCCGAATGACCGACGCGCACGGCGCGGCGGAATCGTTCAACCTGGAACGGGAATCAATCGATCACTACGTGCCGGGCCAGGTGTTCCTCTTTACCACCCCGACCGGTATTGCGTCCGGCATGCGTCTGCTCGAAGCGAGTGAACACGCGTTCGTGGGGTTGATCGGACCGTATTTCGATCCGTCCGAAGGCGCGATGGTTGTCACCGTGCTTGAAGGGTGCACCGAACAGAGTCGCCTCGCGGGAACATTTCACACGCGGCGCTATAACTGGAGAACGACACTTCGTAACGGAAGATTCACCGCGACTCGCGCCGAGAAGGTCTCGCGAGCTGCGTAAAACTGGGGCACCGCGTACCTACGCGGTGGGGGAGCGGGTGTGGTCGCCTTCGGCGGTCACACCCGCTATTTTTTCGCTCCCCATCCCCTGGCCTCCGTGACTGTCGAAGGCGCCCCAACTGAGCAGCAAGAGTCCGAGGTTGTCGTGATCGGTGGCGGTCCCGGTGGCTACGTCGCCGCGATCCGCGCCGCTCAACTTGGACTGAAGACCACCTGCGTCGAGTCCGCCTCTACACTGGGCGGAACGTGCGTGAACGTCGGCTGCATCCCGTCCAAGGCATTGCTGCAGTCATCCGAGCACTTCGAATTCGCCCGGCTCCACGCACATGAGCATGGCATCGGCGTCGACGGCTTGCGGCTTGACCTGCACCAGATGCTTCGCCGCAAGGACGAAGTCGTCTCGCAGAACACGCGCGGCGTGGAGTTTCTCTTCCGCAAGAACAAGGTCACCTGGCTGAAAGGCCACGGCCGGTTGCTCAAGGAAAACGTCGTTGACGTGGCGCTGAACGAGGGAGGCAATCTCCAGCTCAAGGCGAGGCACGTCATCATTGCGACAGGCTCGGTGCCTGTCGAACTCCCGTTCCTCCGCTTCGACGAAAAGCGCATCGTCTCCAACACCGGCGCACTGACCTTCGCTGAAGTGCCGTCCCACCTCGTGGTCATTGGCGGCGGTGTCATCGGGCTCGAGCTGGGTTCGGTGTGGCGCAGGCTCGGCGCGAAAGTGTCGGTCGTTGAGATGATGCCGACGATCCTCCCCGGCACCGACGACGACGTGGTGAAGGAGGCCGAGCGTGTCTTCCGCCGCCAGGGTCTCGAGTTCCACGCCGGTACGCGCGTGACGGGAGCCGATATTGCTGACGATCGGATCGTTGTGCATATCGAGCGCGAGGGACAAGCACGAACGCTCGATGCGACGCACGTGCTCGTATCGGTGGGACGCAAGCCGTCCCTCTCGGGCATCGATGCCGGCGCTCTCGGACTGGACCTCGGAGCGCGCGGCGAGATCACGGTCAACGACCAGATGCGAACGAGCCTGCCTGACGTGTTCGCGATCGGCGACGCGGTTGGCGGGAAACTGCTGGCTCACAAGGCGGAAGAAGAAGGCGTGATCGCCGCCGAGGTGATCGCCGGGCATCCGGCGCACATGCACTACCACTCGATGCCGTCGGTTGTGTACACCTGGCCCGAAATCGCGACCGTGGGATTAACCGAACGTGAGGTGCGCGAGTCGGGTCGCGAATACAAGACAGGGAAGTTCCCATTCACAGCCAATGGACGCGCCCGAACGATGGGAGAAGCGTCCGGCTTCGTGAAGTTCATTGCCGACGCGAAGACCGATGAGCTGCTCGGCTGTCACATGATCGGACCGAATGTCTCGGAACTGATCAGCGAAGTCGTGCTGGCCTTTGAGTACCGTGGCGCAGCCGAAGACCTGGGGATCACCGTGCACTCACACCCCACGCTATCCGAAGCCGTAAAGGAAGCGGCGCTCAGCGTTCTGGGACGGGCGATTCATTTCTAGATGGGGGCTGGCCGATGACAGATGGCCGATAATCGCGTCTGCCAGCGGTAGCGTGTGTTCATTCCCCTGATTGCAGATAGGCGTCCCGGGCGCGTATTTCAGTTTCAGCTTGAGCGGTACACAAGTGCTATCGCCATCGCAGTCATCAGCAATCCGACATCCCCCATCCGCCCTCCGACATCCCATGTCTTTTGGAAAGTTCTTTCTTCCTGGTCCAACCGAAGTAAAGCCTGAAATCCTGGCCACGATGACGCGGCCGATGATCAGTCATCGCGGCTCTGAGATCGAGACGATGATGGCCCGGATCGACGAGCGGCTGCAGAAGGTGTTCCGTACTTCCCAGCCGGTGTTCACCGTGACGTCGTCCGCCACGGGACTCATGGAAGGCGGCGTTCGCAATGCCGTGAAGTCACGCCTCCTGTGCCTGATCAACGGGGCGTTCAGCAAGCGCTTTCACAAGGCCGCGGTGAACTCCGGCATCGTCTGCGACAAACTCGAGATCGAGTTCGGCGCGGCGCACACGCCGGACATGCTGGCTGACGCCCTGAAGAAGCAGGCAAGCCTGGGAAACCAGTACGATGTCGTGTCGGTCGTGCACTCCGAGACGTCGACCGGCGTCCTGAATCCGATTCGCGAGCTGACGGAAGTCGCGCACTCGTCAGGCGACGTGGTGATGGTCATCGATACGGTGTCGAGCATGGCGGCGGCGCCTATCGAGTGCAGCGCGTGGGACCTCGACTATGTGCTGACCGGGTCGCAGAAGGCGATCGCGCTGCCGCCGGGGCTGGCCTTCTGCACGGCCAATGAACGCGTCATGGAACGCGCCAAGGCCAGCAAGATGCGCGGATTGTACTTCGACCTGCTCGAAATCCATTCGTCGTGGACGAAACATCAGTCGCCGAATACCCCCGCCGTATCGCTGCTCTACGCGCTCGATGCGCAGCTCGAGCAGATGATGAACGAAGGGATCGAGGCGCGTTGGGCGCGGCATGCCGACATGGCGAAGCGCACCTGGAGCTGGGTGGAAGAACAGCGAAACAAGGGTCGCGAAATTCGCGTGCTGGCGCCGGAGGGATATCGCTCGCCCGCGGTCACTTGTATCTCCGCGCCCGCCGGCAAGACGGGGCCGCAAATCGTGTCGGCGATGAAAGCCAGGGGCTTCGTCATCACACCCGGCTATGGTGACGCGAAAGATGCGATGATCCGCATCGGCCACATGGGAGAACACACGGTCGACGAGCTCGACGTCCTGCTCGACGTCCTCGACGGGGTGCTCGCGTCATGACCACCGCCGGCCGGTTCCGTGTCCTCGTCGCTGACGCCATCTCGATCGATGGGCTGGCACCGTTGCGCGACGACCCGCGGTTCGAGCTGATCAACAGGCCCGGACTCAAGGGCGATGACCTTGCCAATGCCATCGCCGACGCCGACGCCGTGCTGGTACGGAGTGCCACGCGCATAACGAGGGAGTCCCTGGCGCGCGCCGACCGTCTCAAGGCGATTGGGCGCGCCGGTGTGGGCGTCGACACCATCGATGTCGAAGCGGCGACGGAACGCGGGATTCCCGTTCTTACGGCGCCGGAAGGGAACACGATCTCGGCGGCGGAGCTCACCATGGCCCTGCTGCTCGCATTGGCGCGCAAGGTGCCCGGTGCCGACCGGTCGATGAAAGCCGGCGAATGGGACAAGAAGAGCTTCACCGGCACCGAACTGCATGGCAAGACGCTCGGGCTCATCGGGGCCGGGCGCATCGGCGGCGAGGTTGCGCGCCGCGCGCGCGGGTTTGCGATGCGCGTGCTGGTGCACGATCCGTTCCTGAACGCGGAACGGGCGCGGATGCTGGACGTGGAGACCGCGACGATTGACGATGTCCTCGAGCAGTCGGACGTGATCTCGGCGCACGTGCCGCTCACCGATGCAACAAAAAACCTGATCGGTGCGGCGCAGATTGCGCGCATGAAGCGCGGAGTGCTGATCCTGAACGTCGCCCGCGGCGGCGTCGTGGACGAGTCGGCGCTGCTGGCGGCGCTCACGTCCGGACACGTCGCGGGAGCCGCGCTCGACGTGTTCGAGGTCGAGCCACTTCCCGCGGATCATCCGTTCCGGTCGCTGCCTAACGTGGTCCTGACGCCGCACCTGGGCGCCTCGACCTCCGAGGCCCAGCACAGCGTGGCCATCGAAATCGCCAGCGCCGTCCGGGCCGCCCTGGCGGACGGCGACCTGTCGCGCGCCGTGAATGCACCGAGCCTGGGCGGTGTCGACGTGCAGCGGGTGCGGCCCATCCTCGACATCTCGCAGCGACTGGGCACGTTAGGCGCCGCGATTGCCGGCGGCCCCCTGCGCAGCATGGAGATCCGGTACTCCGGTTCACATCCCAATGGCTTGCGCGTGATCACCGCTGCGGCCATCGCCGGCGCGCTCACCCACGTCTCGGGAGGAGCGGTGAACGTCGTGAATGCGACGCGCCTGGCGCAGTCCCGGGGGATCCGTGTGGACCAGATGCAGCAGGAATCGCCGGTGCCCTACACCGAGGTGGTGGAGATCCGGGTCTCGAGTGATGCCGGCACGGCGCGCGTCGCCGGTGCGTTGCTGGGAGACACGCACGAACGGATCGTGCAGGTGGACGACTACACGGTGAGCGTGACGCCGCGCGGCACATTGCTGGTGCTGCGAAATGCCGATTCTCCGCAGGTGATCGGGATGGTGGGGGCAGCGCTCGCCAAGGCGGGTCACTTTGTCGACGAGTACCAGCAAGCGCGGCGTGATGCTGGTGGCGATGCGCTCTCGCTAATCCGGATTGACCGACCGGCGACCGAGGAGGTGCTGAAGGAGCTGCGCGCGGTCTCGGATGTCAGGCAGGTGCAGCAGGTGAATCTGTAATTACAGAAAGGAGGAAGCAGGAAGCAGGGGAGGACTAAGGGCCCGCGGCTAACGCCTCGGGCCCTCAAGATTCCAACCGCTTCGTTCATTCCCTGCTTCCTGCTTCCTGCTTCCTGCTTGCTCGTTATGTCACGGCCTTCCCGGCCCCGGTGCTACGCGTTGGCGCACGATGCACCAGTTCGCGCGCTGTTCCGGTGTAAGCACATCCATGATCGCCTCGTGGAGCCGGACCTCTGCTTGACGGACGGCTTCCATTTCGTCCTTTACGCCGGCCAGGATCGCGCGGATTTCCTCGGTGGTCGCGCCGGCCTGCCTGGCGGCACGGGCTTCCTGGTGTGCAGCCTTGATCGCTGCCAGCTCATCGGCGACCGCTGTCGCGAATGCCTGCTTCAGGGTGCGGATCTGCGCGATCTGCTCGTCGGTCAACTGCGGAGGACCGTTCCGGCCACACATCTTTGGCTTGTGCGCTTCGATCCAGGCCTTCTGTTCGGCCGTATAGACCGACCAGATCGCTTCCTGCAGTGCCGTGAAGTCGTCAGCGAGTCCGGTGAGAATGGCGCGCGCCTCCTGCATGAGCGCATGCACTTCTTCCCGGGATCCGCCTGAACGGCGCAGCTGTCGAATCTGGGCATTTATTTCGCGAAGTTCGGCGAGTTCGTCCTCGTGTTCCGCCTTGAACGCGTCGTGCAAGGCGGCGATCTCCGCCTTCTGCTCAGCCGTCAGCTGTAATTCGGCCGGCAGGCGCGCAGCGCCGATGCCTGCGCCATCGATCACGGCGGCACTGCTGAACTCGTAATCCGCCATCAGGTCGATCGCGTCGCTCTCCGCGAGGAAATCATTGGGCGCGACCGGGTCTGTCGAACAGGCGCCGAGGCCAATGAGTCCGAACGCCGCGACAGTGAGGAATGTCTTCCGCATCATCGTCATCACCATTTCAAAAGTGGGCTCCCCGTGACGGTCGCGCACCGTCACTGCGGGAAAGAAAACATCCATTTTGCGTGGCGGCGAGTCGTGCGCCCCTCCCGTCCGCACGGACATAAGACGGGGGACGTCCCGCGCCGTTAAGGAGACACGAGGCCGGTGGGATGCCCCGACAAAGAGGAGCTCGTCAGGTGTAGGCGTGCCGCAACAAGTCGGGTAGACGGGTAAACGGGTAAGCGGGTCCGCGAGCGGCGGGACCCCTTGCCGTTTTACCCGTTTACCCGTTTACCCGTTTACCCGTTTACCCGTAAAAGGAAACGCCGCCCCTTTCGGGGCGGCGATTCAACTTGTTAGGCAGGTCGGGCGGTCAGCCCGTCACCAGCCTCATGGCAATCAGCCCGAGCGAAAACGCGCCCACGGCCAGGGCCACGACGGCCGCCGGTGACAGGTTCATGTCCTTCTTCCACCACGGCGCGATCGCCGTCGCGGAAGCGGTCTGCGGCAGCGCCGCCATGATCCGGTCCGCAAGGTACGGAGGAGTCACCACGCGCCGGCGGCGGTCGGTTTCCTCTTCCATGCGGTGCCAGAACTCCAGCGAGCGCGCCTGCTCACCACGCAGTCCCGTCGGCTCCGGAGCCTCGCCGTCGAGCCAGCGATGGACATGATCCAGCGTTGCGACCGGAGGCAGTGGTACCTCACGATCCGCCAGTGGGGCATTGTTCTCGCCCGACTGCTTGCCACCCTCTCGGGCAGCCTCATCGCGCCGATTCGGCTCGTACATATCATCCAGGTTCACGCGTATTTCTCCTCTAATAGTGCCTGGAGCGCCTCACGTGCACGATGTACGCGCATTTTGAGTGCCCCCACCGTTGTACTCAGTAGCTCTGCCATCTCTTCGTACGAACGACCCTCGACATGTTTCATGACGAATGCTTCCCGTAATGAGACCGGGAGGGTCTGTAACGCACGATCGAGATCAGATCGCAGTTCCGTCAGGTCCAGCTCTTCCTCGGGATTTGCATAACCGGTTGGCTGGTCATCTTCGTCGTAACTCAGGTGCGTCCGACGAATGTTTTTCAGCCAGTCCTTGCAACCGTTGGCCACGATGCGGAACACCCAGGCATCGAACCTTCCTCGTACCTCAGCCAAATGGCTGTAGGCTTTGATGAAGGACATCTGCAAGATGTCTTCCGCGACGTCGGGGCTTCCGGTCATCCCGAGCGCGTGCCGGAACAGCGGATCGGAGTAACGGTGGATGAGGATGGAAAAGGCATCACGATCGCCCGAAAGCACTCGAGCGATGATCTCCTGATCCGCGTCAACCTGGTCTACCTGATCGGCGGGCACCGTCGATTTCACGGCAGCATCATAATCCTTACGCCCACCTCTTGATAGTCCCGTAACACCGGGCTGCGAAACGGCATGCGTTGTCACGCCATGTAGACGATTCCTGGCCCGCAGCGTAACAGGATCGGTCTTTCGCGGGCATCAGGGGGTCCGGGTGAAGGCGCCCCACCCCTCGCTGCGAACCAGCGCGCCGTGTTCATCCAGCTTTGGGGGGCGCCGGCGGACCGTTCCAGGCACTGATGGTGTGATGCCGGTCACAGGGCTTCCCGGAATTTCGGCCAGTGCTTCCTTCACTGAGCGAACAACACCGCACGGCACACCTGCGCCGGATAACGCGCCTAACCAGTGGGTCGTTTCCGCGGTCTCGAGGCGATCCGCGATGGCGGTCACGACGCGATCGCGCTGCGCGAGACGCCCGGCGTTCGTCTCCAGCGCGGGATCGCTCGCGAGGTCCGTCAGACCAAGTGCAACGCAGGTCGACTTCCATTGTGCGTCGTTGCCGACGGCGATCACGATGCGACCGTCCTTCACGGCGAACAGCTGGTAGGGAACGAGATTCGGATGCGCATTCCCCCACCGGCGCGCGTCGATCCCGGTCACGAGTGCGTTCTGCGCAACGTTCATCAACGCCGCCGTGGCCGTATGGCGGAGCGAGACGTGGACCTGTCGTTGTTCTGCCGGCAGTGGAGTTGACGCGCGATCGCGAGCGAGTAAAGCCCCAAGAATCGCGATCGTCGCGTCCTTCCCTGCCATGATGTCCGCCAGTGCGACTCCAACCTTCATTGGTTCGCCATCGGGGACGCCCGTGATCGACATCCAACCGCATTCGGCTTGCACCACGAAGTCGTAGCCGGGCCGGTGACTGCCGGGTCCGAAACCCGAGATGGTGCACCAGATCAACCTTGGATTTCGCTCCAGCCAGTCGGCTGCCTTTACTCCCAGCGCTTCCAACGATCCGGGCCGGAAGTTCTCGAGCACGACATCAGCCCCCTGGATCAGTCCGCCGAGCACAACCAGGTCTGCGGGGACATGAAAGTCCAAAGCGACAGACAGCTTGTTGCGGTTACAGGAGAGGTAGTAGGCGCTTTCGCCATCCGGGTCGAACGGTGGTCCCCATCCCCGCGATTCGTCTCCCTGACCGGGTCTTTCGACCTTGATGACGTCGGCACCGAGATCGCCGAGTGTCATGCCGCATAACGGACCAGCAAGAACCCTTGACAAGTCTAGGATCTTGACGTTTTTCAGGTCGATTGGCACTTAAATGCTCCCTTATTGTCGTCTTACTGTCGCCATATTCATGGAGCTGCGTTATCCGCGGTATCAGCCGTAGATACCGCTCGACGTCCTTGCGTATGTCTCAAGTCATCATATACTTAGCGCCGCGTAAAACCCACGAAAGCCTCGCGACCAGTCCAAGCCACCTGAACAAGGCTCAGCGACTGGCCGGCGTCCCGCCGGAACAAGCTCCCAGCGCCAGGCCGACTCCCCACGCTACAATGACCGAATCGGCAGGCCCGAACGACACCGCGCCAGAGCCTGGCGAAGCTGCGCCACCTCCGGTTCCTCCAAAGAGGAGCCCGGGTCATCGCGGTCAGGACGTCCGCGACACGGTGGCTGAACTCGCCGCGCGTGCCCACGAAATCAGTCTCGAGGCCGGCAGCAAGATGTCCGGCGCGTTACGAGACGTCATCGGCGCGGCGGCCGGAATGACCGCGTTCGCCGTTGAAAGCGCCCGTGACCTGGTTAACTACATGGTGCGCCGCGGGCAGATGACGCAGGAAGAAGCGGACAAGCTCATTCGCGAAGCCGAGGAAGCCAGCTCAAAGCGGGCAAAAACACCCAAGGCCGACAAGCCCGCTGCCGAACCGAAAGCAAAAGCGTCCCCGAAGCCGAAGGCACCGGCCGCGCCAGCGAAGAAGGCACCCGCCGCCGCCAAGAAAACCGCACCAAAAAAGCCGGCCGCGAAGAAGTAGTTCGTCACGTTCGCGCGGCGTGCGCACGCGCGCGTATCGTATGCCCATGGCTGTACTCGTCGCTCGCGCCCCTGCCCGCCTGGATTTTGGAGGCGGTTGGACGGATGTGCCTCCCTATAGCGATGAGCGCGGCGGGTGCGTCTGCAATGTGGCAATCGAACTCCACGCGATCGCCACGGTCCGTTCTCGCGTTGGTGCCGACGCGAGTGCGGAACAGAATTCGAGTCACGAGAATGCTCTCGCCGCGGCGGCCGTGCGGCGCGCCGCAATAGCGGACGTCAGCGTGGACATGGAGGCTGAATATCCGGTGGGCGCTGGACTCGGTGGATCGTCGGCAGCCGGCGTCGCGGCCCTCGGCGCGCTCGCGGCGTGGAGGGGACAACCCATCGATGCAGCGCGTCTCGCCGAAGAAAGCCGACGACTGGAGGTCGAAGACCTCGGCATCGCCGGCGGCCGGCAGGATCATTACGCGGCCGCAATGGGTGGTGCACTGGGCTTGTGGTTCGGTGGCGCGGTGACCGCGCGTCGGATTCCGCTCAGCGACGAACTGATTGAGCAGCTGAATACGCGCTGCGTCGTTGCGTACACCGGCCAGTCACGAATTTCGGCAAACACCATCACCGCGGTGATGGATGCGTATCGCGCGCGCGAACCACGAGTCCTGGAGGCACTCGATCGACTACGCGATCTCGCGGGGCAGATGGTTGTCGCGCTCGAATCGGCCAACGTCGATGCGCTCGGTCACCTGCTGGGCGAGCACTGGGTCCATCAACGGGGGCTGGATCCGGCGATCCCCACCCCGCTCATCGACGCGATCCTCGCCGACGCCACGGCCGCCGGTGCGCTTGGCGGCAAGGCGTTAGGCGCTTCGGGTGGCGGGTGCGTCCTGGCCATGGCGGGTGAAGGGCGCATCGAAGAAGTCCGGCGCGCAATGGGTGAGCGAGCGCGGTTGCTGCCGGTGCGTATTGCCCCGCATGGCTTCCAGATCGTGCGACGATCCGCGCCGGCGGCCACCTCATGATCCCCACCCCTGGCGACGCCATCGGGTTGACCCGCCTTCTGGTGCGGGTCGACTCGCGGAATCCGGGCCTCGTCGCGGGTGCTCCCGGCGAAGGCGATGTGGCGCGCATCCTCGCATCCGTGCTCGAGGTGTGGGGTTTCACGGTGTCACTGCAGCAGGTGGCGGATGGGCGTCCAAATGTCGTGGCTCGCATCGGAAAGACCGGCGGCACCGGCCGCTCGTTGATGTTCAACGGCCACCTCGATGTCGTTGGCGTCGATGGCATGACGCACGCCCCGTTCGAGGCCCAGACCACCAACGGCAAACTGTTCGGTCGCGGAGCGACGGACATGAAGGGCGGCGTCGCATCGATGTGCGCCGCAGCGTGGCGCGCCGCGCAATCCGGCCTGGGAGGCGAGATCATTGTTGCCGCGGTGGTGGATGAGGAGTGGCAGAGCGCAGGCACGCGATGTCTCATCGAGCAGGGCGTCAGGGCTGATGCTTGTATCGTTACCGAACCGACGCGCCTCGCGATCGCACCGGCGCACAAGGGATTCACGTGGACCGAGGTGACGTTCACCGGCCGGGCGGCACACGGCAGTCGCTACGACGTCGGCATCGATGCGATCCGCCATGCGGGACTGCTGCTGGCGGAGCTCGACCGGTTCGAGCGCGAGGAACTCGTCAGGCACACGCATCCGCTGCTCGGTCATGCGTCGCTGCATGCCTCGGACATCTCCGGTGGGAGCGGCTGGTCGACGTACCCCGACCGCTGCTCGCTGACCCTGGAACGGAGAACCGTGCCTGGCGAGTCGCCTGACGACGCCGTGGACGAGATGTCGGACGCGCTGGCCCGCGTGACGAAGCTTTCCCCCGCGATAAACGGGACCGTCAGGCACGTGTTTTCCCAATGGCCGAGCGACGTGGCGGTCGACGCCCCGATCGTCACCGCACTGTCCGCGGCCATGCAGGCCTGTGGGGAGACCGTGACGATGGAAGGCCTGTCGGCATGGACCGACGCCGCGCTGCTGAATGCCGCGGGCATCCCCGCGATCTGCTACGGCCCCGGGGATATTTCGCTGGCGCACTCCGCCACCGAGTGGGTCGCCGAGGAGGAGATTACGCGCGCGACCAACGTCCTCGAGCGCCTCGCCCGCGATTGGTGTGGAGCGGCCTGAGTGGCGCACCTGACACCGGGCGATTATGACCGTCTCGAGCGGGCGGTGATGGACGGGCGCCGAATCGCACTCGTCAGGCACGGGCGAGAGATCGTGGTCATTCCCCTGCGGCTGTTCATGCGTGACGGCCGTGAAGTCATCGAGGCGCGACACCCGACCACCGGCGACCTCATTACGCGGTCCATCGAGGATCTGGATGCGGTGGAGATCGTTCCGTGACGGGCGCGGCACCGAAAGCCGACGCGCTGGTCGCGATCTATGCCGATGAGTCGTGCCTCGGCAATGGTCGCGAAGGAGAGAACCCGGGCGGCGTAGGCGTGCTGCTCGAGTTCCGCCAGCGCGCCGCCGAGCAACTCGTCAGGCGGGATCTGTGGATTTCGGAACCCGCGACGACGAACAATCGCATGGCGCTGCGATCGGTCATCGAGTCCATGGCGGCGCTCGGCAGGAAGGGACGCCGTTTTCGCGTGGTGTTCACGACGGATTCCCGGTACATCGTCGACGGCATGACCCAGTGGGTGCACGATTGGGCCAGGCGCGGCTGGAGCAGGAAGAGCGGCCCGATCGAAAACCTGGAGCTCTGGCGGCAGGCAGTGAACGCCGCCAGCTCGCACGCCGTGTTCTGGCGCTGGGTCCGCGGGCACGCCGGCCACGCGCAAAACGAGTACGCCAATGACCTCGCGGTGCGCGCCGCCGGCGCCCAATCGTCCTCGGGTGGACTGGTGGAATCGGGATTCGACGCCTGGCTCGCCGACAAGGCGTCAGCGCGGAAGCCTGTTGCGCTGGAATCATTCCCCGAGGCGGAGCTTTTCCAGGCCTCCAGGACGTTACCGACCACTCAGTCCGTCAGTCCGTGAGTTAGTCCCCCAAGGAGGTTGCATGGGGAAGTTCTTGCTTGTGGGCCTGGCGGTGGTCATCGGATACAGCTTCGGGTTCCGGGACGCTCGCAAACACTCGGACAACATCCTGGTTCGCGCGGTCGACAAGATCAGCACCGCGTTCGGCGCGACTCCAACTAACGACATCGACGCGGTCATGACCAAGGTTGAGGGGAAGAACTGATGGATGAAATGGACCGGATGTTCCGTCGCCTCGTGCATAACGTGCGCGCCGGATTCCCCGATCTACTGACACGGTCGTTCGAAGTTTCCGCGCTGTACCAGACGTTGATTCCGTACCGCCTCAATCGCACTGAGCTGGGTATCGATTCCGCCGAGGAATACGAGCTCACGGTCATGCGGTTGCTTGCGGGCGGCCGCGGGCTGCTCCACGGCGATCCGGATATGCAGGCGGCGTTGCAGGCCGAGCTCGAGTCCCCGAATCCCGACTTGTCGATCTTCCGGGCCTGGGCGACCGCCTCGGTCTCGATCAACGCGGCTGCCGTGCGCTCGCTCGACAGCCAGTCCGCGCTCGCGGTCCGCACGCCAAGTCCCGCCGCCTCGACTCGTCAGGCAGAGATGGCTGGTCGCGCGACACTGGAACTCGCGACATCGGTGGCATCTCCCTCGCTGTCCCCCGTCGCGCACGTTTCGTCCGGTCGGACGAGTGCCCCGGTCGCTACCCCACCGGAAGTCCGGACCGCTCCCGCACCCGTCAGCGTGGCTCCGCACCATCACGGTCCGGGTTGCCGGTACTGCGCCGGCGAGCTCCCCGAGGGACGGGACGCGCATTTCTGCCCGCACTGCGGCCAGAATCTTTCCGTGAAGCAATGTCCAGCCTGCAGCACTGAACTCGAAGTCGAGTGGCAGTTCTGCATCACCTGCGGCCGACAGTCGGAATAACCCCTCAGCCGCGATGCGGGGCGCGCGCGTAGCGCGCATATTCCCGGTGGACCCGCTCGCGTCTATTGATGGCCTCCGATCCTTCCGCTCCGGCGGATCCACCGGGTAGTTCGCTCGCTCCGCTCGACCGGGCGGCGCTCGAACGCGTCCTCGCTCGCGCCACAGAACTCCAGGCCCGGCTCGCTGACGCGCCTGACGAGTTGACGGAGAAGCAGCTGCTCGACCTGGGCAATGAAGTGGGCATTCCGGCGGAGCACATGCGCCAGGCGCTTGCCGAAGAACGGACCCGCGTCGTGCTCCCTGAGGAAACCGGTGTCGTCGGCTCGTGGTTCGGCTCGACGATGGCTGCTGCATCGCGCGTGGTTCCCGGTACTCCGGCCGAGGTGCTGGCGCAGATCGATTCCTGGATGCAGCGACAGGAGCTGCTGCGCGTCCGGCGTCGCATTGGCGAACGTTTGACGTGGGAACCCAGGCGCGACTTCATGGGCACCATGCAAGCGAACTTCAACATCGGCGGGCGTTCGTACGGGCTGACCCCGGCGGCTGAAGTCGGCGCGACAGTTGTTCCGGTCGACGCGTCACGCGTGCTCGTACGTCTCGATGCCGACTTCGGCCAGAGCCGCGTACGTAACGTGCGATGGGCGGGTGTCACGGCCGGCGCCGGCGTGACGTCGGGCGCCGGGGTTGTTGCACTCGCGTCGTTGTCTGCTGAACCGGGCGCGCTCGTTATCGGCGCAATTGTCGGCAGCATCTGGACGGCACTGGCAGGATTGGGCGCGACCGCCATCGCGCGCGCGCAGCGGCGCAAGATTGCACGTGGCCAGCTCGCGCTGGAACAGATTCTCGATCGGCTGGAACACGGCGAAATGCGAACGTCGCGTAATCCACTGATGGACTTTCTCTCCTCGGTCCGGTGACTCCGGGCGTGGGAAACCGCCTGGCTCGCAGGAGCGTGGTCCCCGCGCTCCTCCTCACTGCATTGGCCACGCCGGCGCAGGAACGCGTCGTCTCCGCGGCGCCCGCCGCCCGCGTCAATGGTATCGTGTACGATTCGATGACGATGCGACCGCTGGCGGGCGCGCTCGTCCAGCTGGCGCTGGTGCCGGAGCCGAACCGGATCTCCTCGATCCGCTCGCAGCCTACCGATTCCCTGGGACGATTCGAGTTCGACCAGGTGCTTCCCGGGACCTACCTGCTGGGGTTCCAGCACGTGGCGGTCGACTCGTTAGGCCTCCGCAGTCCGCTGCAGCGAATCGATGTGCGGACGGCGTCGACCATTCGCGCGACGATGTCAGTACCGTCGGCAAAGGCGATCATCCGAACGGTGTGCGGGCGCGAGGCTGGACGCGATTCGCTGGCGGTACTTCTGGGCAGCGTGCGGCATTCGCGTGCCGACACTCCGCTCCCGGGCGCGTTTGTTTCGCTGCGCTGGGGAGAAGTGATCCTCGGCGGCGGTGGGAGCATGCAGCGCTCGACGCCGATCGTGGATTCATTCGCGAACGACGAGGGATGGTTCACGGCATGTGTCCCGGGCGATGTACCGATGACGGTTCGCGCCACTCATGGCACGGACCTTTCCGGAAACGTCGAGCTGGGCGTGCCGGCGCTCTCGGTGCTCCGACGTGACCTCTATGTCGGCGCGTCAGTTGCCGAGCTCAGGGCCGCCGACACGGCGACGTCAGGCCGGCCACTGGGAGAACGCATCGTCGAGCGGGGACGGGGTGAGTTACGCGGAATCGTGCGGACGCTGAACGGCCAGCCTATTCAAGGGGCGCGCGTCGCGATGTTCAGTGGCACCGGCGAAACGGTGACGAACGAGCGTGGAGAGTTCGTGTTGCAGGGGCTGCCGTTCGGCTCTCAAACAATAGAAGCGCGAGCGATCGGGTTCGTTCCCGGACAGGAGATTGCCGACATCGTCGAGTTCCGGCCCGAGCTCGCCGAGTTTGTCCTCCTGGAGATCGACGCCTACCTGCTCGACACCGTTCGCATCGGCGCGGCGCGACAGTTGGAGGCCGCCGAGCGAGCTGGATTCGAGCGACGGAGGCGGTCGGGGACAGGTTATTTCCTCGACGAATCCGTACTCGATACACTGAAGGCGAACAGCTTCAAGGAACTGGCGCGTCGCGTTCCGGGAATCCGCTTCACGAGGGGCAATACGCTCGCCGATACGTGGCGCGAGCACCTGGAGTTCACCAGTGGCCAGGCTGGACCCTGTACGCCAATGGTCTACCTCAACGGCGCGCGTCTCGTACATGGCGCGGACCTGGATGAGATGATTCATCCATCTTCGGTGCGACGGATCGAGGCGTATTTCCGCGGCGTGGCCGTTCCGGCCGAATTCGCATCGAACCAGACGTGCGGAGTTCTCGCCATCTGGACTGCTCCGCGACGCCGCAACTGATGAGACCAGGAAACAGGAAGCAGGAAGCGGGAAACAGGGGAGGAACGAAACGTCTGGATCGAGAGGGCCCGCCAACGACAGTGGTGGGCCCTCAATCCTTCCCTGTCTGCTGCCTCCTGCTTCCTGTGTCCTGGCGTTTCACGGCACTTGTGCGGGAGAGCCCGCGGTCCATCTTGCGGGCGCCATGAGGATCACCGAAGACACGCCGATCGCCACCAAAGCGCCTAACGAATCGCTGGCGCTCATGCTCGGCGGGGGTGGCGCCCGCGGTGCGTACCAGGCCGGCGTATTGCGGGCCATCGCGAACCGGTTCCCCGCCCTGCGGCTTCCGATCCTCACCGGAATTTCGGCAGGAGCCGTGAATACCACTTTCCTGGCGGCACAGGCGCTCCCGCTACCCGAGGCGACGGAACAGCTGGTGCGATTGTGGCTGAGCCTTACGCCCGATCAGGTCTACAACGTCCGGGCCCTGCCGCTTGTGGCCAATGTCGGTCGCTGGGGAATGCGCCTCGTCGGCGGTGGCCGGGACGGGCGCGAACCGACGCGCGGACTTTTGGACACGGCTCCGCTCCGCAACTTCCTCCAGAAAGTGCTGCCGCAGGACGCCGACGGCGCGCTGCCCGGAATCCAGCATAACATCCGCAGCGGACGGCTCGATGCCGTTGCATTGTCGGCAACGAGTTATACCACCGGCCAATCGGTCACGTGGGTCCAGGGACGCGACGTCACCCTCTGGCAGCGGCCTCAGCGCCGGAGCGAGCTCGCAACCATCGGCGTGGAGCATGTCATGGCGTCCAGCGCGCTCCCGATGTTGTTCCCCGCCGTGCGCGTTGGCGCCGAATGGTACGGAGACGGCGGGGTGCGCCTAACGGCTCCGTTGTCGCCGGCGCTCCACCTCGGCGCGACGCGGATCCTCACGATTGCCACCCGGTATTCGCGATCGCGCGAGGAGGCCGATCGCCCGCTCACGCCAGGGTATCCCCCGCCGGCCCAGGTGCTGAGCGTGTTGTACAACGCCATCTTCCTCGACCTCATCGACGAGGACATCCTCCGGCTGCAGCGCATGAACCGGCTGCTCGATGAAGTGCCCGACCATCAGCGCGAAGGGATGCGACTGGTCGAAATCCTCGTATTGCGGCCATCGCGCGACCTGGGAAAACTCGCGGGCGAGTTCGAGCCACGGCTCCCGCGTGCCTTCCGCTACCTGACTCGCGGCCTTGGAACGCAGCAAACGTCGAGCCCCGACATCCTGAGCCTGCTGATGTTCCAGATCGATTACCTGCGCGCGCTGGTCGAACTCGGGGAGCGCGACGTGGAGGCCAACTTCGATCGGATCGAGGCCTTTGTGGGGAAGCCGGCGGCGCTGTAGCACTGTCGCGACGGGAAATCCGCGCCACACCACAGGCGTTGGCTGAACGAGCTGGACCTTAGCACGCAACCTTCCAGCGGAAGTCGTTTAACAGCACCACTTTAACCAGGTTCGTCCGGCCCGTGCCAGCGACGGCATAGACAGTGCTTGTGTGACGTGCAGCACGCCGGCCCGGTTTAAGCTTTGTGGTAGCCCGCCCGCTCTCCACATCGCGCCGGAGAAATCTGGGGCCGGGTTCGGCGAGCACCCCTTTTGTAGTACCGCAGTGCGACCCCCTTTCCGCACTGCTGTAACGGGCCGGGGCCACAGACCCCGGCCCGTTTCTCTTTGCGGTGCAATTGGTACTATAGCGATGACCATAACACCGCTCGAGCAACCTGTGAGCACACTGGATCCCGAAGACGCTCTCGCTGGACCACTGTACCTGCTGGCCGGAATGCTGGTGTTCGTGCCGTTGGTAGACTTCATCCTCACCATTCCGCCCGCGGAATGGAGCAACGCGCGCTGGCGCTTCGATGCGGTGGGGCAGTTGTCAGGCTACACCCTGATCCCAGTGCTCGGAATCGCGGTTGCACTGGTGGTGTCGGCGATCAGGAAGCAGTACTCGCTGCAACGCGGGCTGGTGATTGGCTGCCTGACGATGGCAGCCATTATTCTCGTGCTGTCGATTGCGTTCCTTCAGGATATGGCTGACGCGCGGGCATATGTCACTTCCGACGCCATGCCGGCTTTCTCGAGCGCGACGACGCGTGCCATCATCAAGCTCCTGCTCACGTCAATCAGCCTGGCATATCTCGGCTGGCGCTCGCGCCGGATGATTCCGGCACCGGTGCGTCAGAAAACGCCGAAGCCGGTGCACGTCATTTCCAAGTAACGTCTTGCAACATCCTGCGGCCGACCGTTGCGCGAGAACGTGCGCTCGTCCTCTCGTCACTTGCCTGTCCGGACTGTCTCCGCGATACTGACAGTCAGGCAGCGGAATACGACGCTGCCGGGCCCGGAGGATTGAATGCTGTTCGCGCGGCTCCTCGAATCACAACGCGCCGCGGTTGCGACTCATGCCATGTTCGAAGGCGCCGGCGTCAGTGCGCTCGTGCATGGCCTGCTCATTGGCGGGTACCTCTTCATGACCCGCGATGTGGCGCACGTTAGGCCCGAGCCGGACGACACGTTCACGCCGGTGCAGTGGCTCGTCCCGAAAGACCGGCTGCCAGGCCGGCCGCAGCGGGAAACGGTGACGTGGACGACACTCGCCGAACGGATGGGCGAGGGGTTCGCCGACGACGCACAGGCAGAGCCACGTGACGAGCGCCGGATGGAAGTGGTGCTTCCCGATGGAAAAGCGGCGGACACCGACGCAGCGCAGAAGAAGGAAGAGGTTCAACCGCCCATCGCGCTCGGTGACTCGATCATGACCGAGTTCATGGTCGACAGCGCCGTCGTACGCTATGAGGATGGTGCGGCACCGGCGTATCCGGAGTCGATGCTCAGGCGCCGGATCGAAGGGTCCGTGATCGTTCAGTATGTGGTCGATACGCTCGGCCATGCCGACACGACCACATTCCGTGTCATCGCGGCGACGCACGCCGATTTCGCGCAGGCGGTCAAGTCGACGCTTCCGCGCATGCGCTTCCGCCCCGCCATCATGTCGAATCGGTTGGTGCCGCAACTCGTCCAGCAGCCGTTCGCGTTCAAGATCCAGGACACGACGTTGTTCCGGAGACCGCCAGGTAATGGACGCGGCGGGCCGCGCTGATCGGCGCTACTTATTGCCAAGCGTCACCAGCTCCCAATAGGAATTCCAGCCGGATTCCTGGCGCCGCGCAAAGTCATCCAGCGTTTGCACGAGCTGGGTGCTGACGTGTTCCGGGCGATTCAGCGGATGCGATTGACCAAATCCTCCGCCGAAGAACGACCTGATGATCACCGAGCGCTCGTTTCGTGGAAGGCGCGCTGCATGTTCGGCAAACGTGGAGAATGACCCGTCGCGCCAGATGTACATCTCCACGTTGGAGACATAGAGCGCCGAGACGCGTTCGTTTCGCGCCGAGACTTCCCGTGAAATGGCGGGGAACGCCTTCGAGCCGGCGAGGTTCCCGACGACGGGAATCACGCGGTTGCGCCCCTGAAGGTCCTTCAGGAAACGCCAGCTGTCTTCACTGGCCAGATAGCTGGCCTTGTTGCCCTCGAGGTCGCGCTCGAGGATGAGTTGCCGAAGGGTCGGATAGTAGTACCGGGGAGATCGTCCGCTGCTCGTGAAGCGGAGATCGAGTCCCTGACGAATGAACTCGTTATGAAACCGCCGGATCGTCGACGTATCTGCCACGGCAAGCGGGATTCCGTACCGGCGTACGGTGGCGATGATCGAATCCGTTTCGGCGCCGTTGGGGTCGACTGGCAGGCTGTCGACGGAGTTGAGAATCGAGTCGACGGACACGCCGTCCCAGGTGCGCACGCCTGGGGGAATGATCCGGCCGGTCCACCGTGCCAGGTACTCGAAGCGGTTGGCGGATCTCTGGAAGAGCGCCTTGAACATCAGGTGCATCAACATGTTGTCGCGCCGGATGTCGATCATGAACGCGACGCTTGGCCGGATGGCGGCGATGTAGGAAAAGTTCTGGTCAGGACCGACACCGATGTACGCGCCCCCGCTTACGCGACCCGACCGGAGGTGGCTTACGGCGTGGAGATACGACGTTTCGTTGGATATCAGGTTGTCGGAGTCGAAGTATCCGGATGGTTCCGACAAACGGGCGACGGTGCCGGCAAACGTGGTGTCGTCGCGGATGGTAACGATCTGGATCCCGCGCGTGGCCACACCGCGCGCGAAGCCAACGCCCGACACCGCTACCAGGCCGCAGGCAGCGAGGAGAACGCGCGCCGTGCCTAACGAAAACGTCTGAATGGCCATGTCGTTCTCCGAATGCCGTGCGATTCTTGAAATCCGGAAACGCTGATCGCGCGAATCGGACGGATTACGCGAATTGAGTTTCCTTTTTACCCAATGAACGCTCTCCGGGAGATCACTGCCACGCGCCCGGCTCTCATGGTCACCCTATGCGTGATTCCGCCGCGCGGCAAGTGATGCGGGACGGCAGGTAAATCGATTGCGGCAGCCCGTATGGACCGTCATTAGCTTTCTGTCGCCTTTTTGGCCGCAGCGACCCCACCAATCAGCCCGACGCGACACATGTACTATCGCGAGCCTCGCATCTCCGTCCTGGCGCGACCCGCGTTCACGGAACCGGATCACCTGCGCGTCCAGTGGATCGGCGACAGCAGCGATGGCGAACGGTTGGCGGAGTTCGCCGGACGTCTCTGCTACATGAGTCAGCGGAACCCGGCCAACAGGTCTACGTCGGAATACCTGGAAAACATCAAGAAGCAGGCGCACGGAAGCGTCCTTGAGCACGCCAATTATTCCCTGCTGCTCGAAGGCGTGAGCCGGTCGCTCACGCACGAGCTGGTGAGACACCGCGCCGGTTTCGCCTACTCCCAGCTGAGCCAGCGGTACGTGGATGAATCCGTCGCTGACTTCGTGATTCCGCCGGCCATCATCGGGGATGACGCGGTGGAATCGCGCTGGCGTACCCAGATGGAAGACGCGCAGAAAGCGTACGTCGCACTCGTCGAGCAGCTGATGGAGCGCTACGCCTGGGTCGACGATCGCGTGCACCGTCGCAAGATGGCGCGAGAAGCAGCGCGTGGCGTGCTTCCCAACTCGACCGAAACGAAGATCCTCGCGACCGCCAATGTGCGCGCCTGGCGATCGATGCTCGAATTGCGCGGCGGTGAAGGCGCCGAGCTGGAGATTCGCCGACTCGCGGTTGCCATTGTCCATATCCTCAAGAATGAGGCGCCGGCTTTCTTCTCCGATTTCGAAGTGTACGAAGCGGCTGATAAGCGCGAAGCGGCACGATCAGGCTTCCACAAGGTGTAATTGGGCAACGGCACCTGACCTTCAATCGGCGTCCTGAGTGATTTCTGCGGCTTTTACACGGAAGTGTGCGGGTGTTCTTGCCTGTGCCCTGCTGGCGTTCTCGTGCAGTGATGATGATCCGGTCCAGCCGCCGGGCAGTTCGGTAGAAGTCCTCGAGATCATCCCCGCGAACGCGTGGCTTGCGGTTGGAGGATCACTCCCACTCGCGGCAATAGCCAAGGATTCGGCTGGAGAGGCTGTCGATGAAACGATTGTCTGGACTTCGTCGAATCCGCAGGTCGCAACGATTTCTCCCAACGGCGGCTCCGTCCAGGCAGTCGCGATCGGATCTGCAACGATCACGGCTTCCGTCCTGAGAGGTACCGTCGCCGCGACTTCAACGATCACAGTTACGGCATCGGCACCACCTCTCACGTGGAGCGTGGAGCAGGAAGGCATCACCGACGCGTCACTGCTCGGCGCGTGGGCCGACCCATCATCGAGCTTTGCCGTGGTGGTCGGTCAGGCCGGTGTGATCATGGAATCCACGAACGGTGACTGGCGGCTGGTCCAGCAACCCACGCTGGACGCGTTTACCGGCGTGTGGGGCACGAGCGCGACCAACGTCTTCGCCGTCGGCACCGGCGGCATGATCTTCCGCCGCACGGCGACCGGTTGGAGCCGGATGCAGAGCCCGACCAACAACGCCCTCCTCGATATCTGGGGACGTTCGGAAACGGAGATTTATGCATCGGGCACCGACGGCACCGTCCTGCGCTGGAATGGCACGTCCTGGTCGGTGCTCGGCACGGGCCGGGGGTGGGAGCTCTGGGGAATCTGGGGCTCGGCGCCTAACGACTTGTGGATGGTCGGCCAGAACGGCGTCATCGTGCATTATGACGGGACCTCGTTCAACGCCGTTTCGTCGGCCACTGACCTGCTGTTGCTCGGCATCTGGGGCTCGGGAGCCGACGACATCTGGGCGGTCGGGATCAGCGGAGCCATCCTGCATTACGACGGCGCCGGCTGGAGCTTCGCCCAGTCACCAACCACGCGGAACCTGTTCGGTGTCTGGGGGCGTGGAACCGGCGATGCGTACGCTGTCGGGAATACGGGATTGATCCTGCGGCTGACGGGGAACACGTGGACGGAAGTGCAGAACGTGGGGTCCGGTCAGAACCTGCGCGCGTTATGGGGCGACAACGTTGGCCGCATCGTCACCGCCGGTTGGGACGGCACGGTTATCCGGGGCGCGGCGAATTCCTGGACGACTGAAACGACATCCCCAGCACTCGTCACCGTCTGGGGACCCGCTGGCGGACCCGTATGGGCCGCCGGCGCTGGTGGTCTGCTCTTCCGCCGGGGCGCAAATGGCTGGGCACAGGAGGCGCTGCCACCGTCACATGCGCTGTTCGGGCTGCACGGGACAGGCCCAGGCCATGTGTATGCCGTCGGCGACACAGGGACGATCCTGCGCCACAACGGCACCTCGTGGATTCGCGAACAGAGTCCAGCACCGGTGCTGCTGCGCTCCGTGTGGACGGCGAACAACGAACTTGCGTACATCGTCGGTGAGTTCGGCACCATCCTGGTGTCTACGCCATCGGGGTGGGCGCAGATGGCGAGTCCGACCGGCGGATTCCTGCGTCACGTCTTCGGGCTCTCGCCGACGAACGTCTACGCCGTCGGTGACTCGGGTGTGATCCTGCGGTTCAACGGCAGTCAGTGGTCGCGCATGACGTCGCCGACAGGCGAACTCCTGCGGGGTGTCTGGGGAACCGGGCCTAACGACTTGTTCGCGGTCGGGGAAGCGGGAACCATCCTCCGCTACGACGGCGTGCGGTGGTACGCGATGGCCAGCCCGACGACGAAGGCGCTGCGCACGGTGTGGGGCGCCGGCCCCACCGACGTGTTTGCGGCCGGTGAGGACGGCCTGTTGCTGCACTTCAACGGCGCGTCGTGGACACCGCTCCAATCCCCCACTCAGCGACTGCTGGTGCAACTGTGGGGCGCGCCGGGGTCGACTGACGTTTATGCGGTGGGTGTGGTGACGACGATCCTGAGAGGATCGAGGTAGCAAGAAGCAAGAAGCGAGAAGTTTGGCAGACGTCTTCTTGCGTCTTGCTTTCTTGCTTCTTGCTTCTTGCTGTAAAAACCTATTCCTCGACCACTTCCTCCTTCTTCTCCTTCGCCGCCTCCTCGATCACCTTGTGGGCCGCTTCGGGTGGCATCTGCTCGTAGCCATGGAACTTCCGGGAAAACGTTCCGCGGCCGTGGGTCATCGAGCTGAGGTCGGTCGCATAGAGGTGCAGTTCCGCTTGTGGCGCGTGTCCGCGGACGATGCTTCCGCCGCCATTGGCCGACTCTGTGCCGAGAATATGGCCGCGTCGCGCTGAGAGATTGCCCATCACGTCGCCGAGGTACTCGTCGGGCGTCGTGATGACCACCTCGTCGATCGGCTCGAGTAAAACCGGCTTGCACTTGGGGGCGACGCTCTTGAACGCCTGGATGCCGGCCATCTTGAACGACATTTCGTTCGAGTCGACCGAGTGGTACGAGCCGTCGTAGACCTCGACCTCGAAGTCGACCATCGGGTAACCGGCCAGCACACCGCGCACGGCTGATTCCTGGACTCCCTTGTCGACTGCCGGAATGAACTTGGATGGGATGGACCCGCCAACAATGCTGTCGACGAACTTGTAGCCGGACCCGCGGGGCAACGATTTCATCCGCACCCAGCAGTCGCCGAATTGCCCGCGACCACCAGTCTGTTTCTTGTGTCGTCCCTGTCCTTCCCCCTTTCCGGTGAGCGTTTCGCGATAGGCAATGCGCGGCTTCCCGAGTTCAGCAGAGACACCGAACTTCCGCTTGAGACGCGCCATCGCCACTTCGACGTGACGCTCGCCCAGGCCGGCGATGATGGTCTGGTGCGTTTCGGGGTTGTAGTGAGTGCCGAACGTGGGATCTTCGTCATGAAGGCGGTGCAACCCGAACTGCAGTTTCTCCTCATCGTGGCGCGCCGTGGCATGGACAGCAAATTCCGCCACCGACTCGGGAAAGCGGATCTGCGGCAGGCGAACCGGATGATCCCTGGTCGACAGCGTGTCATTGGTATGGGTGTTCCGCAACTTCGCCACGCACCCGATGTCGCCGGCGCATAACGCGGGAACCTCGATACGATCCTTGCCCTGTGCGATCGAGAGGTGCCCCAGCTTTTCGGCGCCGTCGCGCGTGGCGTTGAAGACCTCCTGCCCGTTGACGACCCGGCCCGAAAATATGCGGAAATACGAAACGTCGCCGATGTGCGGCTCCGAGTGCGTTTTGAAGACCTGCGCCGCGAACGGGTTCGTATCAACCGCGTGGATTTCGACGGTCTTGTTTCCTTCCGCGCCCTTGAACGCGTGAATCTCCTCCATCTCGTACGCTGACGGCATCAGCTGCACGGTTTCGGTCAGGAGCTCCTTGATGCCGATCATGTGGTCGGCGGAGACGCAGAAGAGCGGGAACAGGTCTCCGCGCTTCATTGCTTCCTTCATCCCCTTGATTGCTTCGTCGCGACCAATCTCGCCGCCCTCGAGATACCGCTCGAGCATCGCGTCATCTGTGGCGGAAATAGCCTCGATGAGTTCCTGGTAGTAGCGCCCGACGTTGTCCTGCTCGGACTCCGGAATCTCGGTCTCTTCGTATTCACCCGAGCGCGAGCCGGCTTTATAGACGTAGGCCTTTCGCGTGAACAGGTTGATCACGCCGTGGAAATTCGCTCCCGCGCCAATGGGGACTTCGACCGGGATCACTTTCGCAGTAAGGCGATCCTTCACCTGCTGGTAGGTCCGCTCGAAGTTCGCGTGCTCCTTGTCCATGAGGCTCACGACGAACAGCACGGGGTCGTTCGAGTCCATCGCCGCCTTGAACATCTTTTCGGTGCCGACCTCGACGCCGGCCGTGGCGGACACGAGACACAGGGCGCCGTCAGCGGCGGCCAGTCCGGCAATCGCGTCGCCCTGAAAGTCGAGGTAACCCGGAGTGTCGATCAGGTTGACCTTGACGCCCTGCCACTCGGCGAACGCGCAGGAGACGTTGATGGAGTACCCTCGTTCGATTTCTTCCGCAGTGTGGTCGGTGAGGGTCGTCCCGTCCTTGATGCTACCCCTTCGTTTACTGGATCCGGACACGAAGGCGAGCGCATCGACGAGTGTTGTCTTTCCGCTGGCCCCGTGTCCCACTACCGCGACATTTCGAATTTCCCCCGCCTT
>DASRPK010000094.1:0-32539 GCA_035646395.1 Gemmatimonadaceae bacterium | reverse complement strand
CGCCTGGCAGCAGTTCACGCTCGCCTACTGTGAATCGGATAACGGGGCCCACTACTACTTCTTTGACCAGAACGTGCAGTCACGCTCCAGCGCCACCATGGGTGATCGAACGCGCTATCTGCGCCAGTACTTTTCCTTCGTCCGTCTCAATGCCCGGCGGGTCGGCGCAGTTTCCGGTGACAGCAGGCTCGATCCCCTCGCTTTCCGGAACGTCAATGGAAAGATGGTTGTCGTTGTCAAGACCACGTCGGGAGCACCGGTGACGATCCAACGCCTGCCGCCGGGCACGTATGGAGTCACGTACACGACGGCGTCGGAGTCTTTCGTCGCCGGCAACGACATCGCGGTCGGCTCGTCAGGCACGCTCCAGGTGACGATGCCTGGCGCCGGCGTCATCACAATCCATCAGCGCTGACGGCGGGCGCCGGGTTGCGTCAGGTGCGTGCGGTGACGACGTACACGATGTGCGGGTAGGGGAGCCAGTCGTTGATGGGATACGCCTCCATCTCGAACCGCTCATCGATCGCCTCCCGGAACTGGGCCGGGCTCCAGTACCACATGTCGAACCCCTGGGTCATCGCGACGTCGAGGAGCCAGGTGAACGCCATCTTCCAGCGTGGCCGTCGCGTCACGTCCTTGATGATCAGGACCCCACCGGGCGCGAGGCGCGAGAGCACCGCATCCAGTAATTGCCTCTTGCTGTGATCCGGTATGTGGTGCAGGAGATCCATCATGACGACCGCGTCGAATCGCTCCTCGAGTTCCAGCGTTTCCCGGGCGTCGGCGACCGCGAACTTCGTGTTGGTGAGGCCGAGCCTCGCGGCGGCCGACCGCGCCATCTCGATGCGGCGTGCGTTCAGGTCGAGTCCATGCCACCGCACGCGCGAGTCGCGGGCCGCGAAGTAGCACCCGAACAACCCGAAGCCACATCCGACCTCCAGCACGCGCGCCTTTCCACGAAGGCACAGGCTGAGGATGTGCAGCATGTTGAGATTGATGATCTGGAACCTGACGACGCAGTACGCCCGCACGATCGTCGAGTCGTATGCGCGAATGATCCGGCGCAACAGCCGTCGATAGGCAGGAAGGTCCGGGACTGAGTGTACGATCGGAGGCGTCGTCACGGCTGCTGGAGGCTCTGGCGTTCCGAAGGAGCGATGGGTCCGCGGAGGATCTCGAATCCGCCGGTCTCCGACGGGCCCTTCATGAGCCAGACGGGCCGGGCGGGAAACGCGTTCAGGACTGCCTGACGAGTTGCCGGGTCACGATCCCAGGCGAACACCGGCGACGATGAGTTACTGATGCGCGTGTCGTTGGCGATGGCGGCGGCCGCCCACTCCGGATGTCGTCGCCCGCTGACCAGGATCAGCCCATCACGATACGTGGGATTATCACGCATCATGACAAAATCGGGCCGGATGCTCCGGTAGTGCCGGTACTTGTCCGTCGCGCGCCACGGCACATAGAGAAACAGCGCGCCCAGGCAGAGGACGCCAGTGGCCACCATGGTCCGCGCGCCCGGCATGACGGTGTGCCGTGCTTCGATCGATGCCAAGGCGCGGCCGGCCAGCACGGCGCATGGGACGATCGTCAGGTACCAGTAGCGCGCGCCGAAATCGGGGCCACCGCTGAACCAGAACGCGCTGTGCAATGCCACGACCACCACGATCGTCAACGCCATCACCCGCTCGATGGCCCGGTCGGCACGCAGGAGGCCGAGCATAACGATCGCGACTGATCCGACTGCCCACCCGAACAGGTCGACGTTCAGCATGAACCCGTTCAGCGTCGCGTTCACGACGACATCGACGGGACCATGGCCGGGAAACGGGTCGACGCCGGTCCACCCGAGTCCCTTCTCGGGACCGAATCCAATCGTGTACCGCTCGGCGCCGTACTCGCGTTCGAAGAGCCGCTCCGCGGGGAACACAAATGGCGCGCCGGTGATGACCTTGTTGTAGGCGAGGCCAAGTCCTCCCGTGACGGCCGTTCCGATCGCGCCGGACAGCAGCGAGCCGACATGCCTGCGGCGAAACGCGGCCACCAGCAACGGCACGCCGGCCACCAGCCCGACCGCCACCCCTTCCAGCGGGCGCGACATGCCGAGGACGCCTAACGAAAGGCCCGCGAGCAGCGCGGGTGTCCATCCTCCCGTGCGCCAGGCCCGGGCGGTCCCCCACGCGGTCAGCAGCGCCAGCGCCAGCGACAACACGTGGCTCATGAAGCTCATCGACATCAGCAGGTGCCACGGCGACACCGCGAGCAGGAACGTCGTGACGCGCGCCGTGGCGCGGTCGGCGAGTTCCTGTACCAACAGGTAGGTGAGCAGCACGCAGATACCACCCAGCACCGGGTTCACCAGGAACGGAGCTCCGAGCTTCACGCCCGCGGCCAGCACCAGCGGCCACCCGGGTGGAAAGACGCCATACCATCGATCGCCCGACACTTCGAGCAGGAACGTGTCGAACGCCGCCGGCACCGGCGGGGGCGTCATCCAGGGGAGGCCCTCAGCGAAGTAACGCGCCTGCAGCAGGTACGCGATTTCGTCCGGGATGTGCGGGATCGCCTGGTAGCTCGTTAGGCTGAGGACGGCGGCGACGAGGGTGACAAATCCGGCCAGCAGCCAGGCAAAGCGATCCAGGCGCGGCCGTGCCGCCGGGAGCTCGAGCTGGCGCGCGATCCAGCGATCCACACGAGCACTCCAGTCGCCAGGCAGCTGCGCCACCGCGAACAAGACGCAGAGCAGCGCGGCCAGCTGCAGCGTCGCAGCCAGCAGGAGCTCCCTGGCCCAGCCGCTCGCCGATGGCGCCGCCGCGAGTGCAGAACCGACGATGATCGCGAAGATGACTTGCCACGATCGCGCCCGGGCCCGGATCCAGGTCCCCATCTCGCGACGCTGCCTGACGAGTCCCAGGACCGCGATCCCGACCACCAGGGTTGCCAGCAACAGCGCGATCGGCCGATCCCGCAGCGCCTCACTCATGCCGCGGTAATGCTGGTACCCGACCAACGGGCCCGCCTTGATCAGGGCCAGTGCCGACCCCTGGCCTACGATGGCCATGGCCGCCCACGCGCCGGCGCGTGGGGCGCCGAGCCGGAAGCCAATTCCCAGAAACACCGCCGCCAGCATAACCGCGGGCGCCCAGAGCCATGGGGTGCTCACGTTGGATTCGTTCGACGCCAGAACGGGCGCCAGAGGACGATGAGCAGTGCCGTGAGGACCAGTGCGATCAAGCCGAACGTGAATGGCGGAAGCGAAACGTCATAACCGCTGGACATCTTCTGCAACACAATCAGCACCGGGAGGGTTGGCCCTTCGGCGGCGATCAGCCGCAACGCCGTGGGGATGTCTTCCCGCGTCATGGAGACGGCCAGCGAAATCGCCAGCGACAGGCCGATGGTCATCCAGCGCGCGACGCGTGGCATCACTTCGACGACAGGTACGGCCGCCAGGAAAAGCAGAGGCACCAGCGGCACCATGTATCGGACGCCGGTATTCCACTGCAGGTTCGCGAACTGGTTGGCACTGCTGAAGAGCAGGAGGGCGATGAACGCGAGAAAGATCCACCGCAATTCACTGCGCGACGGCGACCATCCGCCTCGGCTGTTGATCACCGGCGCGGCAAATGCAGCGAGGAGAAGGGGACAGAACGCGAACAGCCCGTATCGAAGGTCGAACAGGTTCCGCCACAGCAGGTCGAGAGACGGGGGTGTAAAGCCGAACCACCCGCGCACGCTGTATTCGGTTGGCGGCATGTATCGCTGCGCGGGCCAGATCGGGTGACCAAACGCCACCCACTGATACGCCAGCAGCAACACAAGACTTGCGGCCGCGCCGGCTCCGTAGAGGGCGCCCTCTCGGAAGGCACTGGGGAATCCCCCACGCTTCCACGCGTCAAACAGTATCCACACGCCAAACACGATGGCGAAAGGGATGCCGCTGTAGTCACAGACGATTGCGAATCCCAGCGCCAGGCCAATGGCAGCCAGCGTCCACGGCCGGTGCGATACGGCCGCCGGCTTCAATCCCACCTTGAGTATCCACGCCACCAGAACCAGGTGGGCAATGATCGCGTTCTGGTTCAGAAACGCGGCCCGGAACAGGGTGGGTGTCGCGAAGGCGAAGACCAGCGCGTACATCAGCGCGCGCGCGTCATCGAGCCGTTCCCGCAGGAACAGGAACATGAGGAGTGACGCGAGAGCGCCTAACGGCGCCATGACGGTGACCGCCGTCCCGAGGGCCGACAAGCCGAGGACCACGTCGAGTCCGCGCGCCCGGGCCGCGTTCATGAACTTCGTACGGTTGGGTCGTGGGTCGTCGTACGTGGCCGGCGGCTTCGGTTGCGCGAGTTCGGGCTTGAGGCGCACGGCCAGGGCAATCACCGGCCGCACAAAGATGGCGTAAGGAATGGCGCCCACCAGCGATGCGCCGGGGTTGCTGTTGATGAAGCTTCCCCGGCCCGGCAGCTCGAAGAGGTCCGGATGCAGGTTCAGGTAGGGATCGACGCGGACCGTAGCGCGGGTCCCTAACGAGACCGCCAGGTACGTCTCGCGGACCACGTTGGTCGTGGCGAAGACCGAATACACCAGCCATACGGTCACGAAGAGTCGCCATCCGACACCGGGGTCGCGGGCGTCCGTGGTCACGCCTGCTCCGGTGACAGTCGCGGCGACTGTCCAGCACCGTTCCGCGTGCGACGTCCCAGGAACCAGGCGATCGCCCCGCCGAGCAGTCCGCCGGAAATGATGACAACTTCGAAGATCAGACCTGTCGCCACCGCCATCACGGCCGAGACGCCAAATGGCGCAAAAAGGGCAGCCTGCGCCGCCTCCCGCACGCCAATGCCACCCTGCGTGACCGGAAGGAGGCCCGCGATCTTCGCAAGCGGCCAGACGAAGAACCACACGTACAGTGGAATGTCGATGCCGATGGCGATGCCCAGTCGCCAGTTGAGCACGACCAGGAGGCTTTGCAGCAGCATGCCTGACAGGAGGCCCAGCACCAGCCGCGAGGGCCGCGACGCCGTGGCCCGCACCGCCCGGCGCACGCCCACCAGCTTCCGCCTTATGCGGAACGGAAGGCGTCGCGACGGGATCAGCGCCCACATCACCAGCGCGCCGAGGCCCGCGATCAGCAACAGCACGCCTAACGCGATGAACACCGAGCGGCTCTGGGGGGAGAGCGCGCGGGGAGAGAGCAGCGCCCCGATGGCGGCGACCAGTCCGAGCCCGATCACGTCCTGCACGCGGTCGACCAGACTACCCAGGAGCAGGGCCGTCCGCGAACGCACCGCGCTGAAGGCCACCCCGGCCCGGATTACGTCGCCGCCGACGATGGAAGGCAGGAACGTGTTGCCGAACAGCCCGGAGTAGTAGGCGCGCACGGCGTCAACGAACGGAAGGCCCGCGCCCGCCGCGTTCACCAGCAGCCGCCACTTCGTCACGCCGATGAGATGGAGGGCGAGATAAGATCCGATGGCCAGCACCCAGGCCACCTTTGGCAGCCGACGCATCGCAGCCAGCAGTTCTTCCGCGGGCAGCACGATGAACAACAGCGCCAGGACGATGATGCTCCCGGCGAGCCGTACCAGCGGATGTCGCCAGGGTTTCACGCGCGGCGCGTTCCCCCCCGACTCGTCAGGCATCGCTTCGCGTCGAACCGGTGTCCTCCGAATCGCCGGCATCCCGGCGTCGCAGCCGGTACACAACTTCCTCGAGGAGCTTCCGGTTCGACGCCAGCACATCGGCAACGAGCCCGATCAGCACGATCTGGAAGCCGACGATAATCAGTACGGCCGCCAGGATCAGCGACTGCACGTGCCCGACGCGGTTGCCCGTGAAGTAGAAGTAGAGGAACCGGAATCCAGGCAACACGCCCAGCGCGATGAAGAGCGAGCCCAGGGTCACGAAAACGCGCAGCGGCCGGTACATCGCGTACGCGCGCACGATGGTTACCGATGACTTGCTGATGTACTCGGGGATGCTGCGCATGAGGCGCGAGGGACGCGTCTGGGGATTGATGCCCACCGGCACGGACACGACGCCTGCTCTCCGCGCACCGGCCTGGATCAGCGTCTCCAGCGTATACGAGTAATTGCTCAGTACCAGCGTCCGTAGCGCGGCGTCGCGCGACAACGCACGAAATCCGCTGGTCGCATCGGGGATCTCCAGCTCTGCGGCGCGCCCGAGCACCCAGCTGCCGATCACCTGCAGCCGCCGCTTGAGCCACGAGAAATTCGGTAGCGATCCCACGCGGCGATCGCCGATCACGATGTCCGCCCGCTTCTGGAGAATCGGGGCGACCAGAGCCGCAATGTCGTTCGCCTGGTACTGGTTGTCGGCGTCCGTATTGACGACGATGTCTGCCCCGGCTTTGACGGCCGCCTCGAGGCCGGCCGCAAATGCCGCCGCCAGTCCGCGATTCCGGTCGAACCGGACGACATGATGCACGCCATGACTCCGCGCGACGTCGGCAGTGCCGTCGGCGCTGCCATCGTCGACCACCAGCCACTCGACCGTGTCCACGCCCGGCAACGAACGTGGAAGATCACGCAACGTCACGGGCAGCGTCGTCGCCTCGTTGAAGCACGGGATCTGTATGATGACCTTCGTCATGCTGGCTCTATCGAACCGGGTTCGAACCTGCAGACCATGACGTCACCACCACCTACCGTGCCACGAAACACCGTGGGCTCCTGGCAGCGTCGTGACACGAGTGCCGCCACGTCCGGCGCGCCGATCGCGAGATATCGCGGGAAGGTGTAGATCAACCAGAGCCGTCCTGGCCCCGGACCTCGAAGAGAGTCCATCTGCGCCACGGATGCGATGGTTGCCCAATCCTGCCCGTGGATGTTCCGGTACGGCTCTCCCGGTATACCAGCGAAGACAACCACGTCTTCCGGCGCCTTCGACGCGAGCACGTAGCGCATCGCGCCCCCGAAATCCTGCTTGGGATATCGATAGTTCAGGCCAAGCGACGCCGTCGAAGCGACCAGCACCAGGGTGACGAGGGTCAGCGCCGGCACTGTCGCTGGAAAACCGCGCCACCTCCGCGTCACATACTCGTTGCTGGCGAAGAGACCGCGCACCAGCACGATTACCGCGCTTCCCGCGACGAAGAAAAAGAACCGCGGGTACATCGTGCCGCGTCCCAGCAACGCACCAACCAGGACTGCGATCGGCGGAAACACAAAGGCAAGCGCCACGTTCCGGTTTGCGCGAAGGATCGACACGAAACCGGCGAGCGCCACGGCCGTGGCCGCGGCGAGTACAACTCCAGCCAGAATCACCCCGGCGCCACCAGGCGCAAAGAGCAGGACGTTGAACGCTTCGCGCAGGGCCCACGCCGGGGTGGACGCTCCCGCCAGGTCCGACGGGACGTTGACGAAGAAGTTCAGCACATCGTCGAGCATCGGAGCGTACAGCAATACGGTGAACCACGCGGCAAGGATAAACGCGCCAGCAAGCACCGGCCAGCGAACGCGAAGGCTGCGGCCATCCGCACGCGTCACTGCCACCAGGGCGACCATCGCCTGGCCAACGACGATGAACACCATCGTCAGGTGTGTATAGGCCCCGAGTGCGGCGCAGATCGCGAACGCTATGGCCAGACGCCACGAAGGGCGCTCGAGCAATTGCACAAGGATCCAGGTATTCAGGAGCGCCAGCAATCCGATGAGAGTGTAACCCCGCGCGTTCTGCGAGAACCAGACGTGGTGGTACGATACGGCCAGCAACAGGCTGGCAATGAGTGCCTCCCGCCGTGGAATGACGAGTCGCGCCACACCGTACGTCACCGCGACTGCGGCGGTCCCGAACATTACAGCCGGAAGACGCAGCGCCCACGGTGACTCGCCGAACATAACGAGAGAGATGCGGGCAAAGACTGAATAGAGCGGATGATGATTGTCACCGCTGAACTTCGTGACGATCTCCGGCAGCGGAAGGCGGAAGGAGTTCAAGAGCGCCAGGATCTCGTCCGTCCAGAGTTCGCTGTTGACCGCGATCAACCTCGCCACGAGCGCGAGGGTCACGATCGCCAACAGCGGTCGTCCGCCCTCGCGAAGCACGCCTCGTAGCGTGCCGGTTCCGGTGCGCTCGACCATCAGTCCTCGACCACGTGGGTGGCGAAGACACGGCGATATTCGCTCCATTTCGCCTGGTCGAATTTCCCATCGACCAGGCAATCGACCGCTGCGTACGCCATGTACAGCGCGTGATGCGTGTTGTCGTGCGCGAACAACCCCTGGCGGCCGTACACCAGCAGGTTCGGCTCACGTTCCGCCCACGCGTCCAATTCCGCGAGTGGACGCTCATAGCCGTTCAGGTAGATCGGGTAAGCCTGACGAAGACGGCGTACGTGCACTGCAATCGGCTTTCGGGGGAGGGGAATCCCTGCCGTCGCGAGGTCAGCCGCCATCCGCTCGGCGAGCTTCTCATCCGGCGCGGACCAGATTTCGTCATCGATCGTGCACGGATACTCTCCGCACAGCACGGTCGTCCCCTTCGGCTCGTCGAGTCCGAAATAGTTTTTCGGCTCCGAGACACGCGTGACGCGGACGTTCGCCTCGGGGAAATAGTGCGCATCCGTCGTGGTGAACTGATGCACGTCCAGCTGCAGATACACGAGGACCATCGCGCGGAAGTCGATGCGCTGCGCGGCGGCGAGAACGGCGGGATCCGGCGCGGGCGACGTCATTCGGGCGAGCAGCGTCGTGGGAATCGTCGACCACACATGATCGGCGCGAAACTCGCGCTGCGCGCCTTCTCGCTCGGCGATAACCGTCCAGCAGTTCCCGGTTCGTTGGACGCGGGTCACCGCCCATCCGGTCAGGAGTTCCGCTCCGTCATTTTGCGCTGCTGTGGCGTATGCCTCGCTGATCTGGCCGTAGCCGCGCCTCATGTAGTAGAAGAAACCACCACCAGGCGGCTTCACGAGCCGCTTGAGCAGCTTCGTGAAGGAGCCGGCGGACACGCGCTTCCGCGCCTGGATGCCCGACAATTCCTCCGGTTCACGTCCCCACAACTTGCGGGCATACGGGAAGTAGAAGTGGTGACACATCGTCGGGCCGAGATTCGCCATCAGCACCGACGCGAACGTGTCACCCTCGGCGCGTTTCGAGACCCTCCTGGCTATCATGTCGCGGAGCATGCCGGCGGCAAATCGCTTGTCCAGGCGGCGCAGCAGGTCGAGGGCACGAATGGGAAAATGCAGCCACTTCCCCCGGAGCCGGATGCGGCCGTGTCGCTCGCGATTCCTCAGGTCGTCGCCAAGCAATCGGCGGATGTCCGCCAGGATTTCCGGATCCACCGCGTGGTGCAGGCGATGGCTCCCGTAGTCCAGCCACTGATCACCCCAGCGGAAGCTGCCGGCGTTTCCGCCTAACGCGTTACTGCGCTCGAGCACCGTCACGGTCGCTTTCCGCGTGCGCCGGAGCTGGTACGCAGCGCCACACCCCGCGGGCCCGCCCCCGAGCACGACGACATGAGGAAGATGCTGCTGCGCCGTTGGCTCCGTGCCTGGACTCATGAACGGGCGAAATAGATGATGGCGCCGCAATACGCCCCCCACAGGACCACGGCCGCCAGGAGCGAGCGGTCCGTGAGCAGCGTCTCGGTGGGATTACCGCCCTCGTTGCGATGCACGAGATAGAGGTAGCGAAGCACGCCATACAGCACGAACGCGGTGCTGTACGACAGCGACTCCGAACCGACAATGCGCGCCGTGTCCGACTCGAGGGTGTACATGATGTACGACACGATCGTCACGGAGAGCAGCACGACCGAGAGCTGATCCAGAAACGTGGTGCTGTAGTCGGCGAGCACCGCGCGATGCGTTGGTGACCCTCCACCGAGGAGGACCAGCTCATGCCGGCGCTTGGCGAAGCCCAGGTAGAGCGCCAGGAGTCCACCGCAGAGGAGGAGCCAGATCGACGGCTTCACGTCGACTGCAACCGCACCCGCCACCAGCCGCATGACGAAGAACGCCGCGATGACGAACACGTCCACAATGACGACGTTCTTGAGCCACGTGCCGTACAACACGTTGAGGGCGAGGTAGGCCAGGAGCACTCCGGCCACCTGGAGGCCGGCGACCGCGCCGGCCGCGAGCCCAATCACGCCTAACGCTGCGCTCACGGCCAGCGCGCTCCGGGTGCTGATCAGGCCTGCGGCGATCGGTCGCGTCGCCTTGCGGGGGTGGAGCCGATCGGCGCTTCGGTCGATCACGTCATTCATCAGGTAGACCGCGCTCGCGACCGCGCAAAACGCAGCAAAGGCGACCAGCGCCCGCCACTGCGCGTCCCACAGGAGCGCCTTCCCCGAGAAGACCAGCGGCGACAGCACAAAGCCGTTCTTCAGCCACTGTTCGGGGCGAATGGCGCGGATCCACGTGCGCAGACCACCCTCCCGATCAGTCATCTCAGGACGTGCCGGGAGTGAGCCAAGGTCGTGTCGCTGTTGGGTAGCCACGGATCAACGATGTCGGTCCATGTGCCGCTCTCTCGGCAAGAAGACGACCACTAGCGGCTTACGCCGCAAAGAGATCCGACCAATCCAGCTCCCCCTTGCAAAACCGGGTGGCAGTCGGACATCGCGGTGATTAGTTGCGCGCCATCGACACCGCAAGAGACAGTGTGGCGATGCGGCGACATAATCGAGTCCCCGAAGACACAGCTTCAAAAGCGACTAACTCGATATGCCGCATGCCAAAGCGCTGCTACATCATAGGTTAAAGAAACTTAACGAGCTCAACCAGTAAATCCGTCACAACGGCAACCCAATTGCATCAGGCGAGAGGGGCACGAATGGCGCTCCAAGCACGGTTTACCTCTCAGTCAGCATCCATGCGAAGCACAGCAGTTGGGAAGCGGAGTCAGGCGGCAGGGAAGACAAGTTCGTGCGCGTCGCTTTCAGTGGTCGTCGTTTCATCCGGTTCAGCGGCAACGGCGCAATTCGCAGTGCAGGCATTGAGGTCTGCTGCTCACGACCTGTGCGCGCAGGTCATCGTGGTTTCCCAGGATCACAATCCGAGTGTAGCCACCTCGTGCGAGCGGAACGGCGCCGAATTCGTAGCCGCCCCTCGTGGCTCCACGCGTGCCGAGATGTGCGACCTGGGAATGAGCCGAGCCGAGGGCGCCATCATCGCTGTTCGCGACGACGTCAGCGTCGGTGATGCGGGCTGGATGGATGCGTTCCGGAAAGTGCTGCCCAGGCGCGAAGAAGCGCCGGTAGCGACCTTCGAGTCGGTGGTGATGGATACGTTCGTCGCCTCCCGTGGCGTGCTGGCCGATAGCCCCGTTGCGCACGAAGGACTCGACTCGGCGCGGGGTGACTCCGCGATCGGGATCGCCGCCGCGGTTTAAGAGACCCCAACGTCCGCGATTGCATAACAAGGCGATACTACGAACGTCGCCGGGATTGCAATCTTCTTAGAATTGTGACAACTACCGTTGCCGCTTTCTGTTACGCTCGTCGAAGGAGCGGTACTTCACGCTCGCAGCGGCGGATCATGACTGAGGTTGAGGCGGTGGAAAGGACGTGAGTTCAGATCGCATTGCGCCAATGCGGGGCGTCGATCGACTCCAGTCAGGGGACCACGTCGTTGTGATCGGCGGCGGCCCGGCGGGACTGACGGCCGCCTACCTTCTGGCGAAGGACGGCGTACGCGTCACCGTCCTGGAAGGGGACGACGTTGTCGGCGGGATCTCGCGGACTGCCCAGTACAACGGCTTCCGCTTCGACATCGGCGGCCATCGCTTCTTCACGAAGATCGCGCCCGTCGAGGCGCTCTGGCACGAGATTCTGGGGCCGGAGTTCATCTCCGTGCCGCGCCTCTCCCGCATTCACTATGGCGGGAAGTATTTCGACTATCCGCTCAAGGCGAAGAACGCGCTGTTCGGCCTCGGCATCTGGAATTCGTTCCTCTGCGTTGCGAGCTACGTCCGCTGGCATTTCAAGCCATACCCGGTCGAGGAAAACCTCGAACAGTGGGTGACGAATCGATTCGGGAAGCGGCTGTTCGAGATCTTCTTCAAGACCTACACGGAGAAAGTCTGGGGCATTCCGTGCACCGAGATCCGCGCCGAATGGGCCGCCCAGCGCATTCAGGGACTCAGCCTGGCGAAGGCGATCCTGAACGCCGCGCAATTGCAGAAGCGCTCCGACTCGATCAAGACGTTGATTGACCGGTTCCAGTACCCTCGCCTGGGTCCGGGACAGATGTGGGAGATGGCAACGGAAAAAATCCGCGCGCTCGGCGGCGAGGTGCTCATGCGGCACGAAGTCGCAAACCTCGAACATCGCGCTGGCCGCATCGTAGCAGCTCGCGTCAGGACGCCGAGTGGTTCGCGACGCATCGAAGGGGATCACTTCATCTCCACGATGCCGCTCCGCAACCTGGCCAGGGCGCTCGATCCGTTGCCCCCCTCCGACATTCGTGCTGCCGGCGAAGGTCTCAACTATCGCGATTTCCTCACCGTCGCGTTGATGATCGATTCGGAGCAGCTCTTCCCGGACAACTGGATTTACATCCACACGCCAGGGGTGAAGGTCGGCCGGATCCAGAACTTCAATAACTGGAGCCGGGACATGGTGCCCGAACCGGGCATGACCTGCCTCGGCATGGAGTACTTTTGCTTCGAGGGCGATGGGTTGTGGACGAGTCCCGACGCGGACTTGATCGCGCTGGCGTCACGGGAGCTGGCCGAGTTGGGCCTGGCCGATCCGGCGAAGATCCGCGACGGTTGTGTGGTGCGCATGCCCAAGGCGTATCCCGTCTACGATTCAACGTACGCCGAGCATCTGAGCACGGTCCGCGGCTTCATTGACCCGATTCCGAATCTGCATACCGTTGGTCGCAACGGGATGCACAAGTACAACAACCAGGATCACTCGATGTTCACCGCGATGATGGCCGTGGCCAACATGAAAGGCGCCTCGCACGACGTCTGGGCGGTGAACACGGACTTCGAATATCACGAAGAGCAGAAGCTCGAAGCGCCGGAGTCGCGGGAGTCACGCGAACCGGCGCAGGTCACGACCTGACGACATGGCGAGCGTGCCCCTGCGCGATCGCGTGATCGCCGCGGCGCGGCGCACGTTGCCTCGCAGTGTACGCGACTGGGTTGTCACCGCGCAGCGGCGCTTCGGGTTGCAATGGCCGCGGGTGGGTCATGTGGAGTTCGGCGACCTGCGCCGCCTCTCTCCCGTCAGTCCCGTCTTCGCACTCGATCGTGGCTTTCCGATCGAGCGGTATTACATCGAGCACTTCCTCGAGAAGTACCGGAATGACATCCGCGGCACGGCGCTCGAATTCGGCGACACGCACTACCTGGACAAATTCGGCGGTTCCGCGGTGAGCGCACGCGACGTGTTCAGCTACGTTCCTGCCAACGGCGCGACGATTGTCGGCGACCTGGCCGGCGACTCACCGCTGCCCGAGGGCAGGTACGACGCGATCGTCTGCACGCAGACGATCCAGATGATTTATGACATCCGTCTTGCGGTTCGACGCCTCGCGTCGATGTTGCGGCCGGGCGGCGTTCTGTTGTTGACGACGCACGGCATCAGCAAAGTCGGCCGTCATCTGGATCGGGACGGCTGGGGCGAGTACTGGCATCTGACGCGCCAGGCCGCACAATCCCTCTTCACTGACGCGTTCCCCGGCCGCTTCACGATTGACACGTACGGCAATGTGTTGAGCGCCACCGCGGCGCTGCACGGGCTGGCGTCCGGGGAATTGTCGAAGGACGAACTCCACTACAGTGACCGCGACTTCGACGTGATCATCGGAGTGCGCGCCGTGCGCGAAGCGGAGGTGCGTTCGTGATCCGCCTACTTGATCGCGAGGAACCCCTCGAAGCAGATCCACTTCATGACGGACATGATGTCCGTGAAGCCGGCGCGGCGAAGCAAGCCGAGGTTCCCCTCGGTGGAGAACGGTTCGAGCACGCCTTTGAGGCTCGCGGTCTTGTTCAGGATTTCGTCGGCGCTGAACCCGTTTTTCGCCTTGAAGTCGTTATAGAGCGCGACACTCATGTCCTGGAACCGCGCATCGGGACCGCGCACCTTCTCGAACAGGAGGAACGCACCTCCCCAGTGCAGGCGTTCGTAGATCTTGTTGATCAGTTCCTGACGGTGCCGGGGCTGGACGAACTGGACGCAGTAATACGAGACGAACAGGTCGGCCTTCTCGAAGTTGTACGTGACCGCGTCGTCGCAGACCAGCTCGATGTTAGGCACGCCGGCGCAGTGCTCGCGGGCCCTGTCGATCATGGCTTCGACGGGGTCGATGCCGATCCAGCGAACGCCGGGCTTGTGGACGTGATGCGTCGCGAGCTTGCGGATCAGCTCCCCCGTGGACGTGCCGATTTCGTAACAGGTGCTGTCGTCACGGATGAAGTAGTCGCTGATCGACCGGATCAGGTCGTGACCCGCATCGTAGAGCGGCACCGACTGCCGGACGTGCTCGACGAACGTCTCCGAGACGTTGCCGTCAAAAGACCATCCGGCTCGCTTGGTTTCGATCTCGTGACCGACCTTCATGGAAACTCCTGCCGCGGGTATGCGGGGCACCTCGCTAGGTTAGTGGGCCATGACTTCCACCGCCAGCCGCGCGCACCGCGAATGAGGACGGCGAAATGACCACGCTCGTCACCTCGTCGCTCGCGTCGTGGTCCGGAGTCGAGGGCCGGCCGCTCGTCATCGCCGGCCCGTGCAGTGCCGAGAGCGAAGAACAGTTGATGGAAACGGCGCGCCGCCTCCGTGGCACGCGTGTCGATTACTTCCGGGCCGGCATCTGGAAGGCACGGACGCGCCCATCGAATTTCGAAGGCATCGGCGACACTGCGCTGCCCTGGCTGGTGAAAACGGGTCGCCAGTTCGGGATGAAAACCGCTACGGAAGTCGCGACCGCGCAACATGTCGAGATCGCGTTGCATCATGGGGTCGATCTGCTCTGGATCGGGGCGCGCACCACCGTCAACCCGTTTTCGGTCCAGGAAATCGCCGAAGCGCTACGTGGCGTGAACGCGCCCGTGCTGGTGAAGAATCCCACCAGTCCCGACATGGCGTTGTGGATGGGCGCCCTCGAGCGGATCAACAGGGCTGGGGTGCGCCGGCTCGGCGTCATTCATCGCGGCTTCTCGGTGGCGGGCGTTGTCCGCTATCGGAACGCGCCGATGTGGGAGCTCGCGATCGAATTCCGTCGCATGCATCCCGACATCCCGATCATTACGGATCCCAGCCACATCACGGGCCGGCGCGACATGATCCTCGATGTTGCCCAGCATGCGATGGACCTCGGCCTCGACGGCCTGATGATCGAGGCGCACCCGAATCCCGATCAGGCGTGGAGTGACGCGGCGCAGCAGGTCACCCCTGAGCGGCTTGCCGAAATCCTCGACCTGATCAAGGTACGCCGCGAGACATCGGCCGACGCGGGTTTCCTCGCCGCGCTGGCGACACTGCGTGGCCGCATCGATCACCTCGATCATGAGATCCTCGACCTGCTCGCGAAGCGGATGCGCGTCGTCGAGGAAATCGCCGACTGCAAACGCGAGAACAACGTGGCCACGCTGCAAGTCTCACGCTGGAGCGCGATGCTCGAGGACCGGCTGGATCGGGCGCAGACGCTCGGTCTCGCGGCCGAATATGCGCAGGCGATCTACGAGATCATCCATCGTGAGTCGGTGCGTCGGCAGAGTGAGATCATGAACGCCGAACCGGCGCTGGAAGCCACCGAGGACCACTCGTAACGCGCTAGACCTGGAGCTCCATCCGGCCGTTTGCATCGCGCCCGATCCCGCGCACAGCCAGGAGCGCCACCGCGTATACCACGACGCCAATGGCAATGGTCGCCACGATGGACTGCCGGAAGCCTAACGCGACGGCCCCTGCCATGATCAGCGTGGCCAGCGCCGTCTTCCAGTGGCGCTGCACCTCGGGCGCCCGAACGCCCAGCGACGCTGCATAACGCTGCGCGAGCACCAGCCGCAGCAATTCGGTCAGCACCGTCACCGTGGCGGCGCCCAGCATCCCGAAGGCGGGAACGGCGACGAAGTTCAGCGCGATGTTGACGGACGCTGCGATGAGCACGGTCCGGAAGAGGATGTCCTCCCGTCCCTGCGCCATCAATGCCGACACCGCGATCGAACGCAGCACCGAGAGCGGAACGGAGATCAGCAGGACCATCAGCACGGTTCCGGCTGGGGCAAACGCGGGACCGAACACCACCGTGATCGCCTGCTGCGCGACCAGTGCGCCACCAGCGGCGAGTGGCACCACGATCGCCAGGGCCCGCGCCCACGCGGTGGCGTAGACCGACTGCCGCGCCAACGGCTCGTCGGACAGTTGCGCCAGGGAAGGAATCAGCGTGAGCGAATACGTCGCTCCCACGTTGATGAGGAAGCTGACCAGCGCGTACGCGGCGGCATACAAGCCGACCGTGGCCCGGTCCGCGAACGCGCGCAGGAAGAGCAGGTCGGAATTGAAGATCGCCAGCCCGAGTAGCGCACTTCCCACGTACGGCGCCACATGCCTGACGAGCGGCCGAACGGTGTCGGTATTCCACCGCAATGACGAAGGGATCCCGTGCTGGTGCAGGACCATCAGTAACAGCAGCGCGGCGACAGTATCACCAAGGAGCTGCGAGACGGGGATGCGCCAGAGGTCGGCCTGGTTGCTGACGACGAGAAAGACGACGATCAGTACGACCGCCTCACCCACCGCCCTCGACAGGCCGACCGCGCCGGTCAGGCCCATGCCAGTCAGAACCCACCGCGTGCTCAGCGCGAGCGGTATCAGCGTGAGGGCGTACAACACGATCATATCGCCCTCGACCTGCCTGATCAGCGCGGCCGCCAGCATAACGAGTCCGATCGTTGCCGCAGCGAGGACAAATCGGAACGTCAGTACCGGAGGAACGAAATCGCGAAGGTGCTGGCGCCGCTTCGCCGCTTCGCGGATTCCGATACCGAGGTCGAATCCGGCGTCGACCACGCGCTGCAGGTACAGCAGAATCGCGAACGCGAAGGAAACGACTCCCAGGCCTTCGGCGCCGAGTCGTCTCGCGATGACAAACGTCGTGGCAAAGGCGATCAGTCGCGCGGCCGCTTCACCAACGCCGAGGCGAATGAAGTTTTGGGCGATGGAAGGAGTCCCTTCGACCGGCGGGCTAGACATGCGTCGACCCTCCGCGATGAATGGCGGCAAGATTCCCGTCGCAGTCCGCTCCGAATTCCACTCGTCAAAGCCCCCGGTGTCACTGATTTGTAAATGCAGATTCCGGGCCTTACGCTCGCTGCGGGCATTAAACTGCCGCTGAGATTCGCAGGGTATGAAGCGGGTCCTGACCCGGGACGAGATTCTATCGGTTGGTCCGGGTATTGCGACTGGGAATGGATTATCCCAACAGGTGGGCCCGTACGTGGTAGTATGCTAAGATGCTGCATGACTGAGAGTTACATGATCTATGGTTGTCTCAAGGAGTCTTGGTGACGCGAACAGGATGGGGCGGTGAACGACCTCTCCGCTTCTGCATGCTCACCACGTTCTACCCGCCCTACTCCTTTGGCGGGGACGCCGTCGGCATCCAGCGGCTCTCCCGGGCGCTGGTTCGGCGTGGTCATCACGTCACCGTCGTCCATGATGTAGACGCCTTCAACGCCCTCCACCGGGGTCCTGAGCCCGCGGCCGTCGCCAACGACGAGGGCGTCGAAGTGGTCGGGCTCCGTAGCGGCATGGGCATGCTGTCGCCCCTTCTCACCCAACAGCTCGGACGGCCGGTGGCGAACGCGAATCGCATCACGAGGCTGCTGAACGAAGGGCACTACGACGTGGTGAACTATCACAACGTCTCGCTGGTGGGTGGACCCGGGTTGTTCCGGTTAGGCAGGAACTCAGTGACGCTGTACATGGCCCACGAGCACTGGCTCGTCTGCCCCATGCATGTGCTCTGGCGACATGGACGTGAGCGGTGCGAAACGCCGGAATGCTTCAAGTGCACGTTGCACTATCGCCGCCCGCCGCAGCTGTGGCGGAACACCGGCCTGCTCGAGCGTGAGCTCCAGCATGTCGATGCCTTTATCGCCATGAGCGAGTTCAGTCGCCAGATGCACCGCAGCCGCGGGTTCTCGCGGGACATGGAAGTCCTGTCATACTTCCTTCCTGACCCGGATTCGGCGGGAATGCCTGACGCGACGGGCCCGTCCCCGCACGGGCGCCCGTACTTCTTCTTCGCCGGCCGTCTCGAACGGATCAAGGGGCTGCAGGACGTGATCCCCGTGTTCGCCCGCTATCAGGCCGCGGATCTCGTGATCGCCGGTGACGGGGAATACGCGGCGGACCTGAAGGCCCTCGCTGAGGGAATGCCAAATGTGCGGTTCATCGGTCGGGTGCCGCCCGATGACCTGTCGCGCTACTACCGTCATGCCATCGCCACCATCGTGCCTTCGGTGTGCTACGAGACGTTCGGAATCGTCTTGATAGAGGCGTTTCGCCAGGGCTCTCCAGTCATCGCGCGGCGGCTCGGGCCATTTCCCGAGATCGTCGAGCGATCGGGCGGCGGCGAACTCTTTGAAACAACCGAGGAACTCGTGCAGTCCATGCACCGGCTACAGGACAATGCCTCGCATCGTGCCGCGCTTGCTCGCGCCGGATACCGCGGCTACGTGGAGCGATGGAGCGAAAGCGCGGTCATTCCCCAATACCTCGGCATTGTGCGGCGTGCGGCCGCGCGAAGCGGAAAACGCACGGTACTGGATGCATTGCCGGAGGCTGACGTCGCGTGAACGTCTTCATCACTGGAGGGTGCGGCTTCATCGGATCTCACCTCGCTGAGCGGCTGCTCGAGCGTGGTGATTCGGTCATGGTGCTCGACGATTTGTCGACCGGCAGCATGGACAACATTGCGCACCTGGTCGGGCGACCCGGCTTTCAGCACCGGATCGGATCAGCACTCGATCGTCCGCTCGTCTCCGAGCTGGTTGATCGCGCTGATGTGACCGTGCACCTGGCGGCCGCAGTGGGCGTCCGGCTCATCGTCGAGCGTCCGGTCCATACGATCGAGACGAATGTCGGCGCCACGGAGGCAGTCCTTGCCGCGGCGGCGAAGAAACAGAAGCTGGTGGTCGTGGCGTCCACGTCCGAGGTCTACGGAAAGTCGACGCTGGTCCCATTCCGCGAGGATCACGACCTCCAACTCGGTCCCACGTCGCACTCCCGATGGGCCTACGCCTGCTCGAAAGCGCTCGACGAGTGGCTCGCGCTGGCGTACGCGCACGAAAAACATGTTCCAGTCATCGTGGTGCGGCTCTTCAACACGGTCGGGCCGCGCCAGACGGGACGTTACGGAATGGTCCTTCCGAACTTTGCTCGTCAGGCACTACGCGGCGAGCCGATCACCGTATATGGCAGCGGCGAGCAGTCCCGCTGCTTCGGGCACGTCCGTGATGCCATCGAAAGCGTCGTGCGACTCGTCGACACACCGTCCGCGATCAACGAGGTGTTCAACGTCGGCTCGACGGAGGAAACGACGATCCTGAAACTCGCCGAACTGGTTCGCGACGCCGCGGGGAGCAGTTCCGACATCGTGACGGTGCCGTATTCCGAGGCATACGCGGCCGGTTTCGAGGACATGCAGCGGCGCGTGCCTGACGTGGCAAAGCTGGAGCGCACAACCGGATTCCGCCCCGGCACTCCGCTCTCGGAGATCATTCGTGATGTGGTCGAGGACCAGCGCACCAGAATGCAGGAACAGGGACGCCCACGCCCCGCATCCGCTGCCCGGTAACGGCGGTCATGCGCGCGATCTTCACCTACCACTCCATAGACTCGTCAGGCTCGCCGATCTCGCTGCCGGAAGAGTCGTTCAAGGAGCATGTCCGTTTTTTCGGTTCGGGACGCGTGCGCGTGGTGCCACTCTCCATGTTGCCGTCGCTGCCTGACGAGATGGATGCGGTTGCGCTCACGTTCGATGATGGATTTCTCAACTTCACGTCCGCGGTCCTGCCCGTCCTGGCGCACCTCGGGTTTCCGGCCACGGTCTTCGTGGTCTCCGACGCGGTCGGAACCAGGAATGCCTGGGGTGGCCACGAGGCCTCCTCAATTCCCCAGCTGCCGTTGATGAGCTGGAGCGACCTGCAGCGCGTGCGCGACGCAGGGTTCGAGATCGGCGCTCACACGCGTACGCACTGTGACCTGACGCAGCTGTCGCCGGCACAACTACACGATGAAACCGAGGGATGTGTGGAACGGATTCTTGCCGAGCTCGGCGATCGGCCTCGCCGCTTTGCGTACCCGTACGGCCATGTGAACGACGACGTGGCCCGGCTTGCAGGGACGATCTTCGAGCACAGTGTGACCACTGAGCTGCGGCCTGTAGCTTCCACCGATGATCCGGCGCTGCTCCCTCGTATCGATGCCTGGTATTTCAGCAAGCCCGGACACCTCGAGGCGTGGGGTTCCACGGCGTTTCGCCGGCGGCTCTGGATCCGGGCGCAGGGGCGGCGCGTGCGGGCCATGGTAAGTCCACGTCGAGTGTCGCAATGAGCGACCGTCCGCTGATGTCCGTCATCATGCCGACGCATAACGCGGCCGGCATGCTGCCGCGCACGCTCGGCGCCCTTCGGAATTCGGATTTGCCGCGGAACAGGTGGGAGTTGATTGTCGTCGACGACGGCAGCTCGGATGACACGTCGCTCATCGCGGCTCGTTATGCGGATACGGTCGTCACGCTACCGGGAAAGGCGAGTGGCCCGGCGTACGCACGGAATCGCGGGTTCGAGGTCAGTCGGGGTGAGATCATCGTGTTCATCGATGCCGACTGCGTCGTCCATCCCGACACGTTGTCGCGCTTCGACGAACTCCTCACGTCGGATCCCGATCTCGGCGCCGCCTTCGGATCGTATGACGACAAGCCGCCGGCGAGCGGGCTCATGTCCCAGTACCGCAACCTCGTGCACCACTATGTGCATCACCAGAATGCGGGCGAGGTGGAAACGTTCTGGGCAGCGGCCGGGGCCATTCGTCGCGACGTGTTCGCTGAAGTGGGCATGTACGACGAATGGCACTACAGCAAGCCGCAGATCGAGGACATCGAGCTTGGCACGCGTATCCGCAAGCTCGGTCGCCGCATCAGGCTCGATCCGTCGATCCAGATCACACACCTGAAGAAGTGGACACTGGCCCAGGTCATCCGGACCGATCTCCGGGACCGCGGTATCCCGTGGGCCCGGTTGCTGATGCATCGGGGGGCGATGATGTCCACCGGGACCCTGAACCTGCGCTGGAGCGAGAAGCTCAACACGGTCCTGACGTGGCTGGCGGTGCCGTTGCTGCTGTACGCGCCATTTGCGTCTTCGCCCCTGCCGCTGTGGATCGCGATGGTAAGCCTGGTGATCGTGATCCTGCTGAACGCTCCGCTCTGGGGGTTCCTGGCGCGCGTGCGCGGTCCGCTCTTCGCCATTCTGGTGATGCCGGCCCATCTGCTGTACTATCTGCTCAATGGCATCTCATTTGGTGTGGGCTTGCTGCTCCAGCATCTGATTGGACCGCCGCTTCGCGATCCGGCGACCTCGGCGTACGAGGAGGTTGGAGTGCAGCGGTGGCCCCCCGTCCCGACGAAAAACCGTCCCAGTACATGGACCGCTGGCGATCAGTAACTCCCCGGCGAGGAGGCCGCTTGGCGTACGTTCCGCGCGGTGAAGCGATAACTCCCGGCAGTCGCATCACGGTGACGCCGGCCGAATCGCCGGTGATCTCGGCGATGTTGTTCGCCTTCGCGCCACTCCATAAGCGCGCCTTCGGCATGGCCACGGGCGTGGCGGGAGCGGTCCTGATGATGCTGCTCACGGTGGCAGGCATGTTCATGCCCGGCGCTGGAGATTTTCCGCTGGAACTGATGGGCCAGTACTTCCAGGGATACACCGTGAGCTGGGGCGGGGTGGCGGTGGGCGCGGCGTGGGGCTTTGCCGTCGCCTTTGTGGCCGGCTGGTTCGCGGCGTTCTGCCGGAATCTGGCGCTGGCGATCAGTGCGTTCATCATCCACACGCGCGCCGAACTCGATTCCACGCGCGAGTTTCTCGACCACATCTAACCGTTGATGGCGCCCATGACGGCTGCGAGTTCGAGCACGGTCCAGGCATCGGTTCTGCGACTCAATGCGCGCGCCTGGGGCATCTCCACCGGAATGCTGCTTGGCGGCGGGCTTTTCCTGGCGACGGTATTCCTGATCATTCGCGGCGGCCCGAATGTCGGGCAGCACCTGTCAATGCTGCGGGTGTTCTTTCCCGGCTACAGCGTCACCTGGGCCGGCGCGGTCATCGGGTTCATCTACGCCTTCGTATTGGGCTACGGCCTGGGACGGATCATCGGCTCCGTCTACAACCGCCTGGCGTTTCGTTAGGCGCTGAGGCTACCAGCCGCGGTACTTGAGCAGGACCGCGGGAACGGTTTCGAGCAGGATGCGGATGTCGGTCCAGAGCCCCTGCTCGCGGATGTAACGCAGGTCCCAGCCGACTTTCGCCCGGACGTCGTCGATGCAGGCGTCGTATTTCTGGTTGACCTGGGCCAGCCCGGTGATGCCCGGCTTCACGCGATGGCGGCACTGGTACTCGGGGATGTCCTCACGGAGCCGCGAAACGATGCTCGGACGCTCCGGTCTGGGACCGACCACGTTCATGTCCCCCAGCAGGACGTTCCAGAACTGCGGCAGCTCATCGAGCCGCAACATGCGCATGTACTTGCCGAGTTTCGTGACTCGCGGGTCGTTCTGCTGCGCCCACACCGCGCCGGAACCGCGTTCTGCATCCACGCGCATCGTCCGGAACTTGTAGATCGTGAACACCTGGCCGCCAAGATCTTCAAGCCGGCGTTCATGCAACGCCAGCGTACTGCGCCAGCGTCGATCCAGCCCGACGCGTGTCTGCGCGTACAGGATTGGACCGCGCGACGTGAACTTTACCGCGATCGACAGCAGGATCAGCAGCGGCAGCGTCACGATGAGCGCGATCGCCGCCACCAGGAAGTTGAAGACGCGGCTCAGCGACTCGTTGCGTTCCTGCGGGATGACCTCGGGAACTTCAATTGTTCGCGGCTGAGAGCGCGGCGTCGCAGGACTGTCGATCCGGCGCGTTCGCGCGGGCGTCGACACGCGCGCCGTGTGCGCGTTCGACCCCGGCTGGGTGTCGGTGGGAATACCGTGCGACACGCGGTTACCTGGCCCCGTAACGGATGATCCAGAACAACGACGACACGGCGCCAAGTCCAGCGGCGATCTTTTGCCAATTGATGCCGGTCGACTGCCTGTCGGGGACGTAGAGCTCATCCCCGTCACGCATCGCCATGTCACCGACAGTCTTCCCCTGCCGCACCGCTTCCGCCGTCGCCTTGGAGTCCATGATGACCTTGCCGGCGCGCCTGACGACGGCTTTGTCCGGCGCCACTGCCGTGACACTTCCCCAACCCCCGGCGGCCGCGATCACGTCCGTGATCGACTGGTCGACAGGAACCGTGTAGAAATTCGACTGCGGAAACCCGAGGAGTGAAATCCGCACCAGCGGCGTGGCATCAAGCTGCACGGTCTTGATGTAGCGCATCAGTTCCTTGGTGAGGTGCGACTCGAGTTCGGAGTCCAGCACGCCATGCAGGGATATGGGTGGGATGTTCGGTAGCGGCAACATCCGGTCTCCGCGGACGGTAAAGGTGTCCGTGAGCACCGAGTCACCGGCAACGATCAGGTTGATGCGGTCACCAGGAATGAAGTCCCCGTTGTCCAGTCGCATGCGGATCGCTGCCGCGTCCGCGCGCAGCTTTTCACGCGTCTTTTCGTCAGGAGCCTGCAACGAAGCCGACTCCGCGGCCTTTGCTGCGCGTTCCAGCTCAGTGCGTGTGGCCTGACGGCGCATCTCCCCGATCGTAGCCTGAGCGAGCGCGCCGGTCGGGAGCATAGCCAGCACGAGGAGCAGGAGCCTGACGTGCCAGGCACCTGTGCGAGCCAACAGGACGAGAGGTTTCCAGCGTTTCATAAGGATGGGACGAGGAAAATGGCGGGACGACCACCGGATGTTAAGAGGCCTCACATGGTTACCCGCCGACTGCATAACGTGGCTTCCGGTTCAGCCCGACCTATCAAGGCAAGTGTTGTGCTACGACTACAGCAGGGAGCGGTATTGGGAGGAGAGCGTGGGGCGCCGAGGTGCAGCCTCACCAGACGACCCACGACGGGGCAGGTCGCAAGCCATTGATGGGGGAGGATCTGCTGAATTTGGTCTTGCGCCTAACCGGTTCGAAGCAAATATCGATGCAGTTGGCGGACTGGGCGTTTCCATCGTCGCGTTATGTGGCGGGTCCGCCACAGGGGTCCAGGGCGGTCGGTGGCCCCACGCGGGCCAAATCTTGCTATAACGAGACACGACCAGGAGAAGCACTTTGCAGCCGACCGGTTGCACGGGACAGGGGATTCGCACGGACATGACGGACAAAGAGAAGAACAACGTGCACCGCACCAGTGGTATTGCGGATCAGGGCAGGGAGCTGTCGCCACCTCTGGTGCTCCTCGCCAGTGATCAGGAATGGTCGACGCGTTCCCTGGAAAGTGTTCTCGGACCGCACGGCTTTGCCTCGGTGCGCGCGTATACCGGTCGTCAGGCGCTCGAGCTGATTCGCCGAACGCATCCGGACGTCGTGATCATCGATTCAGGGATGCCCGATATCCCAGGCGTTGACCTGTGCCTGCAACTCCGCAACGACTCCGAGTTTCCGTCCAGCACACCGGTCATCATGACCACGGCCGGACCGGCATCGCGCGCTCAACGCCTCGATGCCTATCGAGCCGGCGCGTGGGAGTACCTGAGCCTTCCGGTTGATTCCGAGGCGCTGATCCTCAAGCTGTCGGCGTTCGTCCGCGCAAAACGCGAGATCGATCGTTCGCGCGAAGAAAGTCTTCTGGACGACGCGACGGGTCTGTACAACGTGCGTGGCCTGGCTCGCCGGGCGCGGGAACTCGGTGCCGAAGCATCACGGCGCCATGCGCCGCTCGCCTGCGTGGCAATCACCGCCAGTTCGGCCGGCACCGACGGGCAGGACCTGGATCCTCGCCTGGCGGAGGAGATCAGCGAACTATGTCGCCGCACGGCCAGGTCCTCGGATTCAATTGGCCGGCTCGGACGCTCAGACTTTGCGATCCTCGCCCCTGCCACCGATTCCGCGGGTGCGGTTCGTCTCGCCGAACGGCTGCAGGAACGTGCTGCCCTCGCCGCCCCGGAAGGTTCGGATCATTTTGACATCGTAGCCGGCTACTGCGCCTACCAGGACTTCTCGAAGTCCCCGGTGGACGCAGTGGAGTTACTGCTTCGCGCCGCCACCGCACTGCGTCACGCGCGAGCGTCCGACGAGGCGCGCATCAGCGGGTATCACGATGTTCCTGCGCATGCGGTGCAATAGAGGAAGCAGGAGGCAGGAAGCAGGAAGCAGGGAAGGAACGAAACGTCCAATAATAAGGGCCCGCAGTCGTGAGACGCGGGCCCTCCGTCATTCCCTGCTTCCTGCTTCCTGCCTCCTGCTTCCTGCTTCCTGCCTCCTGCTTCCTGCTTCCTGCCTCCTGCTTCCTGCTTCCTGCTTCCTGCTTCCTGCTCGTCAGGTCCTCGTCCCGTTTCCATTGCCACTGCCGATCAGGGAACTCTCCCCGGTCGTAGCGGCTTCGAGAGCGCCGTAGCCTTCGAGGTAGTAGTAGTACTTGAACTGCGGACTCTCGCCGATGTCGTTGAGGACCGTGCCGAGCACGCGGACCGGCATGCGGTCGAGTACCTCCAGCTTGGCCTGGGCGAGCTTGCGATCCGTTTCACCGGTGCGGAGCACGATCAGCATCGCGCCCGTCGCCACGCCTAACGCGAACGGATCGATGCCGGCGCCCAGCGGCGCGGAATCCACGATGATCGCATCGAACTGCTGGCGCAGGTCGCGAACCAGGCCGAGCATGCTTTCGCCGGCGAGCAGTTCAGGACCATTGCGTCGGCGGCGACCTGACGGCACCAGGAACAAGCCCGGGTGCGACGTGGGCAGCAGCACTTCGCCGAGCACCGCTTCACCCGCGAGCAGATCGGTAAGTCCAGGAATCTGCGCGGCGGGCGCGAACACCGTGTGCAACGCGCCGCGGCGGATGTCGCCGTCGATCACGACCGTGCGATAGCCGCCGTCTGCCAGGGCCATCGCGAGGTTCGCGGAAACGAACGACTTCCCGTCACCCGGACCGGGACTCGATACGGTCAGGACCACCGGGCCCATACCGTCGAACGCGGACCGCACGGTGAGTGAGAGGGATCGGAATGCTTCGACCAGCTGCGACGCTTCCTGAAGCCTGGCCGACGCATTACGCGGATTCTTGATCGTCGGAATGCCGCTCATGATGTCGAGACCGAGGTCGCGCGTCGCCTGCTCAGGGTACCGGAAGCGGCGATCCATCTGGTCGAGCAGGATCGCGGCGCCGATGCCAAGACCGATACTCGCCAGGATGGCGACGAAGAAGATGCTCATCGCCGTATCGGTCGACGGGCGGCTCGGCACACTGGCCGTGTCGAAGACTGCGACGTCGGGGACGGCGCTCGCCGCGGCCAGCTTTGCCGCGTGATAACGTCGCTGGAGCTCACTGTAGACCTGGTCCGCGATCATCACGTCGCGATTGCGGCGCCCTTCTTCAATGCTCCGTTGCGGGATCTGCCGCAGCTCCGTCGCCTGGCCTTCGATGTTGCGCTTCAGCTCGTTCTCCGTGATCTCGAGCTGCTGCAACGTCGTTCGCGCCAGTGTGGGAATCGTCTGCTGCTCCAGGTACTTGATCTCTTCTTTCTTGGCGACGACGAGCGAGTGCTGGTCGGTGAACTTCGCCTGCAGGTTACGCAGTTCCGCCTGCTTCACTTCCAGGTTGCGGATCTCGATGTCCAGCGGATCGTTAGGCCCACGTGGGGGAAGCGCCTTCAGCGCTTCGTAGGACAGGCGGTCGCTGCTCCCGGTGTTGACGATGCCGGCCAGCGCCTGGCGATCGCGCATGACCGTCTTATGCGCGACGTTGTCCTGGAAAAACTTGTTGAACACCGGGCTCGTTGCCATCGCGATACCGGGTGACACGATGGCGTTGTCGTTCGGAAGCGTGATGCTGTTGATCCGGTACGCCGCCAATGAGCCTTCGGCCGCGTTGAGACGCGCCTTGGCCTGCTCCATCTGCTCTTCGACCGTCGCTTCGATGGTGATCAGGTTTTCTCGACTGAGCCGGGCCGCTTCCTTCACAAACTGGTCGAGCAGCGTATTCATCTTCGCGGTGAGCATCACGGGTTCTTCACCCGTCATCTGGAGCCGCATCAGATTGGACGTCGCGCCCACGGGCATTACGACCAGGTCCTGGTACAGCCGCACGGCCGCGTCGCGCGCGGTCATGACCCTGAATTCTGTCGTTGAACCAGCCGCGAAGCGCCCTCGTTCAGGCGCCCACAGGAAACCAACCGATCGTCCGACCGAGTCTCCCACCGCCCCCGTTTCCACCGTAACGGACGGCTCTCCTGCTTTCGCGGGAGGGCGGATCAATTCATACCGAGTGCCCGCATCATCGATCTTGAGTTGAAACACCCCGGGGGTCAGCGTGCCGGACGGCCGCAAGTCTTTCACCCGGGAGCTGTCTTCCCAGTTCGATGGCTCGACATACAGACCAAGGCGCTGCACCACCTGATCGAGCACAATGAAGCTGCGCGTCAGGTCGACCCACGATGCCGGGTCACTGATCAATCCGGGAGCTGCAATGGGACCCGACCCGGGGTTCGACTTCCTGATGAGGATCGAGCCGTCGACGCGGTACTTGGGGGGAACCAGTCGCGTGAGCGCGAAGCCAATGCTGCTACCGATCGCAATGACGGCGAGGATGAGCCACTTGTATCGCCGAATCGCCGACGAAAAGCGTCCGAGTTGTTCGCTGAGGGTAGTGCTCGCCGGAGCCATGGGGGCAGGCGGACCCCAGGCAGCGCCTCCGGGCTGATACGCGGAGGGCATCCCGTTATTGGGATCGGCCGGGACCAGGTTAGCGGGCATTCGAGATTAAGGACTAGGGAACCGACTCAACGTGACGATTATACGAGCCGGAACGGCGCGCATGCTGTGACAACCCGGCAGCAGAGCTAACCCGGGTCACGGCCGTCACGTTCCACACTCGCTGCCACTTTTGTGCCGTGTGACCTTCCCCGTTAGCCTGCCGTCATCGTAGTAATAGTGCAACAATAGTGTGGCGTGGCGACCACGACCGTTTCGTCTTCGCACGCTTTTGTAGCTTTACGACGGCAGCATTTCAATCGTCTCAGGAGGACGCGCTCGACAGTCGAACCGGCTGATCGATGCGTTGAGGATACAGAACGACGGATTGAAGCCGCAAACCTGCGGCAATCCTTGAACAATTCTCACGGAGTGAGCGCTCGATGGCCAGTGCAACCGGAACGCGTGATGAGGCCGAGGGCGCGGCGGATACTGCAGCACGCGACCCGCTGTCCATCTCGCCCGAGGTCAAGGCCAGCCTCAACCTCCTGATCGTAGATGACGATCGAACGCTCCGCGAGGGATGCGCGAGCGTGCTGCAGCTCGATGGCTACAACGTCACCACGTTAGGTCGCGGCGATGAGGCCATTGATCTCGTCAAGCGCCGCCGGTTCGACATCATTCTCGTCGACCTCTACATGACGCCTGTGTCGGGGATGGAAATCCTCAAGGCGACGTTGACGTCCCACAAGGACACCATCGTCATCGTCATGACGGGCAACCCGAGCGTGAACACGAGCATCGAGGCGCTGCGGGCGGGGGCCTGGGACTACTTGCCGAAGCCGTTCTCGGCGACGCATTTGCAGGTGCTGGTGGGTCGCGCGTCGCACGCCGTGATGGTCGCCCGCGAAACGCGCGATCTGAAGACGCAGCTGCTGAAACAGACCGGCAACTCGGAAAAGGTCACCCTCCTCGGTATCTCGCCTTCCTTCCGTGCCGCCGTCGATCTCGCGCGCAAGGTGGCCAGCACAGATGCCTCAGTCATGATCATGGGCGAAAGCGGCACCGGTAAGGAAGTCATCGCACAGTTCATTCACGCGCACAGCCGTCGTGCTTCGCGCCAGATGGTGCCGATCAACTGCGCGGCACTCCCGGAAGGACTGCTCGAGTCCGAGCTGTTTGGTCATCGGAAAGGCGCCTTCACCGGCGCGGATCGGGACAAACCCGGCTTACTCGAGATCGCAAACGGCGGCACGCTCTTCCTCGACGAACTGACGGAGATGTCGCTGCCGCTGCAGGCCAAGCTGCTGCGCGTGATCCAGGACGGCGTCGTCCGACGGGTCGGTAGCGAGAAGGAAGACGCGGTGGTGGACGTCCGATTCATTTCGGCGACGAACCGCACCCCCCAGGAGTGCGTGGCGAAGGGGACCCTGCGCGAGGACCTGCTCTACCGGCTCCGCGTCGTCCCCATCAACCTTCCGCCGCTGCGCAAGCGTCCGGAGGACATCCCGCTGCTCGCCAACCATTTCTTCTCCGTGTTCTGGGAGCGGCATCGCGGCCCTAACGAGGCCACGCCCAAGCTCTCCGAAGACGCCATCGAGTTCCTGCGCACGCGGCCCTGGCGCGGCAACGTCCGCGAGCTGCAGAACGTGATCGAGCAGTTGGCCGTGCTGACGGAACCGGGACATCTCGTCCTGTCGAACGACGTCCCGATCTACGACGAAGCGGGGTCGGAAAAGCCGTCGAACGGGTTGCCGGCGGGCATGCTCACCGAGCCGTTCCACCTGGCGAAGGAGAAGCTCATCGCGCACTTCGAGAAGGAATACCTCGCGCAGCTCGTCGCCCGTGCCGGTTCGAACATGTCCAAAGCGGCCCGGCTGGCGAGCATCGACCGGACGACGTTGTACCGGTTGATGGAGAAGCACGGCTTCCGCCGCGAAGAAATGGCGGGAGCGGTCGACGAATGACAGATCGCGGCCCGGTGACACCGGGCCGCTGGTTCTGGGGGTCAGACCGGGGTCAGACCAGGGTCAGACCCTGTTCTGACCCCGGTCTGACCCTGTTCTGACCCCGGTCTGACCCGCGTATAGAGGAGGGCGGTGGCGATCGAAACGGCAAAACCGGCCAAGGCCTCGTCACGCCCGCGTGAAGGGCATCCGATCGAAGAAATTCGATCGGCTACCTGGCGCGCCCTGACCGGCGCCGCCGCTGACGTGGGGAGTTCCTGGACGCTCGGCCCACACGCCACCTCGAGCCCGATCGACATGCGGTCCGCGGTCGGCACGCTGGCCGACGCCGTGCGGCGCGTTGCAACGGGGGGCACTCCCGAGGTGCGCGGTCTCCCGCCATTTGTACCGACGCGTCGCCTCCTCGAGCGCCTGCGTCGCGCATTCCTGGAGCACGCCGAAGCGCCTGACGTACGTGACCAGGCCAGCGACGTCGTTGCGATCCTGCGCGCACTCGAACGCGTGCAGGAATCGCTCGACCTCGACGCCGCGCATCGCTTTGCCTCACGACTCACCGGACAGGACGCCCAACAGCTGGTGGTCGAGATGGCGCATGACATGCGCTCACCACTCGGCTCGATCCTCATTCTCGCCGAACGTCTGCGCGCCGGCGCCGGCGGTGAATTGTCGCCGATTCAGCAGCGCCAGCTCGGGCTGGTGTACAGCGCCGCCTTCGGGCTGAGCTCACTCGCTGGTGACGTCATCGAGCTCGCGCGCGGTGGCACGACGCTCGTCGACACGGAAGCGATTCCGTTCTCGGTGTCAGATGTCCTGCAGTCGATCATGGACATCCTGCGGCCGATGGCTGAAGAGAAGCGCCTCGAGATGAAGGCCAGTGGACCGTCCGCCGACGTGCGCATCGGTCATCCGTCGGCCCTGAATCGAGTGCTGCTGAACCTCGCGACCAATGCGATCAAGTTCACCAACACGGGCTCGGTCACCGTGAGCACCCGCGAAATCGGCCGATCGAAAATCGAGTTCTCGGTGCAAGACACCGGACGAGGCATTCCGGAGCACGTGATGGGGAGCCTGTTCGAGGCCTTCCGCCAGCGCCAGACGCCCGGCGACTACGCATTTTCGAGCGCGGGACTCGGCTTGTCGATCTGCCAGAAGTTGCTCCGCGCCATGGGCGGCGAATTGCAGGTCGCGACAGAGCTGGAGAGGGGAACGCGGTTCTACTTCACGCTCGATCTGGCTCAGCCGGAGAAGCTAGGGTGAAGCCGGGTGCAGAGGGTGCGTAGGGTTCACAGGGTGCACCGATGTTACCGCACCCTCCGCACCCTCGGCACCCTTTGCACCCTTTGCACCCTTCGCACCCTACGCCTTCTCGTGTAACGTTCGGTGCGAACCGAGGCCGCACCCTCCATTGGAGTCCCCATGACTAACCGACGGACCTTCGTTTCTTCCCTCGCCCGGGCTGGGTTTGCCCTGCCAGTCATGAACGCCGGCGCGTTCAGGTCACTGCTGCGGGCAGAGGAAGTCGCGGCCGGAAAATCGGCTACAGCGGTGGCGTCTGAGGAGGACTATTGGGCAGAGATCTCGCGTGCGTTCGATAACGACAACACGCTGATCAACCTGAACAACGGCGGCTGCAGTCCCGCACCGACCCACGTGCTCGAAGCGATGATCCGCGACATCCGATTCTCGAACGAGCTGCCGGTGACGCACATGTGGGACGTGCTCGAACCGCGAATCGAAAGTTGCCGACGCGACCTCGCGCAGATGTTTGGTTGTGATCCGGAAGAGATGGCGATCACCCGCAACGCGTCCGAGGCGCAGGAAATCATGATCCTCGGGCTCGACCTGAAGCGTGGCGACGAAGTCATCATCACCAACCAGAATTACGGTCGGATGATGACCACCTGGGACCAGCGCGCGCGTCGCGATGGCATCGTCGTCAAGACGATTTCACTCGGCGGGCCGCCAGGTTCGGACGAGGACATCGTCAACCGATTCCGGCAGGCGATAACGCCGCAAACTCGCGTCATCGAGATCACCCACATCACCAACCTCACCGGGCACATCTTCCCAGTGAAGCAGATCGCAAAGCTGGCGCGCGAGAAGGGCGTCACCTTGTTCGTCGACGGAGCGCACGCCTTCGCGCACTTCCCATTCGTGCGCGATGACCTCGACGTCGATTACTACGGGACCAGCCTGCATAAGTGGCTGCACGCCCCGATCGGCACCGGCTTCCTCTACGTCCGTCGGGACAAGATCAAGTCGTTGTGGCCCCTGATGGCTGCGCCGAAGGAGATGGACGAAAACATCCGGAAGTACGAGGAGATCGGGACGCATCCGGCCGCGAATCACAACGCGATTTCCGTTGCGGTGGCCTTCAATCGCGGAATTGGACTGGAACGAAAGGCAGCGCGCCTGCGTTACCTGCGCGATCGCTGGGCCAAAGCGCTGATGGCGGAAAGCTCACGCATCAAGGTCCCGACGCCACTGAACAACACGCAGTCCTGCGGTATTGCGCTGCTGAGCGTTGAAGGCATCGAGACGGACAAGCTCTTCGGCTGGCTCTGGAA
>DASRPK010000093.1:0-6162 GCA_035646395.1 Gemmatimonadaceae bacterium | reverse complement strand
ATGCCCGTGCGTTCGGCGATGACGGCCGACTCGCCGAACTGCCAGGTGGAGTGGCCGGGCACGTGCCACACGGTCTGTCCGTGCGACGCGATGGCGGCCACCTCATCGCGCGGCACGCCGGCGTCGGCGAGGACTGCGATCGCCGCGTCGGCGAGCCAGTGACCGAGGTCGAAGTTGAGTCGGCAGTACTCGTCAGGCGTTGTGCCGGCGAGCGCCGTGGCGAGGCGCTGACGTTTCGGCGCGTCGTAGGGGAGCTGGCGGAAGGCGAGGAGGTCGAAATCGTGGTCGGTGTTGAAGCGAACCACCGCGCTCGAAATGCCGTCGAGGGAGGTTCCGGACATCAGCCCGATTAACACACTGGACGTGGGACGTGGGACGCGGGAGGAACCGGATTGACGATCTGATTGGATTGGCAACGATTGGGGTCCTCGTTAGGCCCGGCGTTCATCCGGATTGATCAGGTTTCACTCACGTCCCACGTCCCACGTCCACTCACGGATCGCCAACAACCCGACGAATCAAACCTCCAGCGTCTTGAATCCGTTTCACTGCATCCTCCCGGCTTAACGCTTTCCGATGCATAACGATTCCCACCTTCACACTGCCACCCGCCGCCTCCAGCAGCGTCCGCGCATCGTCTCGCGAGATGGCGCATGTCTCCATCAGGATCCGCTCGCTCCGATCCTTGAGCTTGAGGTTCGTGGCCTGGAGGTCGACCATCAGGTTCCCCCAGGTCTTCCCCAGCCGGATCATGGCGCCGGTGGTGATCATGTTGAGGATCATCTTCGTCGCCGTACCGGCCTTGAGGCGCGTCGAGCCGGTCACGACTTCGGGGCCCGTGATGGCGACGATCGACACGTCGACCAGGCGCGTAACGTCGGGCGTCAACGGCGTGCAGGCAACGACCATGGTTCGCGCGCCCAACTGCTCGGCCCTCGACAGGGCGCCGCGGACAAAGGGCGTCGTGCCTGACGCGGCGATGCCGACGAGACAGTCCTTGTCCGTCACGCCGCGCTCGTCGATTGCGGCAGCGCCATTTTCAGGCAGGTCCTCCGCGCCCTCCTGCGAGCGGAAGACGGCCGGCGGTCCACCGGCGATGATGCCCTGCACCATCTCGGGATCGGTGCTGAACGTCGGTGGGCACTCACTGGCGTCGAGGATGCCCAGTCGACCGGATGTCCCCGCGCCGATGTAGAAGAGGCGCCCTCCGCCGCGGAAGACGCCTTCGACGAGCGTGATGGCGTGCGCAATCGCTTCACGTTGCGACGCCACGGCATCGGCAACGGTTCGATCCTCGGCATTCATTAAAGCGACAATCTCGTCAGGCGTCGCGAGGTCGATCTGTGCCGTGCGAGGATTGCGGTGTTCGGTGATGCGCGGATCGAGGGTCATTCAATTGCAAATTGGGAATTGCAAAACGCAAATTGCAAATTGAAAGTCGATGGTGCGCGCGCAAATTGCAATTGAAAAGGGTGCTGGAGCGGGTTCCGGTTGAAGCGAGGGGATCATGTTCCTCAGCAACCGGTACCGCTCCAGCACCCTTTTTCAGTTACAGCAAGAAGCAAGAATCAGGTCTTAGTTGTTATCGGCGACCGAAATCGTAAGAGGACCCGTCAGGCGGACCGCGATCGCGGCGCCTGCGTTGACGCAGCCTTCGTAGTCGGACGTCGACGACGCTGCTGCAGCACCTGCCGCTGCGCCGACCGCCGCGCCGATCAACGTGCCCTTGGTGTTACGACCAAGTACCTGTCCAACGATGGCACCAGCCGCCGCACCAGTCGCAACCTTCTTGGCATCGTCGCCGCGATCCTGCGCGCGAACGCGGTCAATAGACGCGCTCACGACTTCGGCGTCAGGCGTGTACGTCCGGCCATTTGCCGTAATGGAGACGACGCGGAATCCCATGATGATGTTCGTCTTGGAGTCCGTGCTCCGCTTCAGCTCAGTGACCTCGATCGAGACCGACGAACCCGCGGGCAATGTGACACCGTTGGTGCCCGTCACACTTTCCGTCAGGCTGGCGTTAAAGCGATCACCAACCTTGTTGGTATTCGTGCAGACTTTGCTGCCCGATGCCAGCGCCAGCGATGTGCCCGACGCGATGGTACCCGTTCTCGGGCCCGGATCGGGCGCCGGAGTTACTGGCGCAGGAGCCGGCTGGCTCGCAGGCGGATTCACGCGTGGCGGATTGGTTGGCCGAGGACGCGACGGGGCCGATGCCGGCGGTGAAGCCGGTACGTCCTTCAGCTGCGGCTGATTAGCGGTGTCCGCCGGAACAACCGTTATATCCCGGGCCGAATCGGCCGAGTCGACTGCTGCCGTATCCGCATCCCGGCCCGAGCAGGCAAAAACTGCTCCCAAAGCCAAGGGGAAAACGGCTCGCAAATAATTGAATTGCATGATCAAACCTCTCCTCAGAGAAGTGGTTTCTGATTTACACCGTCCACATGAATATGACTCGTTCGGAACCCCAGAATTTGAGACCTGCGTCACATACGGCGGCCTCGACTTTTGTCGTCGGTTGACAGGCTAATTGGGGTCTGACCCCTTTGCTAAATGCGCTCCAAGAGGAACTCAGGCGTGAGCGTCGTAAGCCAGGAGGCGAGCACCGTGAAGTAGTTCGTCACGAGCATCACTCCTATGACGATCATTACCGCCCCGGAAATACGAGAGATCCATATCATCTGCTTCCGCATTCGCTGGAAAAACCCCGTAAATCGCTCAATCGCGACGGCGGAAAGCAGGAACGGAACCGCAAGTCCCAGCGAGTACGCGAAGAGCAGCAACATCCCGCGGCCGAGATCCGCCTGCGTCCCGGTATAGAGCAGGATCGATCCGAGGATCGGGCCAAGACACGGAGTCCATCCAGCGCCGAAAGCGATGCCAACGACCATCGTGCCGAGGTACCCAACCGGCTTATCGGCGACGTGGAAGCGCCGTTCACGCGAAAGGAAGCCGATGTTCAGGACGCCGAGCAGGTAGAGCCCGAAAACGATGATGACAACGCCGCCAATCCGGCTGATCCAATCGCGGTTCTGAATCAGTACCTGCCCGAGCATCGTGGCGCCGGCTCCCATCGCGAGAAAAATCAGCGTGAAGCCAAGCACGAAAAGCGAGCCGTGGATCAGTGCCGCCTTGCGCGCGTGCTGAACGTCGTCGAGCGAGAGACCGGTGATAAAGGTGACGTAGCTCGGGATGAGCGGCAGGACGCACGGTGACAGGAACGACAGCAAACCCGCGCTGAACGCGATCAGCACCCCGAAGGTTGGTGTTTCCATCAGTACGGTCCGCGACTCGTCAGGCGCTTTGCTGTGCTGTCGTCCACCAGGGTTCGGTGAGCGCCTTCTGGAAATCCGTCGCCGAGAGGAGCTCGGGTTCGCCGTCCTCACCGGAACGCCGCGCCACGCCCCGCACGACGCTTTCGACGATCTCGATAGGCGCGTCGGCATCGTGGACCATCGTGAACTCCCACTTGCCGCGATCGGGGCCTTTCACCGTGTGCCGGAAGTGTGCGGTGAGAATCGACAGCCGGTCGGGTCGCGCGGACGCAATCCGGATCTCGTCGACGGTCAGGTCTCCCTCCGCACTCACCTGCTCCTCGGCAACCGCGACGGGCATGGGTTCCTTCGTCGCCACGATTGCGACGCCGGATTCAATGGGCCCAACGCGCACGGTGGGGTAGAGCCGAATCTCAGTGACATTGTCGCCGGTCACACGTTCGGCGATCGCCTTGAGAAAGCGTTGCTGGGTCTCGGTCATGGTGCCTCAATCTAACCGGTCACAGCAGGGAAACGGGATCGCGGTCGATCACGACACGCAGGTGGGCAGTCCGCGCATCCGGCTCGAAGTGGGTCGCGAAATACGACAGGACCCGAGTCAGCTCACTCGACCGGCGACCCCTCAACAGAATGTGCCAGCGCCAGCGCGACTTGATCCTTTCAATGGCACACGGCGCCGGCCCAATGACATGAACGGTCTCCACGCGACCCGTTATCAGCTTCGTGAGAAAGGCGGCCGCCTGATTGGACGCCTCCATCGTCTCGATTTCGTTGGTTCCACTGAAGACGAGATTGGCCAGGCGCACTGTCGGCGGATACGGCGGGAATTCGCGGTCGAGCAGCTCCTGCGAGACAAAGCTGCGATAATCGTGTTCGACGGCGGTGCGTACGGCGTGGTGGCCAGGGAGACGCGTCTGGATGAAGACGAGCCCACCCTTGGGGCCACGCCCCGCCCTGCCCGCCACTTGTGCCATCAGCTGGAACGCGCGCTCCGACGAACGGAAGTCGGGAAGATTGAGCCCGACGTCAGCGTCAATAACTCCGACGAGCGTCACGTTAGGGAAGTCGAGCCCCTTGGCGATCATCTGTGTACCGAGGAGGATGTCGACTTCGCGACGGGCGACGCGATCGAGAATGTCGGCGTGAGCCCAGCGTGCGGACGTGGTATCGACGTCCATACGCGCCACACGCGCCGAAGGCAGATGGTCGAGCAGGAGGCGCTCCACCTGCTGAGTGCCGAGTCCACGTTCGCGTACCGTCGGACCGCTGCACTTCACGCACGTCAAACGAATCGGCTCGGCGTGGCCGCAGTAGTGACACGTCAGGCGCTCGGGCGTGCGATGGACCGTGAGCGAAATCGAGCAGTTCGGACAGGCGGCCACGTCGCCGCAGGCGCTGCACTGGACAAAGGCGGCGAATCCGCGCCGGTTCAGCAACAGGATGGCTTGCTCGCCCCGTCCGATGGTGTCGCGCAGGGCCCGATCCAGAGGTTCAGAGAACACCCGGCGGAATGGATCCACTGCAATCGTGGGACTCTTCACGCGCATGTCGACGACCTGCACCTTGGGCATCGCGCCACCGCCGACACGTTCCGGAAGTGTCAGGAGCCGATACGTCTCACGCTGCGCATTGGCCCAGCTCTCGAGCGATGGAGTCGCGGAGCCGAGAATCACGATCCCGCCCTCGGTCTTCGCGCGCACGATGGCAACGTCGCGAGCGTGATAACGCGGTGTTTCGCCCTGCTTGTAACTCGCCTCGTGCTCCTCGTCGACGATGACGGCGCCGAGGTTGGTGAGGGGGGCGAAGATCGCGGATCGCGCGCCGACTACGATGCGTCGGTCGCCGGAGCGGATGGCTCGAAAGGCATCGAGCCGCTCACCATCTGAGAGCGCCGAGTGAAGAACGGCGACGTTGTCGCCAAAGGCGGAGCGGAATCGGTCGACGGTCTGCGGGGTGAGGGCGATTTCCGGCACCAGCACGATTGCCGTCCGGCCCTGGTCGATCACGATCCGGCGCAACACCTCGATGTAGACGAGCGTCTTCCCGCTGCCGGTGACGCCGTGGAGGAGGAATACCTCCCCCTGTCTGCCTGACGAGAGCGCGTCGATAGCGGCGCGCTGGGTCGCCGTGGGTGCGAGCGTCACCATCGGTTTGCGGGGGCGCCGGGCAAAGGCGTCCCGCAGGGCGACTTCCCTGTCGATCCGGACGAAGGACCGCTTCACCAGCGAGGTGATGACGGACGAAGAGACGCCAAGCTGGTTTTCGAGGTGCTCGACGGGCACCCGCCCACCTAACGACTCGAGCAGCTCGAACACTTCCCGTTGCCTCGGGGCACGCTTGAAGGCAGCGTCACGCTCGACGAGGGTGGCCAGCGGGGCCGCGATATTCGCGATGCGGCGCGAGCGGGGCTCGGGGGCCGCTTTCGCGGGTCCGGTGAGCAGCGTGGGGAGGGCGGCGCGAAGGACGAGGCCAGGGGGCGCGGCGTAGTACTTCGCGATCCACTCGCACGTCTTCATCAGTGGCCCGGTCAGCGACGGCGAATCGTCAGGCGCTTCGAGGACCGAACGGTAGGTGCGGGTGGGATCGAGCGCGGGATCAGTGGCCGTGACAACGCCGACCAGACGACGTCCACGGACCGGCACGACGACGCGGGAGCCCGGGGCTACTTTTTCCGCGTGTCGCTCCTCGACGGTGTACACGTAGGTCCCATACAGAGGGACAGGCAGTGCGACGGAGACGGCCCGCGTGGTCACGGGTCAATTCTAACGGCTCAACCATTTCTGTGTGCTCGACTTGCCGCAGCGCGTTCCACAGCATCCCACAACATTTTTTAGCGCGGATTCTCGCGAAACAGGGGCCCGAATTCTCGCGAATTTACAAACTG
>DASRPK010000092.1:0-2542 GCA_035646395.1 Gemmatimonadaceae bacterium | reverse complement strand
CTTCTCGTTGCCGAGGACCAGGCTGATATAGAGCCCCGGGAACATGATCAGCGGCTGTCCGCCCGGCGTGAACAACTTGCCGCCCATCGCGACAAAGAGTTTCGTGTTCGCGTCCACATCCTTCGAGACGATGTGCCAGTGGCCCATGGTGACGCCGGCCTGGTTGTATGGGGCCGGCTGCGCCGCCGCGTTGCCCGCGAGCAGCGTCAACCCGAGCGAGAGCGCGATCAGCATCGTTTTCTTCACGGCTGCCTCCCTGAGGTGAAAGAAAATATCCTAGAATTGTCGCCATGGCACACCGCCGAACCGGCGAATCCCGGGTCACGCGTGCGGGCGTCTCGATTGCCGTGATCGTGTGGCTGGCCGCTGTCTCGTTCGCGGCGCAAGGAGATCCCGCACACGCGGCCGTCAAGAATCCTGTGATGTCGACGCCGGAATCAATCGCCGCAGGGAAGGCGCTCTTTACCAAAACATGCGCGCCGTGCCACGGCGTGAACGCGACCGGCGGATCGGGCAATGACATCAGCCCGCCGTCGCCTGATCTCACCGATGCCGAGTGGCAACACGGCGGCACCGACGGCGAGATCTTCTTCAACGTCAAGGAGGGGATCCCGCCGGACTTGAACATGGGACCGTTCAAGGCGCGGCTGAAAGACGACGACATCTGGAGCGTCGTGAACTACCTCCGCTCGATCGCAAAAAAATAGGCCGGATCGTTTTCACGAACCGGCCTGCACACACATCAGCAGGACGCCCGTCTCAGGGTGCCCACACCGATCTACTTCGCGAGCGGATTCGGCCTCACCTGGAACTTGTAGACCTTGGGCAGCGTGTCCTTGCCCGTTTCCATGTGGAACGGCGCACGGGTGCCGCTCGTCGTCCAGATGCCTTTCCCCTTCCAGCCCGCATTCGGATTGTCGATGCGTCCGTCGAGCCCCTTGCCGTAGAACCCCATCGGATACGGGATGCGGAGCGACAGCCACTTGCCGTCGACCAGCGCCAGCACCGCGTCGCTTTCGTTGCCCGTCGCCAATGGCACGTCCTTGCCGAGCCCCAGCATGTCGAAGCGATCGACGAAGTTGTAGTAGGCCGCCTCGGCGCTGGCGTTGTCGACCGCGCCCTTGTAGTTCGGACCGGGATAGTTGTGGAAGGCCCAGCCCTCAGGACACTGCTTGCCGAGCGCGTTCGGCCCGTTGAGCGGACCCTTGCACTTGCGGCGATCGAAGCTCGCGAGCTGTCCGCTCGACAGCGTCGTCCAGACGACGTTGTTGCTGTCGACGTCCATCCCGCGCGGCGCGAAGCCCGAACCCGACGCCCGTGGATCCTGGAACGGCACTTCGTAGATCTCCGACAGCGCCGTGGCCGGCGGGTTTGAGCCAAGCGTCAGCCGAACGACGTAGCCCGGCATGCCGGTGACGGAGCCCCAGATCGCGTTGCCGTTCGGCTCCGGCGCGACGCCGTAGAACGGCACGTTGACGCGCTTGTCCTTGGCCGGGTCGAGCGGCTGATCCGGTTCGACGTACTCATCGCGCCTGCCGTTGCCGTTGGTGTCGACGATGAAGGCCGTCCAGCCCTGCGCCTGCTTCTCATCGCCCGTCTTGTCGAAGATGCGGGTGTCGAACCAGCCTTCGACCGGGCCGCCGCCGGTGAACCAGAGAACGTCGTTGTTGTCGAAGTTGAGGTGGTGCGTCCCGAAGCAGGTGTCGATCGGAATCACCTTCTTGGTCTTCGGGTCGTACATCTGGATGTGCCTGTTGCTCTGGTTGATCGGGAACGCCTTGGCCGAAGGGTGCTCCGAGCCCTGGCGGCAGAACGCGGACGTCTGGTTCGGACGAACCCGCGCCGCGATCCAGACACGCGCCTGCTTGTCCATCGCGAAGCTGTGCGCGAGCGACTTCGAGTTCCAGATCGCTTCGTCGCCCCAGTAGGGCGACGGGCCGGCCGGCGGTGTGTTGGCTTCGCTCGGCGTATTCGGATCGCGCACCTGGAGCGGGATCGTCGAGACGCCGTTCGTCCTCGGATCGAGCACCGGCATGTACTCGGTCGAATTCTCGGTCGCGCCGTAGATCGGACCGTTCGGATTCACGGTCGGGTTGCGCTTGTCGCTCGCGATCGAGTCGTGCAGGTAGGCCCGCGGATCGGCGTAGTCCCACATGGTCACGACGACGTTGCGCTCGCGGCCCTGGGGGCGCTGCGGCGCCGCGCTCGGAACCTCGCCGGCGGCGATGCGATTGGTCCAGTCCGCGTACATCTCGAGCGCGCGGGCGCGGCCGACCTGCGTGAAGCGGTTGTCCATGGCCGCGCCGGCCTGACCGGCGAGGATGCGCCGCGCCCACGCCTCGGTCCCGTTTCCTTCGCCGGCGAGGAACATCTTCGGTATCTCGCGCGTCGCCTTGTTCCCCATCTGGTGGCAGCCGGCGCACCCGTCAACGTTGACGATGTTCCGGATCCACTCGCCCTGCGAACGCATCATCGGCGAGATGCCGTTGCCCTTCTCACCGGTGCCGGGAAAATCGCTCTTCGGGGGCACCTGCAGCATCGC
>DASRPK010000091.1:0-19416 GCA_035646395.1 Gemmatimonadaceae bacterium | reverse complement strand
CGGCGATTTCCTGGTGACGGGGCTGATTTGTACTGGCATCAGTTTCCAGAGAAAACGCTCGCGCGGATTCCGCGATGGAAACGTCAGGTGCGCGATGTGGCCGTATTCGTGAATGGCGAGCACTTCACCCCACCCGCGATGCGTGCCGAACGTCGGTGATGGAGAGGGCGGGGTTGGCCACAGGAAGATGACCGGCCCTTCGAGGAACGGGAGCGCAAAGCCGTTCGCGACGTTACTCGGATCCTCGACGATCACCGTTATGCGCGATGACGGCGCATTGCCGACCACGGAGTGCACAGCGTCGGCGACCGACTCCATCTGTCGCGCGACAAGACTGGTCCACTCCTCCATCTCGGCAGGAAAGTGGATGTCGAACCGCGCGGTCGAGATGGTCCGCCACGGGATTTGGGGGCGGGTCAGGTATTGCGCATCCGCCGGCCTCAGGGTGCATACAATCGCCAGCGCCGTTAAGAAAACGGACGTGGGACGTGGGATGTGGGAGGAGGCAAAACGGCGAAGGGGCTTCATTCGAGAAGACACGAAGTCCTTCAAAAAAGTTCGGCGCGAATCGCCTTGCAGTCTATCCCACATCCCCCATCCCACTTCCGCGATCCTGGTTGTATGCCATCGCCTTCAACTTCGCCACCCGGATTGCCATCGGAGGATGCGTTCCGAACAGCTCGGCGAACATCCCTTCCTTGTTCGTCAGGCTGCGACCGAGCGGATCGGCGATACACAGGTGCGCGCTCCCCTTTTTCATGCTGTGGGTCGGGTCTGCCGCATGCTCGATCTTGTGCAAGGCACGGGCGAGCGCCCCGGGATTGCGGGTGAACTGGGCGCTCATGGCGTCGGCGAGGTATTCGCGCTTCCGGCTGACGCCGAGCGCGAGCAGCCGGGTGATGAGGGGAGCGAGCAACCAGCTCAGCAGCCAGAGGACGAGAACGACGATCAGGACCGGGTTGCCGCCCTTCTTTCCACTACCTCGCCGGTTCCCGCCTAACGACACGCCGCGGACACGGGATCCGCCGCGCATCATCCGCGCCATGAAGTCGCCGGCCAGGGTGACCGCTCCCACCAGCGCGGCGAGCAGGGTCATCAGGCGTACGTCCAGGTTCTTCACGTGACCCATTTCATGCGCCACAACCGACTGCAGCTCATCGCGGTCGAGTTGGGTGAGGAGCCCGGCGGTGACCGCTACGTGCGCCGTGTTCAGGTCGCGTCCGGTCGCAAACGCGTTAGGGTCCTCGTCGGGGACAATCCAGACCCGTGGTTTCGGGATGCCGCTGGCGATCGCCATCTCCTCGACCACGTTTACCAGCCGGCGCTCGTCGTCATTGACTGGATCGACGACTTCGTAGGCGTTGGCAGACCAGAGCACCCGCTCCGGTCCCCGCCGCCAGGCCACGATCGTCGCGATAGAGGCGACCGTTGTCAACGCAATCCCGAACCAGGGGAGGGTGTGTCGATAGGCGCCTTCTCCTGCGCCGAGCGTCGCCTGCCACAGGATCCAGTCTCCGCCGAACCCGAGCCAGGCGAAGAACGCGATGAAGCCGGCGATGAGAATTCGGGACCGGAGACGGTTCGACTGTTGCTGACTGAAGAGATCGACTGCGTCGTCCATCTGGATGTGACTCGTGACTAGTGACTCGTGACTCGGCACGGCCACCTCACGAACGAGTCACGAGTCACGAGTCGAGGTTCACAGTTCCACCTTCGGCACCGCCCGTTCCGCGTCGTCCGTCAGTTCCCACAGCGGCGCCGGACTCGCACCGGCCATGTTGGCGACGAACATCGTCGGCACCTGGCGCTGCTTCGTGTTGTACTGGGTCGCGACATCGTTATAGAGCTGCCGGGCAAACGCGATCTTGTTTTCGGTGGAGGTCAGTTCTTCCTGCAACTGACCGATGTTCCCGGTAGCCTTGAGATCCGGATAGGCCTCGACGACGGCGAGCAGCCTGTGGAGGGCGCCGGTGAGTTGCCCCTCCACGGCCGCAATCTTCGACACATCCCCGCCGGATCCCACTTGCACCGCCTGGTTGCGGGCCGCGATCACCGCTTCGAGCGTCTCGCGCTCGAAGTTCATCGCGCCTTTCACTGCCGCGATGAGGTTAGGCACCAGGTCATGCCGGCGCTTGAGCTGGACGTCGATCTGCTTCCACGCGTTGGCCACCTGGTTCTTCAGTGAGATCAGCGAGTTGTACGCGCCAACGCCCCACACGACGACGAGGATGGTGAGGACCAACAGAGCGATGAACATGGGATCTCGGAAAAAGGGGACCGCAATCACAACGCTGTATGCATTACGCGGGCAAAGGGGCAGGAGGTTGGGCTCCAACAAAAATGGGAATCAAGTGGAGCCTGCGTTCGACTCACCGATTCCCAGAAGCCACCCTCCCGCCTTTCCGCAGTTACTTCGCTTTCCGCCTCGCCATCAGGTCCTGCAACCACGTCAGCGGAAGAAGGAACAGCGGTGTGAGCATGTGACCCAGAAGGAGGTTGACCCAGATCAGGGCCGTATAAAACGCGCCCAGTCCCAGTCCAACCCACAGCGTGCCCAGCGGCCCATGAGTCTCCAACGTCAGCTCCCGTTGAACGATGTGAAATCAAGGTATCGCCCGATCATCGGTGCTGGTAGGGCGTGCCCTTTCGACACGAAGTAGCTTCTTCTCATGCGTGACGAGGTTGTGCGCGCCATCGAAACGTCGGTGCAGCAATTGCTGGCACGCCGCCAGCGATTGGTCCTGGCGGTGTCCGGCGGCGCGGATTCAGCGGTCCTTCTGCACGCGGTCAGCAGGCTTCGAACACCGGATCATCGCATTGTCGTCGCGAGTGTCGATCACGGGACCGGAGCGGCTGCGACCGAGTCGACCGCAATGACTGTCGCCGCCGCGGCCCGTGGCGGCCTGCCCGCAATCTCCGAGCGACTGTCACTCCCGCGACACGACGAGGCGTCGCTGCGCTCGGCGCGCTGGCACTTTCTCCGCGGTGTCGCCACCACCCAGGACGCAGTTGTCGTTACGGCACATTCGCTCGATGACCATGTAGAGACCGTCATGATGCGCGTGCTTCGCGGCTCGAGCGCTCGCGGGCTGGCGGGACTCTGGGTGCAATCCGGAATCGAACGACCACTTCTGGAACATCGTCGAGAAGCGATTCGGGAGTACGCCCGCCTCCGCGGCGTTGAATTCGTGGAGGATCCGAGCAATGCGTCCGTCGCCTATCTGCGCAACCGGGTTCGTTTGCAAATGCTGCCCGCAATTCGTCGCGTGCAGCCGGCGTTCGAGCAGGATCTCCTCGGCATCGCCCGTCGAGCCGCAGACCTGCGCGGAGAGGTGGATTCGGTCGCCCAACACTTTGTTCTCGAAGGAGCCCGGGGAGGGGGAGGTCTCGTCAGGCTCGATGCGGATGCTCTGAACGAGCTGCCGGATGAGTCACTTCGGCTTCTCCTGCCGGCAGTGGTCTCGGGATCTGGCGTCACACTCGATAGGCGAGGGCTCGTCCGTTTGGCGAGTGTCGTGAGATCCAGGGCAGGGTCGCGCGGGCAGCTGTCCGGAGGCTACGAAGCGGTTCGGACGCGAGAGGATGTAACGGTGTCCAAACCGACTCGGGTCGACCCCTCAGTTCTGCGTCTGCGTGAGAAGGGTGAAACGAGATTTGGAAGTTTCCGATTCCTCGCAGAACCGGGCGCTACTATTCTCAATGAGGCGGCGAGGTCCTCGGACCCTTGGAGAATTTACATTCCAAAGTCGTCGGAACCTGTTGTACGGCAATGGCATGCTGGGGATCGCCTCACAACTGACTTGAAGGGTGGTCAACGAAGAGTGAAGCGGTTTCTCGCCGAAGCGGGAATTGTTGGTCCTTTGCGGGCCGGTTGGCCCGTAGTGTTGTGCGGCGACGACGTGATATGGATCCCCGGAGTGAAAGCGAGTCAGGCCGCCGTCCGCGACGAGGGCAGAATGGTGCACTACACATGCGAGCGAATTCGTGATTGATCCCCGTCTCGAAGGTCGTGAGGTCGAACGCGTCGCGTTTACCGAGAAGGAAATCGCAGAGCGAGTTCGCCAGCTTGGTGACGAAGTGACTACGGCGTATCCCGATGGAGATCTCCTCGTCCTCGGTTTGCTCAAGGGAAGTTTCATTTTCGTGAGCGACCTCGTCCGACAAATCGGAAGATCGCTGCAGATCGATTTCCTCGTCGTGTCGAGCTACGGGACTGAGAAAGTGTCCAGCGGAAATGTGAGGTTGGTTTATGATCCACAGGCTGAGCTCAAGGGGAGTCACATCCTTCTCGTCGAGGACATTGTCGATTCGGGACGAACCCTCAGCCGCGTTATCGAGGTATTAGGGGAAAGACAACCCGCCTCGATTGAGGTCTGCGCATTGCTCCACAAAAACCACGCCACGCACCTGAAGCATCCGCCACGCTTCATCGGCTTCGATGCCCCCGACGACTTCCTGGTGGGCTATGGCCTTGATCACGCGGAGAACTTCAGGCACCTCCCCTATATTGCAAGCTTGAAGTAACCAGAGAAAAAAGATGCCTCCCACACCGCCGCAAACGCCGTTCAATTTCCGTCGACTGTCCAAGACGCTGTCGTTCTGGCTGCTCGTCATCCTGGTGCCGGTCGCGATCCTGCAGCTGTCGAATTCGCGCGCCGAACCGACCGCCGAAATGGATTACAGCGCGTACCGGGAACAGCTCGATTCGAACAACATCGCCCGGGTCACGATCCAGGATGGAAGCGTGATTCACGGGACGTTCAAGCAGCCGGTTGAGGTACGACCCGATCGTACCGTTCGCGCATTCACGACTCGCCTTCCGGTCAAGGACAGCGAGGGAGAGGTCGACGCTCTCAAGGCGCGTGGCGTTGCGATCAAGTCGCAGCCCGCCCGTCCTTCGTTCGGCACGTTCCTGCTGAATTATCTCCCGCTGCTCCTTCTGCTGGGCTTCTGGATTTTCCTCTTCCGGCAGATGCAGGCCGGTGGTGCCAAGGCGTTCTCGTTCGGCAAGTCGAAGGCGAAGCTGCTGACGGGTGACACGCCAAAGGTGACGTTCGCCGATGTCGCCGGCTGCGACGAAGCGAAAGTGGAATTGCAGGAGATCATCGAGTTCCTGAAGGATCCGCAGAAGTTCACGCGCCTTGGCGGCCGTCTGCCCAAGGGCGCGTTGCTTGTCGGTCCGCCGGGAACGGGTAAGACGCTGCTCGCGAAGGCGGTCGCTGGTGAAGCGGGCCGGCCTTTCTTCTCGATGTCAGGCTCCGACTTCGTCGAGATGTTCGTCGGCGTCGGCGCCAGCCGTGTGCGCGACCTGTTCGAGCAGGGCAAGGCGCAGGCGCCGTGCATCATCTTCATTGACGAGATTGATGCAGTCGGCCGGCACCGGGGTGCCGGCCTTGGAGGTGGCCATGATGAGCGTGAGCAGACGCTGAACCAGCTGCTCGTCGAAATGGACGGCTTCGAGTCGAACGACGGCGTCATCCTGATTGCCGCGACGAACCGGCCCGACGTACTCGACCCGGCGCTGCTGCGTCCTGGTCGTTTCGACCGCCAGATCGTCGTCGACGCGCCGGACCTTCGCGGTCGCGAGGGGATCCTCCGCGTTCACCTTCGCAACAAGCCTATCGCCGAGGACGTGCAGATCACGTCGCTCGCGCGCGGTACGCCGGGGATGGCGGGTGCTGACCTGGCCAACCTGGTCAACGAGGGCGCCCTGCTTGCGGCACGGAGAAATCACGACCGCATCTACATGGTGGACCTCGAAGAGGCCAAGGACAAAGTGCTCCTCGGCGCCGAACGGAAGTCGCTCGTTATGAAGGAAGAGGAGCGGCGCCTCACGGCGTACCACGAAGGCGGCCACGCGGTCTGCGCGATGATGGTGAAGGGGAATGACCCGCTGCACAAGGTCACGATCGTGCCACGCGGGCGCGCGTTAGGCGTCGCGTTCACGCTGCCCGAGGATGATCGCGTGTCGGTCACGCGGGAACAGATCGAGGCCCGCCTCGTCATGGCCTATGGGGGCCGGGTCGCCGAGGAACTGATCTTCGGGCGCGATCGCGTGACCACCGGCGCGGCCAGCGATATCCAGATGGCGACGCAAATCGCCCGCAAATACGTCACCCAATGGGGCCTGTCCGATGCAATCGGGCCGGTGCTGATTGGCGACAATGAGCAGGAGGTCTTCCTCGGCAATCAGATCATGAGCCGGCGGGAAGTCTCCGAGCAGACGCACCAGCTGGTGGACGCCGAGGTGAAGCGCGTGATCGACTCGGCGTATGCGCTGGCGACGCGGGTGCTGAGCGAGAACATCGAGCTGTTGCACATAGTTTCGGCGCAGCTGCTCGAGCGTGAGACATTGACGCGTGAGGACATCGAGGTGCTGCGTCGTGGTGAGCGTTTGCCACCTCGGCCGGCTCCGCCGCCTATATCTCCGGCTCCGACGAGCGTCCCACTGCCGCATCAGCCGAAGCCCACGGCGCCGCCGTTGATCGGCGGTCCAGAGCCGTCGCCGGCGTGATCGATCAGCATTTTCTTGATGAAGGCCGGGTGCTCGAGAAGCACCCGGCCTTTTTCATGGGCTTACAAAAAGGATTGAACGCCAGAGGACACAGGGGTCACTGAGGACCACGACCGGATTTTGAGAACCCGCGCTTGCGTATCAAGTTTGTGGGAGCCGACTGACTCGGCGGCAGTCTTACCTCAGTGTCCCCCGTGTCCTCTTTGGGTAAGGCCTTTCAAAAACCTTCTGACGCCACGGCAACCACGATTGTCGTCAGTGTCCTGCTGCTGGCAGTGTACGCGGCCAGTCTTGCGCCGAGCGTCACGCTGTGGGATGCCGGAGAATTCCAGGCCGCAGCTGCCTCGTTAGGGATCCCGCATCCGCCTGGGACGCCACTGTACATCCTGCTGGCGAACACCTGGGCCAGGGTGCTCGGGTTCATCCCGTTTTCGGTTGCGTTGAATCTTCTATCCGCCTTCTGCACGGCGATTGCCTGTGGTTTACTCGGCGGGCTGATGACACGATGGACCGGGAGTCGCCTCACGGGAATCGCGGGCGGCATCACGGCGGGGAGCATGCTGGCGGTGTGGCTCAACGCCACGGAAACCGAGGTTTACGCCGTCTCCATGCTCCTCGCGGTGCTGATGGTCGTGGCCGGCGAGCGAGCCGGTTCGCGCGATAGCCTGGGCTACCGTGCACTCCTTGCCTACCTGATCGGCCTCGCGATCCCCATCCAGATCAGCGCGCTTGTCGCGGCACCGCCGGCCATTTTCCTGGCGGCGATGACGCCGGGCGGCACGCGACCTGAGCCCAGGCACGTCCTCTCGTTAGGTGGCGTGCTGGCCATCGTCATCGCAGTGAGCAGTGGGTCGGTCGGATTGGCGGCGGTGGGTATGTGTGCGCTCGTGGTGGGCATGTTGTGGCGAAGACCTGATGCCATTCGGCGGCCACTCGAGCCGGTCGCACTCGTCCTCGTGGCGGGCGTTGCGCTGACCGCGACGATGTTCATGCTCGTCCGTGCCGCGCACGATCCCTTGATCAACCAGGGGAACCCGTCCACGCTGGGTGCGATGATGGACGTCGTGACCCGGCAGCAGTACCCACTGCCCGGCATATGGCCACGTCGCGCGCCGGTCTGGATACAACTCCTCAACCTCGTGCAATACGCTGACTGGCAGGTGGCGTCCGGGCTGGACTCCTCCGTGTCGGCGTCGTGGTGGCGCACTCCCTGGAGCGTTCTCGGGCTCGTCCTGCTCGTCTCGGGCGCGCGCTGGCACTGGCGGCGCGACCGCCGTTCAGCGTGGGGAACGGTGGCACTCCTTGCCTCAGCTACGTTAGGCATCGTGGTGGTGCTCAACCTGAGTGCGGGACCAAGCATCCTCGACCGGATCCTTCCGCCAGGCGCGCTGCACGAGCCGCGGGAACGCGACTACTTCTTCGCCCTTGGCTTCGCGACGGCCGGACTCTGGATCGGCGCCGGGGCTGTGCGCGCGGCTCAGCGTTGGCTGACCGCGCGTTCCGGTCTGGTCACGCCGGCCGCGTTGGGAATTGCGGCGCTTCCGGTCGCGCTGAACTGGAGCGCCGCGACGCGACGCCCGGACGCGCTGATCGCGCCGACCTTTGCCGAGGCGCTTCTGGCGTCGGTCCCGCCACAATCGGTGCTGCTGCTCGCGGGGGACAACGACACGTACACGGTCTGGTACCGGCAGGCCGTCCTCGGCGAACGCCGGGACGTCGTTCCCATCACGATCTCCTTGTTAGGCGCCGATTGGTACCGGGAGGAACAGCGACGGCGTTACCGACTGCTCGACTCGACAGTGGCAACCGCGTGGCACGGCGAACGTCCAACGCTGGCGGCGCTCGTCGCGGGGGCGAGGCGCGAGGGACGACCCGTGACGGCGTCCATGTCGGTGTCGCCGGCGCTGCGACGGGAGCTGGCCCCCGGTTGGGCGTTAGGCGGGCTGGCCTACGTCGCCACCGGTGACACGGTGTCGCGTATTGACATCATCGATTCGGCGCGAACCACTGCCGTCGCCAACCTGATCGAGGCCCGCCTCGGGTTTACTCCGAGGGGCAGGGACCCCGCCAGCGCATACGTTGCGCGCCTGTTGCGTTGTCCGGCGTCGATTCTCCAGTTAGGCAGTGGTACCGAGGGGCGAGGCGAGATCGCTTCGCTTGATTCGCGTTGTAACTTCAAATAAGATACGGCGTTATGCCCTTCCCGGGGATCGGCGAACGTGTCCAGGAAGTTCGCGAGCGAATCGGTGAGGCCGTACGACGGGGAGGTCACGGTCAGGCGGTCCGGATCGTCGCTGTTACGAAAACGTATGGACCCGAGGCCGCCACCGAGGCGTGGCGCTTTGGAATTCCAATCGTCGGAGAGAATCGGATCCAGGAAGCGCTCGAAAAAATCGACCGCGTACCGGAACCGGTGGAGTGGCACCTGATCGGGCACTTGCAGCGGAACAAGGTGAAGCACCTCGATCGCTTCGCCATGTTCCATGCGCTGGACAGTGAGCGTCTCGCAGTGGCAATCCATGAACGGATGAACGACGTGCGACCGATGCCAGTGCTCGTGCAGGTGAACGTGTCGGGCGAAGAAACAAAAGGCGGCTTCAGTCTGGAGACGTTACGGGACGCGGCGCCGAGCCTGGCTGGCTTGAAGGGGTTGGAGGTCCGGGGGGCGATGACGATGGCGCCTTATGAGGCGCCGGAGCATGTGTTACGCGAAGTGTTCGGCCGCTGTCGTGAAGCGGGAGCAATCCTTCGTGACGCGGGGCTGGACGCCGGTGAGTTATCGATGGGGATGTCAGGCGATTATGAAATAGCGGTTGAAGAAGGCGCAACAATGGTCCGTTTGGGCACGATCCTGTTCGGGGCGAGGATCCCATGAAAGACGAAGCCTTTCATCTGACTCCGCTGGATATCCGGCGGTTCGACTTTGGCACCGCGCTGCGCGGCTATGACAAGTCGCGCGTCGACGAGTTCCGCGACCAGGTGGCCGCCGAGGTCGAGTACCTGCTCAAGCAGTGCCAGGAGCTGGAAAACAAGGCGAAGGGCTTCCATGAGCAGTTGCGGGCGTTCCGTGAACGAGACAAGGCACTCAACGAAGCGCTGATCTCCGCCCAACAGCTCCGTGGTGACATTCGTGAACAGGCCGACCGCGAGGCGCAACTCGTCATCCGCGAAGCCAAGGCCGAAGGCGAGAAGATCATCGAGGGCGCCCGCGCCGAAGTGCGTAACGTGCAGGCAGAAATCGATGGCCTGGTGCGTACCCGCCGCGCGTTCCTCCTGCAGCTGCGCGCAATTGCGCAGCGTCAGCTGGCGGAGATCGACGCCGCCGATAGCGCGCTCCACGGACATCGCGTCGAGAGCCCGATGGAAGTTGATACGGCTGACCCCACGCCGTGGATCACGGACCTGGTGAAGAAGCAGTAGTTCGCTCGCCTGGGGTCGCAATGACAGGACTCGCGGATCACTCGCCCAAGAGTCGTGGGGCGAGCGATCACGTGACCGAGCGCATCGAGGAGGCGGCTGACGCAGTCCGCCGCCGGATCCGCGAAGCTCCCGAGGTAGCGATCGTCCTCGGCACCGGCCTGGGTGGACTCGCGTCAGGCATCGAGGCGCCGACTGTCATCGATTACCAGGACATTCCCGGGTTCCCACTGTCCACCGTCGAATCACATGCCGGACGGCTCATCGCTGGACGGTTGGCTGGCCGGTCTGTGCTGGCAATGCAGGGCCGGTTCCACCGCTACGAGGGATATTCGCTCCAGCAGGCGACCTTCCCGGTGCGCGTCCTGCGTCAGCTCGGTGCGCGCACGTTGATCGTCTCGAATGCGTGTGGGGGGATGCATCCGGATTGGCAGGCCGGCGACCTGATGCTGATCGCGGACCACATCAACCTGCTGGGCGACAATCCGCTGGTCGGACCTAACGACGACCGGTTGGGTCCGCGGTTTCCGGACTATTCGAGCGCCTACGACTCTTCCTTACGGGCGCTGGCGAAGGCAGTGGCCGCGGAGCAGGGGACGACCCTCAGGGAAGGAGTCTACGTCGCGGTAGCTGGCCCGAATCTGGAGACGCGCGCGGAGTATCGCATGCTGCGGGAATTCGGGGCCGACGTGGTCGGTATGTCGACGGTGCCGGAAGTTCTGGTGGCGATCCACGGCGGCATGCGCGTGCTCGGCATCTCCATCATCACCGACATGTGCATTCCGGAAACGCTCGAGCCGGCAAGCCTCGAGAAGATACTTGCGGTCGCTGGGAAGGCCGAGCCGGAGTTGACTGAGCTCGTGGCTGGCGTCATCGCGAGAGTCTGAACTTCGAAAAAGCCCTTCACCACAGGGGACACGGGGGACACAGAGGAAATCACGCCGCGTAAGCCGCCTAACGAATATAACCCTCCGTGTCCCCTGCGTCCCCTGTGGTTTAAGCTTTTGTTTGTATTGTATTGTATTGTATTGTATTTATTGTTGCCTAGACTTTTGCGACGCGAATCACCACTTCGCTTCCTTCACCAACCTTGCAGGTAAACCCGCCCGTGGCGTCGCCGTAGCTCACCTCGAGCGCCAGCGTTTCAGAGGCCAACAGTTCCTGATGCGTTTTCGCAGCAGCGATCGCGTCGTCGCGCCCGGCCAGTGTGAGGCGGATACGATCGGACACGGACAGGCCGGCGTCGCGCCGGGCCTGTTGAATGGCGCGGATGACATCGCGTGCCAACCCTTCCGCGGCCAGCTCGGGCGTCACTGTCGTGTCGAGAATGACGAAGCCCGACGCGCGCGGCAGTTCGGCCGTCGCGCCAGTGTCTCGCGACACGATGCGACGCTCGTATTCACCGCTCAGCAGGTCGACGCCGGCGACATGCACCCGGCCCTCGGGCGTAAGGGTCCAGTGCCCGGCCTTGGCGGCCTTGATGACTTCCTGCACCTGCTTGCCGAGCCGCGGCCCGGCGACGCGCGCGTTGACGACGATCTCCGTCTGTCCGTGCGCGGCGACGTCGTCGGTCAACTCCACCTCCTTGACGTTGACCTCGTCGCGGATGATATCGACAAAGTCCTTCAGTTTCGCCACGTCCGGCGCCGCCACCTGCAACCGGCTCAGCGGCAGGCGCACGCGCAGCTTGTTGGCCATGCGCAGGCCTAACGCGGTGGAGCAGACTTCGCGGACCCGATCCATCACCTCGACCAGCGCGGCATCACCGGGCAGTTCGTCGACCAGGGGCCATTCGGACAGGTGTACCGACCTCCCCCCGGTGAGGCCGCGCCAGATGACCTCCGTGGTCAACGGCAGCAACGGCGCCGCCACACGGCACGTCACTTCGAGCACGGTGTGCAGCGTGTCGACCGCATCCCGGTCACCGGCCCAGAAGCGGTCGCGCGACCGCCGCACATACCAGTTGGTCAGCGCGTCCAGGAACTCGCGGATGGTCGCGCAGGCGCCGACGATGTCGTAACGATCGAGCTGCGACTCGACGTCCGTCACCAGCGCCTGCGTCTTGGCGAGGATGTACCGGTCGAGCAGGTGTGGCGAATCGGTGCGATGCCGTCCCTCGATGCCGTCGGCATTCGCGTACAGGCCGAGGAAGTAGTACGAATTCCAGAGCGGCAGCAGTGCCTGACGAACGCCTTCCTGGATCCCGCGTTCGGTTACCACGAGGTCACCGCCGCGCAGGATCGGGCTGTCCATCAGGAACCAGCGCATCGCGTCGGACCCGTCGCGATCGAAGACGCCGTTCACGTCCGGATAGTTCTTCCGCGACTTGGACATCTTCTGGCCGTCGTCGCCTAACACGATGCCATGGGCCATGCACGTGTGGAACGCCGGACGGTCGAAGAGTGCGGTCGCCAGCACGTGCAGCGTGTAGAACCAGCCGCGGGTCTGCCCGTTGTACTCGACGATGAAGTCGCCCGGATAGTGGTGCTCGAACCAGGCCGCGTTCTCGAACGGGTAATGCACCTGAGCGAACGGCATCGACCCGGACTCGAACCAGCAGTCGAGTACTTCCGGCACCCGGCGCATCGTGGACTTCCCCGTCGGGTCGTTTGGATTCGGCCGGGTGAGCTGGTCGACGTACGGTCGGTGCAGGTCTTGTGGACGCACGCCAAAGTCGCGCTCCAGCTCATCGAGCGAGCCGTACACGTCGACGCGCGGATAGGCGCGATCGTCCGAGACCCACACCGGAATCGGCGATCCCCAATAGCGGCTGCGTGAGATCGACCAGTCGCGCGCGTTCTCCAGCCACTTGCCGAATTGACCGTCGCGGATGTGCTCCGGAACCCAGGTGATCTGCTGGTTCAATTCGACCATCCGATCGCGAAACTTCGTCACGGCCACGAACCACGAGCTTACCGCGCGCTGGATGAGCGGGCTCTCGCAGCGCCAGCAGTGTGGGTACGGGTGGTGGTGCGATTCATGGCGCAGCAGCGCACCTGACGACTTGAGGTCGCGGATGATCTGCTTGTTCGCGGTGAAGATGTGCTGGCCGCTGTAAGGAGGGACGCTGGCGTCAAACTCTCCTCGCGAGTTGACCGGCGTCACCGGGTCGATACCGGCGGCGTCGGTGACGACCTTGTCATCCTCGCCGTAGGCAGGGGCGATGTGCACGATGCCGGTGCCGTCTTCGGTAGAGACGTAGTCGGCGGGGAGGATCTGGTGCGCGTTAGGCCGGCCCGCGAAAAAGTCGAACACTGGTTGGTACCGTGTGCCGACGAGCGAACTCCCCGCGTGCCTGGACAGAACGTTGAAAACGGGGACCGCCGCACCCTTTGCACCCTCCGCACCCTCCGCGCCCTCGGCACCCAACTCTCGCGCATACGCAGACAGCCGCGCTTCAGCCAGCAAGTACCGTCGACCCCGGGCCTCGACCACCACGTAGTCGACATCAGGATGGACGGCCATCGCCAGGTTCGACGGCAGCGTCCAGGGGGTGGTGGTCCAGACCAACGCCTGAACGCCGTTCAATTCCGGCCGATCCGACGTCAACGTCATGCCCACCGTAACCGCGGGGTCTTCGCGGTCGCGATAGACATCGTCCATCTTCACTTCGGTGTTGGAGAGCGGCGTCTCACAGCGCCAGCAGTACCAGAGGACGCGGAAGCCTTCGTAGACAAGTCCCTTCTCCCAGAGCGACTTGAACGCCCACATCACGCTCTCCATGTAGGAGAGGTCGAGCGTCTTGTAGTCGTGGGCGAAGTCGACCCACCGCGCCTGACGAGTGACGTAGTCCTCCCATTCACGCGTGTAGCGCAGCACCGAGACACGGCAGGCATCGTTGAACTGGGCGATGCCCATCGCCTCGATCTCGTTCTTGTGATTGATGCCGAGCTGCTTTTCGGCCTCGAATTCGGCGGGCAGCCCATGGCAATCCCAGCCGAATCGGCGCTCGACGCGCCGGCCGCGCATCGTCTGGTAGCGCGGCACGAGATCCTTCACGTACCCCGTCAGCAGGTGTCCGTAGTGCGGCAATCCGTTGGCGAACGGAGGGCCGTCATAGAACACGAACTCGTTCGAGCCGTTGGTCCCGGCGGAGTGCTGGTCGATACTCGCCTGGAACGTCTTGTTCTCCGCCCAATACGCGAGCACCGCCGCCTCGAGTTCGGGGAAGCGCGGGTGCGATGGGATGGCGGAACCAAAGCCTGCTTTCGGGTACACGGGTCGTCCTCATTCTGTGAAGGAGGTCGGCTTGCGCCGATGTCCGACACGGGGACGAACGCACCACCGTCGTGTGCTCGCGGTACCACCCCGCTTGCCCGCGCAACTGCCGCGGACCGCTCGATTGGCTGTAACGGGCCACTCCCGGTCGGTTTTACTGAGATCTGGTGCTTCGATCCGTTCTTCCGACAGGCTCCCCGGTGATGGCCGGATCATCGCCTTCGATCAACGACGGCAAACGCACCGTCGTCTCAAGGCAACGTAGTGGTGACATATACCCCTGACAAGCAGTCCGGAACTGTACTTAGGGGCCGTTGAATACGGCCGGTCAACCGTGGAGATTGCTTGTCTTATTGAAAGCAGCCCTGACAACGGACACGAAATGCCCAATTCAACCGGCGCCAAGAAGCCGAAATCGATGACCAAGAAGAATCTCCAGCACTTCGAAAAGAGGTTGCTGGATGAGCGTCGTCGCGCGCTGAAGGAACTGGGGCACTACGAAGATGTCTTCGGTGCTACGCCGCAATCGGCGGACGGCGACCTGAGTTCTTACTCGTTCCACATGGCGGACCAGGGAACCGACGCCATGGAACGGGAAAAGGCGTTTCTGTTTGCCAGCCAGGAAGGTCGCTTCCTCTGGCACATCGACCAGGCCCTCCGTCGCCTGTACAAGCAGCCCGAAAACTTCGGAAAGTGCCACAACTGCGGGGAAGAGATTGCATTCGAGCGCCTCGATGCGCTGCCCCATGCCCGCTTCTGCATCAGGTGCAAGCAACGTGAGGAAGATGGAAAGGCCTGAGGCAGCGCTGGAGCGGGCGCGCATCTTCTGGCCGGTGGTCATCACGGTCGTCTTGTCCGACATCGTTACGAAGTGGATCGCCGTGAGGGACCTCTGGCCTCGCGGCGTTCCGCGCGAAGTGTTCGGCGATGTCGTCCGCCTGACGCTGGTCTACAACCGCGGCGCCGCGTTCGGACTGAACGTCGGCGAATACTCGCGGTGGATTTTCCTCGTGCTCACCGTCGTTGCCCTGGTCATCCTCGGACAGTTGTATCGCGCCACGCCCGCTCGCGACATCGCACGGACCCTCGCGATTGCGCTGGTGTCGGGCGGCGCGATCGGGAACCTGATCGATCGCATTCGCGGACCGCAGGGCGTCGTCGACTTCATTGACATCGGCATCGGGGACATGCGCTGGCCGACCTTCAACGTCGCCGACATGGCGGTCAGCACCGGCGCGGTGTTGCTCGCCTGGGTGTTATGGGGTGAGGACCGGGCGGAGCGCGCGACGGCTGCCACGGTCACCCGCGCATCGAACACCACGTGACATCCGACTCGTCAGGCACACGGCATGAATTCGTCAGCGAGGCGGACAGCGATGTTCGCCTCGATTTGCTTGTAGCGGGACGGCTCGGCCTCTCGCGGACGCAGGCGGCGACGCTGATTGCCGAACACGGCGTGACCGTGTGTGCGCCCGGTGGTGTGGTCCGGTTCGAACGGGCCAGCTACAAGCCGCGACGTGGTGAAACGCTGGTCGTCGTCGTTCCGCCTGCGCCCGGACGCGACGTGCTCCCGGAAGACATTCCGCTCACGCTCGTCCACGAGGACGAACACCTCCTCGTCGTCGACAAGCCCGCCGGGATGGTGGTGCATCCTGCACCTGGAAACTGGAGCGGCACGCTGGTGAATGCGCTCCTGGGACGCGGCGTACTGCCGGCGGGGAGCGGTGAGGAGCGCCCGGGAATCGTCCATCGCATCGACAAGGAAACATCAGGGCTGCTGATTGTCGCGCGAACGGATACTGTCCATCGGGCGCTGTCCTCGGCGATCGCCAGCCGGCGCGTCGTGCGTCGTTATGCAGCCATGGTGTGGGGTCATGTCGACAAGGACGAGGTCATCGTCGACAAGCCGGTGGCCCGGGACCCGCGCGATCGCCGTCGCATGGCGGTCGTGAAGGAAGGGAAGTCGGCCAGGACAACACTCGTCAGGCTGGCCCGGTTCGATTCGGTCGACCTGTTGCGCGCCCACCTGCACACCGGTCGCACACACCAGATCCGCGTCCACCTCGCGTCGATAGGTCACCCCGTCATCGGCGACGACACGTATGGGGGTGGTGGTGGTCGCAAGGTCGTGGCCTTGCCGCCGAAGCGTCATTTTCTGCACGCGGCCTGGCTCCGGTTCCGGCATCCCGTGACGGGAATGGATCTCGATCTTCGATCTTCACTACCGTCCGACTTGCGCGCCGCGCTGGCGCAGGTCGCCCGCGATCCCTCGCTGCTGACCCATGCCGATCCCCTCGATGCCTTCGGATTCTACAGCGACCGGTCCTGAACCTTCAGCCGGCGGCGACTCGCTGCTGATCCTCGAGTTGAGTGGCGGGCTGTATGGAATCGATAGTACCACGGTACGGGAGATCGTGACCGCGCTTGATGCAGCCCGGCTTCCCGGTGCGCCGGCGCATGTGCGCGGAGTCGTCAACCTGCGCGGACAACTCCTGACCGTGGTCGATCTCGGTCATCGCCTGACGGGAACTCCGACGCCAACGACAGAGGGGTCGATTGTGGTAGTGTCGGCGGTCGATCGCGTGCTTGGCCTCCTGGTAGGGGATGTGCACGACGTGCAGGAGCTCCAGATCGTGGCGACCGAGCGCGAAGTCCTGGCGCGTGCCGACGGATTGCTGACCGGGGTGGGACGTTTGGGTGATGAAGTCGTCCTTGTAGTCGACGTCCCCGAGCTGATCCGGCAGACACTTGCCTGATTGGTGCTGGGCCTATCGGTGCGAGGAGACTACAGGTGAGCCATTCGGTCCTGATCTGCGACGATGCCATTTTCATGCGCACCATGCTGGGAGACATCCTCCAGCAGGCGGGGTTCGACGTTGTCGGTGAAGCCGAGACGGGGTCCCAGGCGGTCGAGAAATACCGTGAGCTGCGCCCCGACCTCGTCACCATGGACATCGTCATGCCTGACATGGGCGGGATCGATGCCGTTCGCGAAATCACGAAGCTCGACCCCCTCGCGAAAGTGCTGATGTGCAGCGCGATGGGTCAGCAGGCGCTCGTGGTGGAGGCGATCCAGGCCGGCGCGAAGGACTTCGTGGTGAAGCCGTTCCAGCCGAGCCGGGTCCTTGAAGCGGTGCAGAGAGTCCTCGGTTAAGTGAAGTGTTGAAGAGTTGAAGAGTTGAAAAGTTGAAGATCGCAAAAGGTTCGCAGCGGCTCTCTGCGCTCTTCACCTTGCACTCATCAACTCTTCAACACTTCAACTCCTCAACTCAATGAAGGACTCCGCCCGCTACGCCGAGCTCTTTCTCACCGAGAGTCGCGACAATCTCGTCGCCGTTAACGAGGCTCTCCTCCGGCTCGAGCGGGACGCGCGTGACAGTGAGGCGATAGACGCCGCGTTCCGCGCCGTACACACGATCAAGGGCATGGCCGGTGTCATGGGGTATGGTGCCGTCGCCGATCTCGCGCACGACATGGAGGCGCTGCTCGCCGGCGCGCGCGATGAACAGCGTGGACTCCGCAGCGATGATCCACCCATGCTGTTCGAGGCCGCCGACGCGCTCGAAGCTGCTATCGAAGCATCGGTCGCCGGCAGGTCCGCTGACGTGGACGTCAACGGGATCTGTGCACGGCTCCGCGGCTGGGCGACCGGCATGCACGCCGTCCCGTCCACCGTCGGCGAATTCCTGCTGCCGCCTGGCGAAGGCCTCGGCATCACGGTGACCCTGTTGCGTGATGCGCCCCTCCGTGGCGCGCGCGCCATGCTGGTCCTGCAGCGCGCCCGCACGTTAGGCCACGTGGTCGCGGTCGTGCCCGAAGAACGTGCGCTCGCCGAAGATCACTTCGAGCAGACGTTCGCCTTCCGGTTGAAGACGAATGCCTCGCAGGAACTGATCACGGAAACGGTGCGTGCCGCGGGCTTCGTGGAGAGCGTGCGCGTCACTCGTGAGGCACGGGCGGCCGATCCGGTGGCCGCGGCCGTCGATCGGGCCGATTCGGCATGGAACGCGCCGACCATCAAGACGCCGCTCCAGCGTTATGTGCGCATCGACCTGCGCCGCCTCGATGCCCTGATGAACCTGATGGGTGAGCTGGTCATCGCCCGCGGTCGGCTCGATCAATCGGTGGCCAGACAGGACGATCCCGTGCTGCAGGACGCCGCCGGCGCCGTTTCGCGCCTGATCGGCGACATGCAGAGCGGGATCCTCTCGAGCCGCATGGTTCCCGTGTGGCAGGTCTTCGACCGGTTCCCGCGCGTGGTGCGCGACGCGGCCCGTTCACTGGGCAAGGAACTGGACTTCGTGGTCGAAGGCCGCGAGATCGAACTCGATCGTGCGCTATTGGACCAGATCGGCGACCCGCTGGTGCATCTGCTCCGAAACGCGATCGATCACGGGATCGAAGACCCGAGCGAGCGTGCCAATGCGGGAAAGGAGCGAGCCGGGAAGCTCACCCTTTCGGCGGCTCGCGATCGGTCGTCGGTTGTGATCCGCGTCACCGATGATGGTCGCGGGATCGATCGGACTCGCATGCTCACGCGTGGTCAGGCAGAAGGCATACTCGACCCGGCCCGCACCGAACTTTCGGACGAAGACCTGCTCAAGATCATCGCCCGCCCCGGATTCTCCACAGCGGCGCAGGTCACCACGCTTTCGGGACGCGGCGTCGGAGTGGACGCCGTCGTCAGCCGGGTGCGCTCGATAGGCGGTTCGGTGGAACTCCGGACGACCCTGGGGAAGGGGACGTCCATCACAATACGACTCCCCGTCACCCTGGCGATCATCCAGGCGCTGCTGGCGCGGGTTGGCGACGAGACGTACGCGCTGCCGCTGACGCACGTACGCGAGACGTTGCAGCTGACACCGTCCGTTGTTCGTCGGGTTCGCGGCACCGATGTGCTGGTCCTCCGTGACGAAGTGCTGCCGCTTCTCAACCTGCGGCAAATCGTCGAGCTACCGATTCGCGACCCGGAGGGGAGCCAAGTCGTCGTATTGGAAGTGGCGGACCGGCGGGCTGGCCTCGTCGTGGATCAGCTGCGCGGGCAGCAGGAGATCGTGGTGAAACCGATCGATGGCGCTCGCGGAGCAGCGTCGTGTTTCAGCGGCGCGACGATCCTCGGCGACGGCGTGCCCGCGCTGATTCTCGAGGCGACAAGTCTCTTGTAAGGGGAGCGCGATGAACGAACTGTTGAGCCTGAAGCCGATGCAGATGGACGCCCTGCGCGAGGTGGCGAACATCGGCGCCGGTCACGCGGCCACGGCGCTGTC
>DASRPK010000090.1:0-5675 GCA_035646395.1 Gemmatimonadaceae bacterium | reverse complement strand
GATTCGGCCAGGCGCTGGTGCCGCTCGATGAGGCGCTGACGCGCGTCGCCATCGACCTGTCCGGCCGTCCGTTTGCGGACGTGAACCTGGGCCTCACCCGTGAGACGTTAGGCTCACTGGCGACGGAGAACATTGCCCATGCGCTGCGGACGTTCGCGACCGCAGCCCGCCTGACGCTGCACGTGGACGTCCTGAAGGGCGAAAACGACCATCATCGCGCCGAGTCCGCGTTCAAGGGGCTGGCGGTTGCCCTTCGGCAGGCGGTGTCGCCCTCGGGCTTCGACGACGTGCCATCCACCAAGGAGACGTTGTGAGCGACATCGTCATCGTGGATACCGGCGTGGCGAACCTGGCATCGGTGCGGGCCGCGTTTGACCGGCTTGGAGCGAGCAGCGAAGTGACGTCGGCACCGACAGCGGTTCGAGCGGCGTCCCGACTCGTCATTCCAGGCGTCGGTGCGTTTGCAACGGGCGTCGCCTCACTACGAGCGAAGGAGCTCGACGCGCCGATACGTGAAGCTTTCGCCGATCGGAAACCGGTCCTCGCGATCTGCCTTGGCTTGCAAGTCCTGTGTGACTCGAGTGAGGAAAGCCCGGGTGTCGGGGGACTGGGGGTGCTGAAGGGAATCTGCCAACGGCTGCCTGACGAGGCGCGGGTTCCCCACCTCGGCTGGAACACCATCAAGCCAGACACCGGCTGCAAGACGCTCGCGAGCATGGACGCCTCATTCGCGAACTCCTTTGCCTTGCGACAGGCGCCTCCCGGCTGGAACGCTGCGTGGACCACACACGGAGCGCCATTCATCGCCGCCGTCGAGCGGGGTTCGACCATTGCGTGCCAGTTTCATCCCGAACTGTCCGGGGTCGCCGGTTCTCAACTGATCGAGCGATGGCTCACCGGTCGTCAGGCACCCGTCACGGCCGTCATCTCACGCTCTGGTTCGCTGGCGGCGCGCATTGTTCCGTGCCTCGATGTGCAGGATGGCCGCGTGGTGAAGGGGGTTCATTTCGCGAACCTGCGCGACGCGGGCGATCCTGCCGAGCAGGCGGCACGTTATGAAACGCAGGGCGCGGACGAGATCGTCCTGCTCGACATCGCGGCTTCACCCGCGCAACGAACGACGCAGCTCGAAACGGTGCGGCAGGTTCGACGTGTGCTGGGGATTCCCCTGACCGTGGGAGGCGGTGTGAAGTCGGTGAGCGAGGCGCGGCAACTGCTGATCGCGGGCGCTGACAAGGTCAGCGTGAACAGCGCGGCGGTGGAGCGTCCCGAATTGCTCGGGGAGCTGGCGCGGGAATTCGGGTCCCAGTGTGTCGTGCTCGCGATTGACGCGCGACGTAGCACGATCGGCTGGGACGTCCTGGTCATGGGTGGACGCCGACACGTCAGCGGGCTGGATGCGGTGAGTTGGGCAACCCGCGGTGCAGCGGAAGGCGCAGGCGAAATCCTGCTTACGAGCTGGGACCGCGATGGCACGCGGGAAGGCTGCGATCTGGAGTTGTTGACCGCGGTCAGCCGTTCGGTGCGAGTCCCGGTCATCGCCTCGGGTGGTATCGGAACGCGCGCGCATGTGGCCGACGCGATCGCCGCCGGCGCGGACGCGGTCCTCGCCGCTTCGGTCTTTCACGACGGCGACGAAACGGTTTCGGGCATCAAGTCCGAGCTGTCGCGCCGGGGCGTCCGGGTGCGACAATGATCGTCCCCAGCATCGACATCATGCATGGCCGGGCGGTACAGCTCCGCCACGGACGGGAGTTTGTGCTCGACGCCGGCGATCCGCTGGAGTGGCTCGAACGTTTTTCCATCGCCGGGGCAGTGGCCGTGGTCGATCTCGATGCGGCGTTAGGCATTGGCTCGAACGCGGCGCTGATCCGGACCATGGTGCGGCGCGCGAGTTGTCGGGTCGGCGGCGGCATTCGCGACCTCGACACGGCGCGTGCCTGGCTCGACGCCGGAGCGACGCGAATCGTGATCGGTACCGCGGCAACACCGGCATTCTGCGCCGCGCTGCCACGGGAGCGCGTGATCGCGGCCGTTGATTGCCGGCACGGCAGCGTCGTCGTGAACGGGTGGCAGACCGCGACCGGCCGGGCGGCGCTCGAGGTGATTCCGGAGCTGTCGCCACACGTCAGCGGCTTCCTGCTCACCCAGGTCGAGCACGAAGGTGCCATGCAGGGATTCGACGGTGAACTCGTTCGGGCGGCGATCCGACTTGCCGGAGACGCCCGTGTGACTGCAGCGGGCGGCATCACAACGGCCGATGACATTGCGGCCCTCGAGCGAGACGGCGCCGATGCCCAGGTCGGAATGGCGCTCTATTCCGGCGCGCTGTCGTTAGGTGATGCCATTGGCGCGGCACTGGCGCAAGGCACGGACCTGTGGCCGACAATCGTCGCCGACGAGGCCGGCCGTACGCTGGGACTCGCCTGGAGTAGCCGCGATTCGCTCCGGCGGGCAGTGGAGGAGCGCCTCGGTGTGTACTGGTCGCGCAGCCGCCGCTCGATCTGGGTCAAGGGCGAAACATCGGGGAACCACCAACGCCTTCTATCGGTTCAGCTGGACTGCGATCGGGACGCGCTGCTGTTTGTCGTGAGGCAGGAAGGGTCCGGCTTCTGTCACCAGGGCACACGGTCGTGCTTCGGCGACCGGTTCGACCTCGGCGCACTCGAACGAACCATCGCCGCCCGAGCGTCTTCGGATGACGCGTCGTCTGCCACGAGGCGTCTCATGACGGAAGCAGGCTTGCTCGCCGCAAAGTTGCGGGAAGAGGCCGGAGAACTCGCCATCGCGGAGTCGCATGAAGACGTCATCCACGAAGCGGCTGACCTCATGTACATGCTGCTGGCGACCACCGCTCGCGCGGGTGTGACGCTTGCGGACATCGAGGCGGAGCTCGGGCGGCGGAATCTGCGCGTCACAAGACGCCCGATGGAAGTGAAGGCTGGTTCATGATCCTCCAGCTCCGTTCGGTTGATGAACTGGTGGCACGATCGCCATCCATCCGGCCCGACGTGAGCGAGACCGCGGCCGCGATCGTCGACGACGTGCGTTCGAGGGGCGAAGCGGCGTTGCGCGCGCACGCCGAGCGACTCGATGGCCTGGAGTGTGGCGCGCCCCTGGTGATTGGTCGCGAAGAGATGGAATACGCGCTGCGGGCCTTGCCGCCTGACGCGGCTCAGTGCCTGACGAGAGTGGCGCGGCGGATCCTGGCCTTCGCGGAAGGACAGCGAAGGAGTCTGGGAACTTTCGAGATGTCGATTCCAGGCGGACGGGCAGGGCACGAGGTTGTTCCGGTAACGCGCGCAGGGTGTTACGCGCCTGGCGGTCGCTATCCGTTGCCGTCCTCTGTGCTGATGACCGCGTTGACGGCGCGGGCGGCCGGTGTTCCGGAAATCTGGATCACCAGCCCGCATCCGGACCCGATCATGCTCGCCTGCGGAGCAATGGCTGGAGCGACCGGTTTTGTCCGTGTTGGCGGCGCACAGGCCATCGCGGCGATGGCATTTGGTGCGGGTCCGGTGCCCGCGTGTGACGTGATCGTCGGGCCGGGGAACGCGTTCGTCACAGCCGCGAAACGCCTCGTGGTTGGGCAGGTTGGAATAGATACACTGGCCGGTCCGTCGGAGCTTGTCGTGCTCGCGGACGAGAGTGCCGATCCGGTTCTGGTTGCGGCTGACCTGCTCGCCCAGGCCGAACACGATCCGCTGTCAGTCGTGGTGCTCGTGAGCCTGAGCGAACGGCTCGTCCACGAGGTCAATCAGCAGCTCGAGCGACAGTTGAGCGACCTGCCCACGGCGGACGTTGCACGAGTAGCGCTCGAGAATGGCGGTGCTGTGCTCGTCGGTCATGCGCAGGAGGCTGTTGTAGTGTGTAACCAGCTGGCGCCGGAACATCTTCAACTCCACGTGACAGATCCGGGCGCCCTGCGACCTACGCTTCAGAACTACGGCGCGCTGTTCCTCGGCGGTAACACCGCGGAGGTGCTCGGTGATTATGGCGCGGGACCGAATCACGTCCTGCCGACCGGGAGGGCATCCCGCTTCAGTGGCGGATTGTCAGTGCTGTCGTTCCTGCGCGTCCGCACGTGGCTTCAAATCGACGACGAGCAGGCTGCCGCCGGTTTGTACGAAGACGCGGCATGGCTGGCGCGGCGAGAAGGGCTGCACGCACATGCGAGGGCTGCCGAGTTTCGCCTGGGTAGGCGACGTTAGGCAGTCTTACCCGTTTACCCGCTTACCCGTTTACCCGCCTACGGTCGTATCCTTTCGTACGTCGCGAACGTCACCCCCGTCGTTTTCCCCGTACTGTCCGCGCGCATGTAGATGACGCCGATCGTGTTCCCGTCGGGCGAGAGAACATTCGTCAGGACCTGCGTGACACGGCCGTCGCGCTTGTTCACGATCTCGTTGATCCGGTCGGTGATGACGCGCACGGAGGTATGCGTCGTTCCACTGCTTCCCGTGACAGGCATGTCCTTCCCGTCGAAGTCCGTGGTGTACCACCACGAGCTCGTATCTCCCCGCGCGTTGACCGACGTGACCGTGACCTTCATTCCTTTCGATCCAGAGGGTTCGTAGGTCATGATGTTGCTCTGCGGTGCCGGGGCTTCGGACTTGAGTTTCCACTGGCCGAAACGCGGGTTGGAGTTCTGCGCAGTCGCGACAGCAGGCAGCAGCGCAAACATGGTGGTGAGGAGTTTTCGGTTCATGGGGACCTCGGTTCGTCAGGGTGCATGCGACGGCGAACGTTCACCGTCTTTTCGATGATGGCGTGAACTTCACCGGCAGCATCCTTCAGTTCCACGATGAACTGCCGGTCGAGCTTATCCGAAGTCTCCAGTTCCGCGCGGATTCCGTCGACCAGCGCCTGGTCGAAGTGAAAGGTCGCGTAGAGCGTCGAGCGACCCGGCCGGCGGAACCGGATCGAGGCTGCCTTGTCCCATACCGTATACCTCGGCCCAAGGCAGCGGATCAGCATCATCATGTAGAACGGATCGACCGACGCATAGATGCTCCCACCGTAGATCGTTCCCACGTAGTTACGGGTCCGCCACCAGAGCGGGAGCTCGACCCGGATTTCCATGAAGTCGTGCCGAATGAACGTGACCCGTCCGCCCGTTCCTCGATAGGCAGGGAACGTGTTGAAGCGCCAACGCGCGATCCGGCTCGGCCACGACTCTTTCACGAACAGCAATCGCAGCACACCGCGTTACACTGGCGCATCCGCCAGCACCGGCGCCATCAGGCCAGCCGCTGATCGTCCATGCGGATCCTGGTTGGCGCGTATCGAATTCACCAGGTCGAGCGCCGTACCATCGAACGGCGGGAAGGCGCGTGCCGATTCGCCTAACGGCGTGACGCGATCCCCCCAGCGTACGAGCAGCGCGCCAAAGGTCAGTCCGGCCCCGAAACCAGGCATGAGGACGTTTGCGCCGGGCTTGATCCGGCCGTCCTTCACTGCCTCAACGAGACTCACGGGCACCGTCGCGGCACTCATGTTCCCGAACTTGTGCACGGTTACCATCACGCGTTCCATCGGGATGCCCGCGTACTTCGCAACCGCCTCGATGATCCGTAGGTTCGCCTGGTGAGGGACGACCAGGTCGACCTGGTCGGCGGTGATGCCGGCCTGCGCCAACACTTTCGCGGACGATTCGCTCATGCCTTTCACAGCGC
>DASRPK010000089.1:0-7901 GCA_035646395.1 Gemmatimonadaceae bacterium | reverse complement strand
CTGCTGGCGGCGACCGCAGTTCACTTTTCCCTGTCCGTGATTTACGCCGCAGTGCTGCGGCCGGCGGCGAAGCGGCTGGCTCCCGTTTGGTCTTTGGCAGTGGGAGCGGTATTCGGAGCATTGTTGTACTTCTTCAACTTGCACGGACTCACGATCGTTTTTCCCTGGTTTACGGTGACGCGCGGCGGCATCACGCTGGCGGCGCATATCATTTTTGGCATGGCTGTGATGCTGACCTACCTGATGTTGCGCGTGCGTCCGCGCTACGGCTAGGCCGTCCTCTCCGCAGCGGCCTCAGCCGCCAGCCGCCGCGCGATACGTTCCGCCATCGCCACGAACTTGGGATGTTTCCGGATCGGGTCCAGGCTGTTGTCACTTTGAAACCACCGTAGAGCCCCGGGACTCACCTTGTCGATCAGGGGGTCCATCAGCGCAACCGCCATGTCTGCATCTTCAAGCGTCGCCATGGCGCACGCGAGATTGTAATGCAGGCGCATGTTGTCCGGGTCGAACAGAAGTGCGCGCCGCGTCCAGTCCCGCGCCCGGTCGGCGAGGCCAAGCGACGCAAGCGATGTCACCAGGAATCCCATCGCAGCACCGTGATCCGGCTCCTCGGCCAGGATCCGCTCGGAATGCGCCAGCGCACGCCGGTGCGCGGCCGCCGCCGCTGCGGCATCGCCGACCTCGTCGTATGCCTGTGACACCATGCCCGCTGGCCAATAGGCATCCGGATCGATCTCGATCGCGCGCTCGAAATGCGTGATCGCCTTTTCGTAATCCCGTTGTGCGAGGCCGATGGACCCGGCCACCAGGTGGGCATCGTAGCAATTGGGGTCGAGCCGGAACGCCGTCGCCAGCGCGCCGGCCACAGTATCGTCGAACACCATGGAACCGCGGATCAGCGCTTCTGCCAATGCCGCATGTCCATCGGCCACGGAGGGATCCGCGGCTATGGCACGCTCCGCGGCGTTACGGGCGCTGCCGACCGAATAGCCCTCGATCCCCCGCTGCGCAAGCTCGGATTCCGCGATCGACAGAAGCGCCCAGCCTTTGGCGAACCCTGGGTCGAGCTCGACGACGCGCCGGCAGATGCGCACGATCACGGGCTTGAGGCGTTCGCTCCCTTTTCTCTGGAACCCGCGCGCCACCAGGAAGAGCTCGTAGGCCTCGGCGTTCGACGTCGAGCGCTGCTCGAGCGCCTGCTTCTCGGCGGGCAGGAGCTTCACCTTGAGCGCAGTGACAATGGCCTTCGAAATCTCGTCCTGAATCGCGAAGATGTCGTCGAGTGTGCGGTCGAAGCGCTCCGCCCAGACCTGGGTGTCGGTGGAAGCCTCCAGGAGCTGCGCCGTGATGCGCACGCGGTTGCCCGACTTGCGGACGCTGCCCTCCATCACGTGCGTCACGTTGAGCGCGCGCGCGAGTTGGGCCGGTGCGACGGTCTTGCCCTTGTAGGAGAATGCGGAATTCCGCGACGCGACGGTAAGCGCGGAAACGCGTGCCAGATCCGTGATGATGTCCTCCGTAACGCCGTCGCTGAAATACTCCTGCTCCGGGTCCCCGCTCATGTTCACGAACGGCAGGATGACGACCCCGGGCCTGACGGGCGCGCTGCCGCGGGAGGGCTCGGTTGTTGCGGTTACGGCGTCCGCACTCGCCGCTGCGCCGCGCGGCGCGGCCTGGGCGTCGACCAGTCGCCGCACGTCGGCGACGAGGGCCTGCCAGATCTTGTCCTCCCGACTTCCCCGCCACTGCGTGAAGTCGGCGGTATGGGTCAGCTCGAAGATGATCGGACGCTGGCAGGATTCGATCATCACCGGGAGAAGCATGCGATTGCGATCCGCCAGCGTGGCTTCGGCGCGGACCCAGCGTGACACCACTGAACTCGGGGACCAGAGCACGACGACCGCCTTCGCATCGCGAAGGGCGCGCTCGATTGATTCGTCAAAGGTCTCGCCCGACCTCAGCGCGTCATCCCACCAGACGGAGAAGCCGCTCGCCTGAAAAGCGTCCGCAAAGCGGCGCGCAACTTCGGCATCCTGGCGCGCGTAGGAGAGGAAGACGTCAGCCATGCGAGGCCAGTATAGGTCGGCAAATCAATAACTTGCAACGCTTGCCCAGATTGGGACCAAACTGTTCGAGTCACGATCAGGCGCTACCCATGAATACACAGCCGCTTGCATGTGCCTTGTTGATCGCACTTGTCGCACTCGCCAGCTGCGGCGACAGCACGCCGCCGCAGACGAGCGTGACCCCAACTGCCGCTGAGCCGGACGAACCGGCGCCTGCTTCGGCACCGGCTCCGGCGCCAGCGGTTGATGAGACGCTCTCGACCGACGTCGCGACCCTGTTGAAGCCGTGGACGGGCGACCTGGACGGCATGATCGAACGGCGCCTGATCCGCGTTCTGACCGTCAACAGCAAGACGATCTATTTCGTGGACAAGGGAGTCCTACGCGGCACTGCCATCGACTACGGACGGCTGTTCGAGCAGGAGCTCAACAAGAAGCTCGCCGCGGAGAAGAAGCTCAAGCACAAGAACCTGAAGGTGCACGTCGTGTTCGTTCCGGTGCAACGCGACCAGCTCCTTCCGGCACTCGCAGCCGGCAAGGGCGATATCGCCGCCGCGGGCCTGACGATCACGCCCGAGCGCCGCAGGCTGGTGGACTTCACCGCGGCCGGCATGAGCAATGTCAACGAAGTGGTGGTGTCTGGTCCTGCTTCACCAGGTATCGCGAGCCTCGACGACCTCTCCGGCAAGACAGTCTTCGTGCGCAAGTCATCGAGCTACTTCGAGAACCTCGTGGCACTCAACAAGAAGTTTGCCGCGCGGAAGAAGCCGCCCGTGAAGCTCGACGTGGCCCCCGAGACGCTCGAAGACGAGGACCTGCTCGAGATGCTCGATGCGGGCCTCGTTCCGCTTGTCGTCGTCAACCAGCACACGGCGGATTTCTGGACGCAGGTATTCCCGCACATCACCGTGCATGAAGACATCGCCGTGCATACCGGTGGTGAGATCGCCTGGGCAATCCGCAAGGACACGCCCCAACTCAAGGCGGAGCTGGATCGTTTTGCGGAACACAACAAGGTCGGGACATCCATCGGCAACCAGTTGTTGAAGCGCTACCTCAAGGACGTGAAGTACGTGAAGAATGCGGCTTCCGAGGAGGAGCGCAGGAAACTCATGGCCGTCGTCGACTACTTCAAGAAGTACGGCGACCAGTACGACGTGGACTGGCTGCTCATGGGAGCGCAGGCCTACCAGGAATCCCAGCTCAACCAGGATGCAAAGAGTGCCGTGGGCGCGATCGGCATCATGCAGTTGATGCCGGCCACCGCGAAGGAAATGAACGTCGGCGACGTCACGCAGACGGAGGCGAACATCCACGCCGGTATCAAGTACATGCGATTCATGATGGACCGGTACTACGCAAACGAGCCGATGACGGAACTCGACAAGGCCCTCTTTGCATTCGCCTCGTATAATGCAGGTCCCGCCCGCGTGCGGAGACTGCGCGCGGAAGCCGGTGGGCGCGGACTCGACCCCAATGTCTGGTTCCACAATGTGGAGTACATCGCGGCCGAGCGCGTGGGGCAGGAGACGGTGACTTACGTCAGCAACATCTACAAGTACTACATCGCCTACAGGCTGATCATGAAGGACCAGGCGGCCAAGAAGAAGGCCATCGAAGAGATCAAGGCCGACGTCAGCTGAAATCCCATTGTTCGTCTCGCCGGCGAATCGCAGATGCTAATCTCGCAGTCCCGTGTGGGAGACTTGATTGGCTCAAGGCGCGACGATGTACGTGTTCGACGTTCGGCTGGCGGACGCGGACCGTTCCGTCAACGAGTCGCTCACGATCCGCGCGGCGCGACATCCGTCCGAGACTGCCGATTATCTCGTAACTCGCTTGCTGGCCTACTGCCTCGAATACACCGAAGGGATCAGCTTCTCGAAGGGGTTGTCCGATCCGGATGAACCCGCGATCGTCGTGCGGGACCTGACGGGTGTCCTGCAGGCCTGGATCGAAGTTGGAGCACCGGATGCGGACCGCCTGCACCGGGCGGCGAAGGCAGCGCCAGACGTCGCAGTCTATTGCCATCGGGGTCTCGACTCGCTCATGGTGCGCCTCGACGGCGAACGGATTCACCGCGCCACGGAAATCCGGCTGCGCGCCGTGGATCCGGAGTTGCTCTGCGAGCTGGTGGCGCGGCTCGACAGGCGTATGAGCCTCGACCTCACCGTCTCGGACCGCATGCTCTACGTCTCCCTGGGCGACGAAACTCTCACCGGGGCCATGGTGGAGCGACGGCTTGACGGCGCCTAGGCGTGATATTCATGCCGAAGCAACGCGCCAAATCGAACGTGTCGAAGTTGACCGGGCCGGCCCTGCCGCTGGTTGTTTTAGCCGCGTTAATCGTCCCCTGCGCCGCCGATGCCCAAACCATCGACGACGAGTCCCACGCGGATGAGCTCGCCGAGATTGAGGAGGTCGTCGTCCAAGCGACCCGGTCGCGCCGGCGCGTGCAGGACGAGGCGATCCGCGTCGAAGTCCTCAACCAGGAGGAGATCGAAGAAAAGCTGCTCATGCGGCCAGGCAACATTTCCATGATGCTGGCCGAGACGGGCGGACTCCGGGTGCAAGTGACCTCTCCCAGCCTCGGGTCGGCGAACATTCGCGTTCAGGGCATGCGCGGCCGCTACACGCAGCTTCTGGCGGATGGATTGCCGCTCTATGGCGGCCAGGCCTCCTCACTCGGCCTGCTGCAGATTCCGCCGAGCGACCTCGGCCAGGTGGAAGTCATCAAGGGTGCGGCCTCCGCGCTGTACGGCGGGCAGGCCCTGGGCGGGGTGATCAATCTCGTGTCGCGGAAACCGGGCGAAGAGCCCGAGGGCGAGTTGATCCTCAACGCCACCACCCGGGACGGCCAGGACTTGTCCGCCTATGGGTCGAGGCGTCTCGCCGGGGGCTGGAGCGGATCGGTGCTCGCGAATCTCAACCGCCAGACGGCGCAGGATCTCGACGACGACGGCTGGTTCGACATGCCCGGCTACGAGCGCGGTGCGATTCGCCCGCGGCTGTTCTGGAACGGGTCGGACGGTTCGAGCGCGCTCGTGACGATCGGCGCCATGTCGGAAGATCGCGAAGGCGGCACGCGCGACGGCCGGGTCGCTCCCGACGGATCGCCATTCCCCGAGGACCAGGACACCCGCCGCCTGGATGCAGGCTTTCTCTACGAGCGACCCGTCGCCGATTGGGGTATCGCCCAGCTGCGCGGCTCAGGCGTGCGCCAGGACCACGACCATGAGTTCGGCGAACTGCTCGAGAAGGATCGGCACGAGACACTGTTGGCAGAGGCGTCCCTGTCGGCCGAAGCCTGGGGCACCTCCTGGATCGGCGGCATGGCACTTCAGGCGGATGACTACAGCTCCGATGCATTTCCCGGTTTCGACTATGCCTACGACGCGCCGGCGGTCTTTGCGCAGGCGGAACGGAATCTGGGCACGGAATTCACGGTCGCTGGTAGCGTGCGCTGGGACGATCACAGCGAATTCGGCGATCGGACCAGTCCGCGACTGTCGCTGTTGTATCGGCCGGGACCGTGGACGCTGCGCGCGTCCTGGGGCCGGGGATTCTATGCGCCCACGCCGTTCATCGAGGAAACAGAGGCCACCGGCCTTTCGCGTCTCGAGCCGTTGACTGGCCTTCGAGCCGAGACGGCCGAGACCACGTCGCTGGACATCGGCTACACGGCGGGCGCGCTGGAAACGGGTCTCACGCTGTTTGGATCCGACATCGACGGCGCCGTGCATCTGCAGACGCTGGCCGCCGACCGGGTCCGACTCGTCAACGTCGAGGGTATCACCCGGACGCGCGGGGCGGAGCTATTGATGCGCTGGCGAAGGGAATCGTTCACGGTCACGGGCAGCTACCTGTACCTGGACGCCAGCGAGCCGGACGATGCCGGCGTGGGACGTCGTGATGTCCCGCTGACGCCGCGCCATTCGGCAGGCGTCGTGGCCGTGTGGGAAGAGCACGATCGCGGACGCATCGGCCTCGAGCTTTACTACACCGGTGAGCAACCGCTCGAGGACAATCCCTACCGCAGCGATGGAAAGTCGTATCTGGAAGTCGGCTTGCTCGGCGAGATCGTCCTTGGCCGCTATCGGCTCTTCCTCAACCTGGAGAACCTGCTGGACGTGCGCCAGACGCGCGACGATCCGCTGGTTAGGCCCGTACGCGCGCCTGACGGAAGCTGGACCGTGGACGCCTGGGCTCCGCTCGAAGGATTCGTCGCCAATGCCGGGGTCCGCTTCAAGTTCGGCGGCGGCTGAACAACGGGAAGGCCCGACAACCGCCGTGCCCCACTGTGATTTCAGTGAGAAGTTGCGCGAACATCGCATTGCGTAGAGACTGCAACACTTCAACAATGCCCAGGTTACTGGGTAGGGATAGGGGAGAACGCATGTACAAGACATCTCAGGCGCGTCCGGTATCTCTGGTCGCAGCCGCGGTCGCGTTGGCGATCGGCGGTATGGCGAATGCTCAGGAAAGGACCGCGACCGCGACGGGTGATGAGGTCGATCGCCCGGGTTCGCTCGGGGAAGTCATAGTCACCGGCACGCGGCGCACGGACCGGACAGTGGCGGAGTCCTCGGCGCCGATCGACGTGATCAGCGGCGCCGATCTTGCGACCCCGGCTTCCGGAAACATGCTGGACGCCCTCTCCAGCGTGGTGCCGTCCTTCAGCGTCGGGCAGAACTCCATTGCCGATGCTTCGAGCTTCATTCGCGCCCCGTCGTTGCGCGGCCTGCCGGGCGACCAGATGCTGGTCATGCTCAACGGCAAGCGCTTTAATCGGTCGTCCCTCGTGCAGGTATTCCAGGGTGGCGAGACCGCATTGTCCTTCGGCTCACAAGCACCCGATCTCGCCTCGATCCCTTCGATCGCCATCTCGTCGCTGGAGATCCTGCGCGACGGCGCGGTTGCGCAGTATGGCTCCGACGCCATCGCCGGCGTCCTCAACTATCAATTCCGAGAGAATTCGTCGGGCGTGGAAATGAGCGCGCGGTACGGCAGCTACTACCCGGGAGACTACGACAGCGACGGCGACGACTGGCAAATCGCGGCCAACTGGGGCTTGCCGCTGAGCGGAAGCGGCTTCGTCAACCTCAGTCTGGAAGTGTCAGCCAACGATCAGACGGTGCGCAATCCGACGCGGCCATCGGCGCTGGAATTCGCCGAAGCCTTTCCGGACCTGGCAGAGGGCCTGCCACACTTTCCAGGGCCGGTGCAGGAATGGGGAACCGGCCCGTCCGAGGGCATCAAAGCGGTGATCAATTCCGGTGTCGATCTCGATGACGACAGCGAGATCTACTTCTTTGCCAACCTCGCCCAGATCGACATGGACGAGAGCTTCAACTATCGCCTGCCCGTCGCCTTCACCGGCGCAAGCGGCGCAGAGTACAGCCCGAATCCCGTGTTCACGACCTTTTTCCTGACCCCCTGCGGGACGCTTCCCGGGTGTCCCACCGGCGGGTTTGTCTTCGACGACAACACGTTCAACTACGCTGACGAGCTCTACCCGTCCGGCTATACGCCGCGCTTTTTTGGCACGACGCAGGAGATCTTCGGAGCGCTGGGATACCGGGGCACGAGCAGCCGGGGTGTGAGTTACGATCTGTCGGCCACGCTGGCGCAGCACTACCTGGACATGTCCCTCCGCAGCTCGCTCAATGCGTCATTGGGCCCGGATACGCCCACCAATTTCTACATCGGCAAGTTCCAGCAACAGGAAGCGAACCTGGGCTTCGACGTCACCTATCCCTGGGAGGTTGGCGCGTTTGCCAGCCCGGTAACGGTGGCGGCGGGACTCGAATGGCGCCACGAGAACTACCAGCA
>DASRPK010000088.1:0-17694 GCA_035646395.1 Gemmatimonadaceae bacterium | reverse complement strand
TGGAGTTGACGGAGAAGCGATCCGTCTTGCCGCTGGAACTCTCGCGAGGGATGCGCCAGAAGCTCGCGATCGCCTGTGGGCTCCTGCACCGTCCCTCTGCCCTGATCCTGGACGAGCCATTGACTGGTCTGGACCCGGCGGGGATCCGGCGGATGCGGGCGACCATTGCCGCCAGAGCGCAGGAGGGCACAGCGGTGGTTCTCAGCTCGCATCTGCTACATCTGGTCGAGGCCCTCTGCACCACGTTGCTCGTGATCCACCGCGGCCGGGCCATCGCGTCAGGCACGCCCGACCAGATCATGACAGAGAGACCCGAGCTGGCTGGGCTCAGCCTCGAGGAGCTCTTTCTCGCCCTGACCGGCGATCGCCCCGGCGAGCCCGGAGCATCATGATTGCGGCGCTGTGGTACCTGATCTGGCGCACGACGGTCAACCGGCTGACGCGCCAACTCCAGCGCGTGCGCAGCCCGCGTTATGCAGCCGCCATGCTGATCGGTGTGGTCTTCCTCGCTTCAATGGTCTGGCAGCCCGGCAGCATGCCGGAACGCGGCGACGACCCGTTTGCGCCGATCCGTGCCGCGTACGGGTGGGGCATCGCCTCCCTATTGCTGCTCGGTGCCGTGCACCTCTGGTTCAGCCGTGATACATTGCTGGCGCTGGCGTTTCCGCCGGCCGAGGTGCAGCTGCTGTTCCCGGCGCCCGTCTCGCGACGCGTCCTGATCGCGTATCGCGTCGCGCGCACGCAGCTGCTGGTCGTACCTAACGCCATCTTCTGGATGTTCGCCCTTCGCTACTGGGGGAGCACGCAGCCCGCGGTGGTGCGCTTTGGCGCCGCCTGGGCGTTCTTTTCGTTCCTCAGCCTGCACCGTCTCGGTGCCGCGCTCGTCCTCGTGCCGCCGGCGCGCGGAGTGCGCCGGGGAGTCCGGCTGGTCATGCGGGCGGTTCTGGTGGCGGCGGTCGTCGGACTGGTGGCTGGCGTCGTCCCATCTGTCTTCTCCGGAGCGCATGGTGACGCTGCGTCGACATGGCGCGCGTTGCGCGAAGCCTTGCTGCTGCCGCCAGCGTCGATCGCCCTGGCACCGTTTCAGCTGTTGCTGGCGCCGTTCTTCGCGGAGGATTTCAGCGCGGCTCAATTCGCGCCACTGCTGCTCGCGATTGTCGCACAGCTGCTGTGGATCCATCTCGCGTCTACGGTTGCGTTCGAAGAGACGGCAGCCCACGCATCGCACGACTTCGCGCAGCGGATGGCGGCGTTTCGCCGCGGCAGTCTGGTGTCCACTCAGAACGCGCCAAGGACCGTCGCGAGAGGTCGGTGGATTCCCCTCGCGCCGACGGGGGCGCCGGCCGTCGCCATCGTCTGGAAGAACACGATGTCCATGTTCCGTGCCGGCGTGCTTCGCGGGGCGCTCATCACCCTCGTCCTGATTGCGGCGTTGACAGCTGTGCTTCAGGCGCTACCTGTGCGCGGCGAGGACAAGGAGTGGATCGTACTGATGCCAGGAGGTTGGATGCTGATGATGTCGTTGTTCCTGGGTGCGCGCGTCGTCCGTCACGACCTTCGACAGGACCTGCTCAGCCTGTCGTTGCTCAAGACCTACCCCCTGCGTGGGTCACAGATCATCATGGCGGAACTTGCACCGCCGACGATTGCCCTTACTGCCTTCCAGGCCGCGCTTATCGCCATCATGCTGGCGTTCCTGCCAGCTTCGGACCGCCCGGCTTTCGCGTCAATACCCCTGGGAGCCGCGGCGATGATTGCGATCCTCGCGTTAGGTGCGATCAATGCGATGAGTGCGGCGATCCAGAATGCCGTGGCGCTCATGTTTCCCGCATGGATCCAGCTCGGAGCGCGCAATCCAGGCATCGAGTCCCTCGGCCAGAGCGTCCTGTCCTCAGTCGGCGTCGTCCTCGTCCTCGGCATTTCTTTTGTGGTGCCAGTGGTTGCCGGTGCGCTAATGTGGGCGTTCACCCAATCGCTCAACGGCGACGTAAGCATGGTAGCGGCCGTCCTCGCCGGCATCTTCGTCCTTGCTGCCGAAGTCGCGATCGCAATACTCCCCCTCGGCAGTCTCTTCGAGCGAACCGAACCCTCGGCTGTTAAATGACCTTGATGAGAATCGTGTGGCGACTTTTCCGATAGCAGCGAAAACGGACCAAGCCCCTTCGACATGAAACCCACCTTCCGCATACTGCCCCGGAGCCAATGTGTCTGGCTCGTCCTGCTGTTTCTCGTCGCCACCGCCTCGTCAGGCGCGCAGGACACCGCCCGGTCTGCCCGCCGACCAGTCATCGCCTCGGCGGCGCAACTCCTTCCGTGGTCGCAGCAGATCACCGTGCGTGAAACGTGGCTGGCAAGGCGCCACGAGATGCTCCTTCCCATGATGCGCCGACACGACGTGGGGATGTGGATCATCGTGAATGAGGAGTTCCACGACGACCCGCTCACGCAGTACGTCGCGCCCCCGCGGCCGTACACCGGAAACCGCGACATCTTCGTCTTCATCGACGGCGGCGTCGAGGGGCTGAAGAAATACGCCCTCACCGGCTATATCGAGGAGAACCTGGCCCGGTTCTTCGAGGCGCCCACGACGGAACCATTGCCGGCAGCGGCGACGCTCAAGGCGCTGTATGACAAGTGGCAGCCCAGAACGATTGCACTCGGCGTCGGAGGATCGCGCGGCCAGACGCGGTCGCTCGGTGAAGGCGCGCACCGATTCATCGCCGAGTCGATGGGATCCGAGGCGGTGACGCGTTTTGTTCCGGCCGCACCGCTCATTATCGAGTACCTCGACACGCGCCTCCCCGAAGAGCTCGAGCATTATCGCACCGCCGTAACGGTGACCGAGGAAATCGTCAGGCGCGCGCTGTCGGCGGAAGTGATTACCCCGGGCCGAACCACCGTTGGCGACGTACGACGGGCCCTCTACGACATGCTGTGGGCCGCCGGAGTGCGCACCTGGTTCCAGCCTGACCTTCGCGTGCAGCGCGCGACCGAGGCGAACGCCACCTCGCGCGGCTTCCTGGCCGTGGCGCGCGAGGGCCTCATCATCCAGCCGGGAGACCTGGTCCACATCGACTTCGGCATCACGTACATGGGCTTCGACACCGACTGGCAGAAGATGGCCTACGTGCTCAAGCCGGGCGAGACGGAGGCGCCGGCCGGGTTGCGTGCGGCACTGCGCAATACCCACACGCTGCAGGACGCACTCATGCTTCGACACGCGCGTCCCGGCCTTACCGGCGGCGAGGTGTTCAACGCGACCATGGCGGAGATGAAGGAGCGCGGGATCGAGGCGATGATCTATTCGCACCCGCTGGGCGCACAGGGGCACGCGTTAGGTGCGTCGATTGACTTCCGCAGCGCCCAGCGCACCAATCCGTCCGCGCAGGCCCTCACGCTCCGTCCTGGCTCGTACATGTCCATCGAGCTGAACACCGCCACGCCGGTGGCTGAGTGGGGCGGGGAGAAAGTCTTCGTGATGATGGAGGACTGCGCGTACCTTACCGCGGATGGGTACCGCTTCTTCCGGCCGCGCCAGGAAGCGTTCTACCTGATTCCGAGCGGAGGGGGATAGTGCGGCTGGCGGCTGCGGCGCCCGCATTCCCGATGTTGGCGGCACTGGCGCCGCCGGAACTGGCGGAGCTCGAAGCGCGTGCACAGATGCGGTCATTGCGTGCAGGCACGGTCTACCTTCGCGAAGGAGATACGTGCGCCGGTATCGCACTGGTAATCGCCGGTCGTATCCGCGTCGCCAGGACGTCTGACTCCGGCCGGGAGATTACGCTGTACCACATCGGACCCGGCGAAACATGTATCCTCACGGCCAGCTGCCTGTTGAGCAACGCGCGGTATCCCGCACAGGCGACGGTCGTGGAGGACGTGACTGCCCTGCTCGTACCCACCGACGTGTTTCGGCACCTCATGGCGACGAGTGAGCCGCTGCGCGCCTTCATCTTCGGGCAGTTCGGCAGCAGGCTCGATACCGTGATGGCACTCGTGGAAGAGGTAGCGTTCGCGCGAGTGGATCGCCGCCTCGCCAGTTGGCTTGCGGCGGAAGCGGGCCGCCTTGACGCCCCGTTGTCGCTGAGCCACGAGGAGATCGCGTCCCATGTCGGCACGGCACGAGTGGTAGTAAGCCGCGTGCTCGAGACGTTCGAGGACAAGGGCTGGGTGACACTTGGCCGGCGGCGGGTGGACATCCGCGACCCCGCCGCCCTGGCGCGCTACGGTAACCAAAGTGACTGAAGGAGGAACCGGATCGAGGTACTCTGCCACCGTACCTCAACAGGAGTTCCTCATGACGGCAAACATTGGAAATACGGATCGGGTCCTGCGCGTTATCCTGGGAGTCGCGTTGCTCTCGATGTTCCTGATCTCCGAAAGCTCCCTGCGCTGGTGGGGCCTGTTCGGCATCGTTCCGCTGGCGACGGCGGCTCTGGGCTTCTGCCCCTTGTATGCAGTGCTCGGTATCAGCACCCGGGCGCGCACGTTGCAGCATTGAGCGTAGCGATCCGTGTCAGTGTTGCTCGCGGCGATAGGGCTCAAGGTATTCATCAAGCGGGATCTCGAGCGCGTTGTTGACGACGTTGGTGGCGACCATGAGGGCGCCGAACGCCGTGATCGTCACGATCTCTTCTTCGTCGAAGAGCTCCCGCACCGGCGCGAAGATTTCATCAGGAACCGTGAAAGGGGAGTGCCCGAGTCGGCGACCGAAAGCCACCACGGCCTGCTCGCGAGCGTCGAGCTCGAGGTGGTCAGGATCCTCGCCGGCATCGATGAGGATCCGCCGGAAGAACGTGCTGCAGATGAGGCAATCGGTTTCGGCGGAGATGGCGTGGGCAAAGATGGTCGTTAGGCGTTCGCCGAGGATGGGGATGGTGGCATCGCGGAGGGGATACCAGGTCATGAGCGCATCGAATGCCGGCACGGAGCGCAGCAGGGTGCGTTTCATGTTGGTGATGCGGGCGATGCTCAGGTGGTCGTCGTGCGCGCGCCTGGTCGCTTCGGGCGCGGTCGAGTAGTCGATCTGGCGAATGCGCATGCATCGAAGTTTAATGCGCACGGCTGATCGCCCAGAGTACGAACTGACGGATCCCCTACTGCTTCGCCATGCCACCCTGACCGAGCTCGCGCTCGATGCGGTACCGGTCAGCCAGGGCTGTGTTGAGTCGATCCATTCAGGCGATTCGTGGACTCGAGTTCGCCTGAAGGTACCTCGGATTCTGGTTGCTCGCTCGGGCTCTGACCCGAGCGAGGCGCTGCGTCGGAATGATCCCGACGCAGCCCTCTGCCCGCTCCCAGGTTATGGCAATGAACATGGCTCGCCGCCAGCGAAACCGCCGCCACCGCTCGCAACGGTGTTGCTCGCGATTCCCGTGGCGGTATTCAACGCCTGCAGCCCTGCCACGAACGACACCACTGCGGCGTCGTCATCGCTTGCGCCGACGTAGAAGGGGAGACGCATCGTCGCCAGGCCACCTTGCACCAGCCGGAAATCGCTCAGTGATCCAGCATCCATCAGCGTGTTGTTCGTCAGCGACAGGCAAAGGTTCGCCGCCGACGTCGGCGAATTACCCGCCGTCGCCCGGAAGCCATGGTGCGCCGAGGCGCTTGTCTCGTCAATGACGTTCGCGCTTACCGTCGCTTCGAGAAGCGCTGCTCCTCCGGCAATCACATCGATGCCCACGAGGTCGTAGTTGCGGATGCCATTGTTCAAGATGGATATCGTGTGCGAAACGCCATCCACCTGCGAAAGGACCAACAATCCGCCGCCGCCGGATCCGCTCTGGCCAGGCAGGCCAATGGAGTTACCGGTGAACGACCCAGTCATAACGCCGGTCCCTTCCTGCTTGTTCAGTGCGAGAGGCGCTATCAGTCCTGTGATGACGTTGCTCAGGATGCTGTAATCGAAGGAAGCATTGGAGCGGCTGATGAACGAGGCAGTACATGCTGTCGCCAGTTCATTCGCGCACGTGAGTCTGTTCTCGACCACGCTGACGTTCATCTGCCCCGCGCCCGAAGAGCTCACGCGGAGATGGGCGAGGCGGTGGCCTTCGAAAATGTTCCTGGTTATCGAAGCGTTCATGACCGACGTCCCGCCAGCAATAACGGCGAGGCCGTTCGATGCGTTCGGCTCTGTCGCGTCGCTGCTGAGTGTGCTGTTGGCAAGTGAGAAACTCAGCGCACCGGCTGAATTCTGGACCACCACGTTATTGCCCGACGCATTCCCGATGGTGCTCGACCCAATGCTTGCCGTCCCGCTCACCTCAACCAGGCGGACGTTGTCCTCGGACGCATCATCGCCGTTGTTCTGGAGCGTGGATTGCGACAACGCGAATCCGCCGAGGCTTGTCGCGTTGATGCCGCTGCCGGCGTTGTCGCGCACGACCATGTGCGATAGCGACACGTTCGGGACATTGGACAGCAGGATCGCTGAACTCCCTGTGGTATTCGAAATCGTACCGCCTGATCCTGGCGTGCCGCTGCCCGTGACCGCGAAGCTGCCAGCGACGTTCACAAGACTGATCCCGACGTCGGCACCGGATGTCGAGAAAATATTGCCGAATGTGGAACCGGCCGCGATCGACCCGTTGGCCAGGCCTAACGCCTGCCCGCCACGCGCCGGCCCCGGAAGATTCACGTTGCTCACCGTGAGGACCCCGAAACCGTCGCCGGAAATGCCGGCGCCAACGGTGCTCCCCACGTTCAGTCCATACAGATGGTTCCCGCTTGCGAGAACAACGCCGGCCGCCGTGGAGGTCATGAGCGGCGCAGTGCCGCCCGTCGACGGAAGCGGCGGACTGTCCGCCGCGTTCACCAGCCCGGTCAATGTCGCCAGGCTGGATGTCGCACCCTGGCCAATCACCCGCTGCGTCGCCTTGAGGACCAGCGCACCGCCATTGGCATAAGGTCCCGACGCGATAAAGAGGACATCGCCAGCGTCGTTGGCCGAGTCGTCGTAGCACAAGGAGCCAGAATCCACGAGGCAGTTGAACGGAGAACCGATGCGACCGTCGCCACCCGCCGTCGCGGAAGCGTTCACGAACCAGATCGGCGTGGTCACCGGTATGGAAACCGTCGCGGCTGCGCTGGTACCGAGCCCGTTCTCCACCGTGTAAGAGAACAGTGCCGTGCCGGTGAACCCGGGTGCCGGATTGAACGTGAATGTCCCGTCGGCGTTGATCGTCGTATTGCCGTTAGGCGATGCGACGAGGTTGAGCTTCAGGTTGTCGCCGGCATCGTTGGTAAGGAGTGAAAACTGGCTGCTCGAGGCAGTATTGATCGACACATTCCCGATGATCGTGACGGGATACGCGTCGTCCGAAGCTGCGGCTCGAATACCAACCGCAATCGCCACTGGCGCTTCGGAAGGAGCGCTCGAGTTCTGGATGCGATACGAAAAGGTGAACAGCCCCGTAAACCCGGTACTCGGCGTCAACGAGAACGAACCGTCAGCGTTGACCTGGAGGGAACCGCCCGTGCCGAATGTCACCGTCGCACCGGCGGCGTTGTCCCCGACGGCACCGCCCAGGCTCCCGCCACCGAACGACACCACATCAGCCGGCGGTGACCCGCGCACGTCGTTCTGCAGCAGGCCCGGCGTCGTTCCGCCTGACGCCAGCGTCGTATTGAGCGCTGTATGGAACGGATCGCCGGGGGCACTCGCTGCGGCTGCTTCGTCCGCGACGGCAGTTGGCGCCGCTGGAGGATCACCGATCACGTTGATCACTGCCTGACCTGTGACACCGCGTGTGGTTGCATGGAGAGTGGTCGATCCATTCGCGAGACCAGTCGCCACTCCTGCAGAACTGATTGCCGCGATGTCCGGGTTTTCACTCGACCAGACGAACGTCGCCGACGGAATGCTCGCGTTATGCAGGTCGTACGCCGCGGCCGACATCTGCTGCGTTCCACCGATAGCGACTTCCACCGGATTCGGCATCACCACGACGTATCCGACCGTTCCATCCAGAATGCCGAAACGGAATACGAGGGTTTTCCCCCGCACGAGGTCGACGAAACCCGCGGGTTTCAGGACCTGGTCCTTGTCGGTGATCCAGAGGTCGGCGTAACCAAGCGTCACCGACCTGTTGCCAACGTCGACGAGGATCTCGAGCCGGTATCGCGTTTCACTGCCCGATACAGTGCTCAAGTCGAGGGAGGCCGGCGACGACCATTGGCCGGTGACAACGCCATTCTTGGGGTCGACTGTCAGGCCGGATCCCGTGAGGATGGTCGCGAGAATGACGTCGCTGCATGCGGTGCGACTCGAGTTGAGGGCGCACAGACGAGCGCGAGGCGCCAGCGTCGCGTCGAATGGTCCGACGACGCCCGGCTTGGTCACGAATGGATGGAGGAAGTAGAACCCTTCACGTCCGCCGTGTACTGCGTCGACAATGGCGGCATCTGGTTCAAGTGACACCGGCCCAACTGGACTCCGGCTATCACTATTGCAGGCAAGAAGTGCTACAGAAAAAAGAATGGTCGCCAGGTGCTTCCGCATCTGGACCTCCGGCAGGCGTGCTCGTTTCGGCTATGGGCACTCTTCCGCCCCGACGGACACACGAAACGTATGAGGTCGCCTACCTGGCGTGCTGGACCATTCATTACCGCCGTCAGGTGTCTGGCATCACAGTCCGTACGCCACAGGGGGTTTGGCGCAGCCTAACGAGTTCACACGCGCTCGCAGACCCAGGGGTCAGACCCCGATTATCAGCTTGAGGCCTTCAGTCACCGCTCGCACATAACGCGGCGGAAGCCTGGAGACTCGCTCGGTCAGCTGCGACTTATCCAGCGTCACGATTTGCGAGACGTTCGCCACCGAGTCCTGCGGAAGGCCACTGTCGGCAGCAGGGATCAGCACATTCCCTGGCGCGTCGGCGAGTCGCAGGTTTGATGTCAGCACAACGGCGATGGTCGTCGCGATGCGGCTTCTATTGAAGGCGTCCGACTGCACGAGAAGTAGCGGCCGACGAAATGCGGGCGCCGAGTTGGTCGCGTCGGGAAGGTCGGCCCACCAGACCTCGCCGCGCTCCACTCACCACTCCGAGCGCTTCAATGTTTTCCCTTGTGCCGCGGCGACGGATGGATCGAGAGTCGACGCCTCTGTCGCGTAAACAGCATCCAATCGCTCGCTCACGCGACGCGACTGGTGGCGGGCGAGATACTCCTTGATCGCGGTTGCATACAACCGACTGCGTGACACGCCCAATTTTCCCGCCAGCGAGTCGGCGGCCTTGAACAGGTCATCTGGCAGCGAGATTGCCGTTTTCATACCATTATCATACCTGAGTTATACCGCCCACACAATCCGTTATCGACTTGGCCCGGAAAACTGGCCAATGGTCGTTGCCGAGCCGACCTTATGAAGACAGGTGTTCCATAAAAGAGGAGCGGGCCAATGATTACGACGGTGAGTCGCGTTGCGCTTGGTGCTGTGCTTCTTACGGGAGCCGTATTGGGCGCCGGGAACATCGGAATCGATCGCGCCCGGCAGGGCATTCCGATCGACGCCGACGATCTGGCCGGTGTGGTGACCGGGCCCAGTGGCCCCGAAGCCGGCGTGTGGGTCATCGCCGAAACGACCGACCTGCCGACCAGGTTCGTGCGGATCGTCGTCACCGATGACCGCGGGCGATACCTCGTCCCCGACCTGCCGCGCGCAAACTACTCGGTCTGGGTCCGCGGGTACGGGCTGGTCGACTCGCCCAAGTCGCGCTCGATGCCTGGGCGCAACGTAAACCTCACGGCTGTCCCGGCGCCTAACGCCAAGGCGGCCGCCGAATATTATCCGGCCGGCTACTGGTGGTCTATGCTCCAGGTGCCGGCGGCGAGTGAATTCCCCGGCACCGGCCCGACCGGCAATGGCCTGGCGGCCAACTTCCAGAGCCAGGCATCGCTCCTCCGCGTCCTCAAGTCGGGCGGGTGCTGGGCCTGCCACCAGCTCGGCAACAAGGCGACGCGGGAGATCCCTCAGTCGTTAGGTACATTTGCGTCGCATGCCGCGGCCTGGGACCGGCGGGTGCAATCGGGCCAGGCCGGCGGCGGCATGTCGAACAACCTGAATCAATGGGGCCGTCAGCGGTTGCTGGCGATGTTCGGCGACTGGACGCAACGCATCGCGAATGGCGAAGTGCCACCGGCGCCGCCGCGCCCCACCGGGATAGAACGGAATGTCGTCATCACGCAGTGGGATTGGGCCGACCCCAAAGTGTATCTCCATGACGTGGTGTCGACCGATCGTCGCAACCCGACGATCAACGCCAATGGCCTGCTGTACGGTGCGCTCGAGGCGAGCGCAGACTATGTGCCGGTGCTCGACCCGGTGCGCCATGTGGCGAGCCAGATCCCACTGACAGTTCGCGACTCGAGCACGCCACGGACTTCGCCGCAGATGCCGGCGCCGTCGCCGTATTGGGGAGAGGAACCGATCTGGACGAGCCGGAACAACGTCCACAACCCGATGCTCGACCATCGCGGCCGACTCTGGATTACGTCAGCGGTGCGACCACCCGATAATCCGCCCGTATGCCGCGAGGGTTCATCACATCCGTCGGCGAAGCGTGCACCGGTCCCGCGATCCGGCCGGCACCTGCAGATGTACGATCCGGCGACGAAGAAGCTGACGCACATCGGCACCTGCTTCAGCACGCATCACCTGATGTTCGCCGAAGACGCCAACCATACGTTATGGACGAGTGGTGGCGGGCCGGTGGTGGGGTGGTTGAACACGAAGCTGTTCGACGAGACGGGCGACGAGGAGCGGGCGCAGGGGTGGACCGCGCTGATCATGGACACGAACGGCAATGGACGTCGCGACGAACACGTGGAGCCGAACCAGCCGGTCGATCCCGCGAAGGACAAGCGGATCGGCGCCGGCTTCTATGGAGTTGCTCCAGCCCCCGATGGGTCGATCTGGGGATCAGCGTTAGGCTTCCCCGGTTCAGTCATCCGATTGAACCCGGGAGCCAATCCCCCCGAAACGGCCCTGGCCGAGTACTATGAGGTGCCGTTCGGAAACCCCGCCGCTTCTGTGCAGGGGACGTTCTCGCCCCGCGGGTTCGACGTCGACCGCAATGGCGTGGCATGGCTGGCACTGGCCAGCGGTCACCTGGCGAGCTTCGATCGCCGGAAGTGTCGTGGTCCGCTCAACGGACCCACGGCGACTGGGCAGCACTGTCCCGAAGGGTGGAGCTTCTGGGCGGAGCCGTTGCCGCAACTGCGCGGGGTGGAAACTCCGGGCAGCGCCGAGGCCAGTTATTACACGTGGGTGGACCAGCGCAACACGTTCGGCCTGGGCGAGAACATCCCGATCAATACCGGAAACGCGTCCGAGGGCCTGCTGGCGTTGAAGGATGGCCGTTGGGTCGTGATGCGCGTGCCGTACCCGTTAGGCTTCTTCACCAAGTGGATGGACGGGCGGATCGACGATCCGACCGCCGGCTGGAAGGGTCGCGGGCTCTGGACCACGATCAGCACGCGTGCCCCGTTCCACATGGAAGGCGGCAAGGGCACAACGAGCAAGGTGATGAAGTTCCAGCTCCGGCCCGATCCGCTCGCCCGATGACGCTCGACGAATACCAGAAGGCGGCGACGCGAACGCTCAGCGCCCGTCTCAGCGACAAGGAGAAGCTGCTCGACGCTGCGGCGGGCATCGCCGAGGAGGCGGGTGAGGTGCTGGCCCACGTCCGCAAGCACTTGTATCAGGGACGAGAACTGGATCGCGAGCGCCTGGCGGAAGAGCTGGGTGATGTGTTGTGGTGCGTGTCCGCCGTGGCGACGATGTGTGATCTGGAGCTTTCGGCAGTGGCGAGCCTGAATCAGGCGAAGCTCGCGTCACGGCACCCTGTTGTCTGATTTCCCGCTGGTGGAGATTCAGCTGCGCGATGCCCTGGGCTTCCTGGCGTGCCGATCGTTCCAGAGGATCGAGCCGATCATGTAGAAACCTAACGCCGCGGCGATGATGAACCCCGCCGTGCCCAGCACACGCCGTTCCGGCAACAACATCGCACTGGCCACGATCAACGCGGCCAGGACCAGTCCGGTGAATACGCGATTGGCCACCTTCTGCAGTCCCTCCACCAGCACGTCGATCTGAGGCACCTCGAGCTTCGTGCTCAGCTCATTGTCCGCCAGGCGCTTGGTGATCGAGTCGATCCGCCTCGGAAGGGTGCCTAACAGGTCGGCGCCCTCACTGAGGGCGCGGAACATCACGCTCGGCTTCAAGCGGCTGCGCATCCGCTCCGCCACGATCTCGGCCATGTTGTCCCGGATCGCGACCGACGGCTCGAAAGCGGGATCCAGCGAGCGCGTGACGCCTCCGAGATGGACCAGCGTCTTTGAGAGGAGGGTGAGGTCGGCCGGAAGTCGCAGCCCGCGCTGATACGAGACCGTGATGACCTTGTTCAGCAGCGCCCCGGCCTCGAGCTCACTCATGTCAGCGCCATACGCCTGCGCCACGAGTTCGTTGATTTCGCGCTGATAGGCGCTGCGGTCAAAGTCACCTAACGGCTCGCCCATCTCGACGAGGACGTCGGCAACTTCGTCGCCTCGATCTTCCGAAAGCCCATACAGGAGCCTGACGCACTGGTCGCGAAGGCTGGGCGACAGGTGCGCGATCATCCCGAAATCGATGAGCGCAAGCTTCGGCTCGAGCAGTGTCGGCGCGGCAGGCGCCAGCTCGAGCGCTTCGCGTTCAGCACGAGCGATTCGGCTAGTGCCGTCAATCGGTTCAATCCCGCCGGCGTAGGTCACGACTTCCGCCGGCGTCGGCGGATTCGAGTCCGTCGGCAGGACCAGGAAGATGTTTCCCGGATGTGGATCGGCGTGGAAATGTCCGTCGACCGCGATCTGGTGCAGGTAGGCGCGCGTCAGTTCATCAGCCAGGACAGCGAGATCAAGGTCATTGCGGTACGAAGCGGGAATCTCGCTGACTTTTGTGCCCCGGATGCGCTCCGTCGTCAGGACCTTGTCCGTCGAGTATCCCTCGATGATCCTCGGCACCAGCAAGCGCGGGAACTCAGCGAGGCGCTTGCGGAACTGGGCGCCGTTTCGTGCTTCAACGCGATAGTCGAGTTCATCGGTAAGTGCACGCTCGAGCTGCCTGAGAATGCCAAGCAGGTCGATGCGCTTCCCTGCCTCGGTGTGGTCGGTGAGGAATTGCGCCAACTCATGGAAGAAGGCGATATCCTCGGCGAGCAGTGGCCGAATGTTGGGGCGCTGCACCTTGACGACGACGTCGCGACCGTCGGGCAGCGTCGCGGCATGAACCTGGCCAAGGCTGGCCGTGCCTAACGGGTCGATATTGATGGTGGGGAACAGTTCCTCGAGCGGCGCCCCGAGCTCGGCTTCGATGAGGCGGGCCACTTCGTGAAATGCCATCGGTTCGACATCGTCATGAAGCGTCTCCAGTTCCTTGATGTATGCTGCCGGAAGGAGGTCGCCCCGGGTGGCCAGCACCTGGCCAAGCTTGATATACGCCGGCCCGAGCTCGACAAGTTTTTCGCGAAATGCACGCGCGGTGGCCTCGACGTCTTCACCGTTGCTTTCGCGGCGCGCCTTCTCCTCCTCCTGGGCCAGGGCAGAAAGGCCTTGTTCACGCGCGAAGTCGGCCAACCCGTAGCGCGTGAAGAGGCCTATGGTCGCTGCCAGTCGGGGAAGATGTTTCGGTGCAAGCATGTACTGCTTGCTACCGATAACGCTCAGGCGTTGTTCGTTATGGCTGGGTTCCCTAATCAGGGTGAAAGGGCTTACGCTTGAGTGCTCCGAGTGGACGTTACGTAGCCGCGAGCCGGTCAGAACCCCCGAATGAGACCCATGCGAAAACCTTTCGTCCTGATTGCAGCAGGGGTCATCGGTTGTGCTGCGCTTGGGATCGATCCCGAAACGTTCGACCCACCACCGCCGCCACCGCCGCCGCTACCGACCGACACGACGACTCGCCTGGCGACTGGCACGTGGGTCAGTCCGGAAGGTACGCGGATCCGGTTTGCGATGGTGGTGCCGGCGATGAGGCCAGGAGATCAGTTGCCGTTCGTCCTGGCACTTCATGGCAAGGCGCCGACGGGAGACACGGTTCCACCGTATTTTGGCCAGCGCTCACTGGAGACGCTCTTCGGTCCCGCGCTGCGTCCGTTAGGCGCCCTGATCATCGCGCCGGACGCCCCGAAGAACAACTGGACGGATCCGGTCGCCGAGCGGGCGGTCCTGTCGCTGGTACGCGAGATGAGGCGGCGCTATCCGATCGACACGATGCGAACGCTGGTGACGGGGAACAGCATGGGCGGCATGGGTGCCTGGTTCCTGGTGAATCGCCATCCAAAGTTGTTCCGTGCCGCCGTGCCGCTCACGTCATTCCCGCTCGTGCGGTACACGAGTATCGATCAAACGGGTTTGGCGGCTGCTTTTGATGAGATGACGAAGGACAACTCCGGCGCGTGGGCGGCGCCGTATCGCGAAGTTCCGGTGTACGCGATTCACTCGCGTCAGGACGAAAGCGTGCCTTTTTCAGCGGAGTCGACGCTGGTGTCGATGATCAAGGCCCGCGGTGGCCTGGTTGACTTCGTGGCTGTGGACTCGTTGAAGCACGGGCCGGCGATTGCGTACCAGGGTGCGCTGCGATCGTCTGTCTACTGGATTCGTCGCCAGTGGTCTCGGCGTTAGGTAGTCGGGGATCTTCCCGGCGCAGTTCGACTCAGAAGTCGCGCGCCCCGCTGCGCGCCGCCGCCCGCGACCGTCTCGGCAGGAGTTGCGGTTCCGCAAACCGCCAACTCAACGGCAGATGCTAGAGCGCGAGAAGCGCGATCGCGACGCCGACGACAACGACAACAGAGATCGCCCACACTGGCCACGACATCCTCGCCCAGGGCGAGGGCTCTGTACTCTTGGCGGCGCCACGCAATGTTGCGGTCACACCGGCGGCGTACGCGACGGCCTTCTGGCAGCGGTGGCATTCCGCCATGTGCGCCTCGAACTCACGCGCATCCCCAGGTGAGAGCGTGCCGTTCGCAAACTGTCGCGCGACTTCATCGTCGCCGTCCCGCAGGGTTGGACACGTCACTGTATCGGCCATTTGCCCCTCGTCCCATGCGCCCGCGGGGAGATAGTATCTGGCTCAGGAGAGGCTGGTAAGAGCCCTCGAGCCTCTAGTCCGGAATTCGTCCCTCGAGCTGGTCGAATACGCGCCGTATTGCGATCGGGGCCTGACCTTCGGCGAGGAACCAGTTCTTGTACGGCCCCCAGTCGGCTGCCTTCAGGGCGTCCTCCGGCGACAGCTTCAATCCGTGCAGCCGCTTCGCCTCAGCGGTGACCACGGCCAGCGCCTGACGAAATTCGACCAGCTCCTCGCGCGATACTGAGGGCTCCTCGATGAATCCGTGGCCCGGCACATAACGGGCGATGTCCATCGCGAGTGCCCGATCGATCATCCTGACCCACTCATCCGGATACGCCGATCGCATCGCGGGAAAGACGCGGTTCAGATACGCCTCGCTCATGAACAGGATCTTTTCACGCGGCACATGAACCATCAGGTCGCCGCCGGTGTGCGCGCGGCCGAGGAAGAGAACGTCGACCGTGATGCCTCCGAGGTCGATTGCTTCCCTGTCACCGTCCATCGCCCTGGGAGGAACGACTACCACGCGCGGTGCCTGGCCACTTCGTCCAGCTGACGCGACCGCGGCAGCAGAGTCTTTCACGAGCTGCGCCCGCGACGCGGGATGGATGATGTACTGAATGTCTTTCGGCAGGACCGAATTGCCGGCGGTGTGATCGCCGTGGTCTGATCCGACCACATACCAGCGAACTGGCAACGGCGTCACGGTGCGGATGCGATCGAGCATCGTCTGTGTAGCTGATGTGCTCCCCTGTCCATCGGCGATCAGCACACCGTTCCGGCCGACGACGAACATGCTGACCGTGGTGAAGCCAGGCTGCCGGATCTCTTCGTACCCATAGACGTTCGGCGCAAGCTGGACAACGCGCGGGAACTCGGAGAGCGCGACGCCACGTTTGGCGGGATCGGCAGTGCGGACCTGGCCTTCGGCCCGCTGCGCAATCAGCGCAAGCACTACGAGGACGATTCTCTGGAACGAATGCATGGGAAGGTGACTCGTGACTTGTGACTCGTGACTCGTGACTCGTGCGATCCCAGGCTGCCACACAGCAATACAGGCGTCTCGAGACTCGCGCCAGAGACAAGCCGAGCATACGTTCGAGGCGGTTCTCGTCGGCTTTCAACCCTGAGCCCGGATCGCCATGAAGTTTCTCGCCTTCGCTGCGCTTGCCGTCACTCCGCTGACACTTTCGGCTCAGCGTCGCGGCGCGCCACCACCGGCTGCGCCATTCAGTGTGGTCGAAGCGTCCATCGGGGACCTGAGGGCTGCACTGGAACAGCAGCGGACGACATCACGGGAGATCGTACTCCAATACCTCACGCGCATCGCGAAGTACGAGGACAAGATCAACGCGATCATCACCGTGAACCCTAACGCGCTGGCGATCGCCGATTCCCTGGACCGGTTGCGCACGGCGGGCCGGATCCTCGGGCCATTGCACGGAATCCCGGTGGCCCTGAAGGACAACATCCACACGACCGACATGCCGACGACGGGCGGCGCCCTGGCGTTCGCCGACCTGGTGCCGTCTTACGAAGCGACGCTGACGAAGAATCTCAAGGACGCGGGTGCAATTATCCTCGCGAAGACTCAACTGACCGAGCTCGCCAACTGGGTCGCGTCAGGCATGCCGACGAACTACAACGCGCTCACCGGATACGGGTTCAATCCATATGACCCGCGCCGCGACCCACGCGACGCCTTCTTCGATGGGCGCCCGGTACTCGGCACAGGCGGGTCGAGCTCAGGGACCGGGACGAATATCAGTTTCTGGCTCGGCAACGTCGGCACCGAAACGTCCGGCTCCATCCTCAGCCCGTCGCACCAGAACATGCTGGTTGGCATCAAGCCGACCGTTGGGCGGATCAGCCGTCATGGCGTCATTCCGATCACGGCCGATCAGGACACCCCGGGACCGATGACCCGTACGGTCGCCGACGCGGCGATCATGCTCGGTGCCATGGAAAACGCGCAACCCGACCCTAACGACGAGGCGACGCGCAAGTGTCCTCCGCCGGCAGGGCGCGACTACACGCGCTTTCTGGATCCAAACGGCCTTCGCGGAGCCCGCATCGGCATACCGCGTGCGTTCTTCTACGACCGCGTGACGGCCGGTAGCGCCCAGCCGCGCGGTGGGCTGAACGACACGCAGCGCGCGGTCATGGACTCGGTCATCACCGTTTTGAAAGCGCAGGGCGCCGTCATCGTCGACCCGGCAAACCTTCCCAGCATTGTCGACACCGCGGCGGCGAACAACTTCCTGAACTGGAACCCCTGCAGTGGGCTCGACCAGGCCAGGGGCCGTGACGCGGAATGCTCCGTTGCCTTCAAGTACGGCATGAAGCGCGACTTCGACGCCTGGCTCAAGTCGTTAGGCGACAAGGCGCCCGTGAAGACGCTGACCGAGCTGCGGCAGTGGAACATCGCCCACCAGCGGGCCGGCTCGATCAAGTACGGCCAGGCGAACCTGGACGTCTCCGACGAGATGAACCTGCAGGCGGATCGTGCGAAGTATGACGCCGATCGCCGGAAGGACATCCTTCTCTCCGCCACAAACGGCATCGACGCCGCAATCAAGGCG
>DASRPK010000087.1:0-3583 GCA_035646395.1 Gemmatimonadaceae bacterium | reverse complement strand
CCACGGATTGGAGCGCGCGCCGCACCTCGCGCCGACACAGATATCGAGGAACCTGGCGTCGTTCATCGTTTGCGCGAGTTCGCCAGCTCACGGACATAGGCGATGACGTCGCGGCGCTCGGCCGCGGAGAGCGGCATGGCTTCGTGCCCAAAGCCCCAGTCGACCGCCACCCGCTTGCCGGTGCGGTCGATGCTCTCAGTCAGGAGGCGGTCGAAGCCAGCGTCATCGTATCCGAGCGCGCCTTGGATATCGCCGGCCGGCTCACCCAGTCCGTCGAGCGCGGCGCCGTGGCAGGCGCTGCAAAGGCTCGAGGCGATCATGCGCCCGCGTGCCGACTGCGGCCCAAATTCGGGTGGCTGATGCGCGGCGAAATAGGCCGCCTCTTCGGCGGCGTTATGATAGCCGCGCTTCTCCCCCTCCTTCAGGGTCAGCCAATAGTCGTCGGGCAGCCGGGCGGTCACCGCTGCCTCGAACCCCGCCGGCGGCAGTGGAGTCGCCTTGCCCACGGGCGGAATGGTGCGCAGGAAGGCGATTAGCGCCGCCATGTCGCGTTCGGACAAGAACTGCGTCTGCTTCGACGGCATGACGTAGATCTCGCGGTCGGGATGAACGCCCTCGCGCAACAGCCGCTCCAGCGCGGCATCACTCATCGCGGGTATGACAAGCGAGATGTTGCTCGCCCAGAGCCCCTTGACGATCGGGATGACCGCGCCGAAATCGTTACCAGAGTAATCCGCGCCGTGGCAAGCGGCGCAGGCGAATAGCGTGGCGAGCCGCTTGCCATGGGCGGTCTTCGCCGCTTCGTTCTGGTAGTCGGCGCCGTCGAACGCGACGGCGGTAGGCACCACGGCCGGTTCAGCGTTGCGCGGTTCCCCATCGCGGGTAGTGCATCCGGCGGCGGCCAGCATCAGCATCCCAGTTAGAAGGCATCGCATCGGCGCCTCTTTCTTGGTTGGGAGATTCGCTCGCGCGATCGCGGACTACTACTCTCGGTGATGGCAGGGAGACGACGCGAGTCGTGATGCCTCCGGCATCGACGCTGGTGGCCACCTAACGACCTGCGCTTCCGCGCTTGATAGGCAGCTTAGCGAATTGGGATGCACTGCAGATCACTGGCTACATCTATTGGGCCAGAATAGTTCTTCTTTACATCTGCTACGGCCTGCCCAAGGTCGAAGAGGCTGTGCCACTCTACACGGACGGGCGGCACCGCTCTGATGAGATGGCTTAGAACGAGCCGGTGAGCCTTCGCGTTCGTTGCCGCTTGTCCTACCGCGGCGGGTCTTGCGTGGAGCCGGGCGACAGCGTCCGGCGCTTGCTGGGAGAGCGACAAATGCATAACCAGCACATCGGTGCCACTGGCAAGGTCGGTGAATCGCGGATCGTCGCCGGTCTGGTCACTGCCAAACACAATGCTGCGCTCACCGACGCGCAGTCGATAGGCGATGGACGGCACACTACCATGCGGGACACCTATGGCCGTCACCTCCAGGTCCCCGTCCACCAGGACCCGACTGGGAGCGCGCGCCGCGGCGTCAATCGTTATGATGTCAAGGGGAACACCTGTTCCTGTCTGCCGCAGGGTGCCGCTGAGAATGGGAAATGCGCCGCTTGAGGAATCGAACAGCCTGGTCACGAAGCGCTCGATACTAGGGAATAGCTCAGCACCGGAAGGGCCGGCCAGTTTCAAGGGTTGCTGCCGGACACGGTCGCTCAGCCAAAGAAAAGCCGGCAGATCGGAGGAATGATCCGGGTGGAGATGGCTGATTGCAAGAAGCGACAGATCTGCGAGCCGGGCCCCGGTCTCACCGAATCGGAGAAACGTGCCGCCTCCGACATCAATCAGGGCCACTGCCCGTCCAGACCGCCACACCAGATACCCACTCGAGGCGCGGTTGCCAGCGGGATACGGTCCACCTGAGCCCAGGACTTGAAGAGCAAATGGCTCCGCGGCGCAGTTGGATTGAGCAGAAGCGGCGGCCGAGAAGGTAACCATACCACAGACGATTGCGGCGAGCACCCGTGAGGATAGTCGATGAGATGGTAGATGCGACAGCTGATGAGGGATGGGCATCGTGCTTCTTTCCCGATATGAGGCTGCCATTTCTGGATTGTTCAAGGTGTAAACACTTGAATGGTCAAGGTACGAATGGACGCCTCCGCTTTGCCACCCGGCGTTCGCATATCAAAGTTCACCGAAATGGTGTGTCGTCCTGGACTGAGATCGCTCTTCAACGATGACACCGTGGTGAGATGCGCCACCGGTCTGTTGATTCCGCCATCGATTTCGAATCCTGTGACTGGGAATGGGACGCCATCCGCTTTGACATGCAGTCTGACGGCGTTCCCGGAAGTGACGTTCCAAAACTGGCTGGAGACCTCGACCCTCACCGTGCAACTCTGCTTTCCACACTGAATCGTCGTCGGAGCGAACGCTTGCACCGGCGCGTTGGCGATCGCCACGGAAGTGGTGTCCTGTCGCATGTGGGTCTTCGAAAGAGTACGGTCAAGTGCGGTGACGGCTTCCTGACCGGCGACTTCCGTTGCCCCCAGTAAACAAAGCACCAGCAACAACGCTCTCGAATTCAGGCTCATGGCGACGTCCCTCTTTGGCAACATGCAACTTATTGCTGCCTAACGGACCGCATTTGAGCTGCAGCCGCGCTTCCGCCAGCGGCGCGGCCGATTCCAATCTGAAGATACGCCCGGCCGCGCCGACTGGCGACTGGAGCGCGCGGCTGTCAGCTCCAAATGCCTGTTAGGTGGCGCGGGCTAATGAAGGTACGACATGAGGTTCAGGTGGCGGGTCCAGGTGCCGGTCTCGCTGCGGACATAGAGCCACAAATTGCCATGCCCGCAGAGGCCGCGGCATGCAAAGTGAACCTCGACTATGGCGGAATCCCGACCGGCGCTCAGCCCGACTCGTGACAAGGAGTAGACCCCGCCTCGGTCCGGAAGGTCTTCCTCACCCACGCGAGCCAGGACGCGAACTGGCCGGTCGCCGAGTTGGGGGCGTGGGCTGAAGCGCTTTGCCGATTTATTGGCTGACCAGTAGCGCCGCCAGAGGTCGAGGGGCACGCGAGATCGAAAGGGTGACAGAAAGCGGGAGCCGACCCAAGCATCGAAGTCTGGGGCTTCGCTTGTGCGGGGTTCGAGCCGATTGAGCAGCAATACGCTATCCTGCTTTGGAATCTCCTGGAGCTCATCGGCGAGAGCTCTGAAGGCGATCTCGACTTCAATGTCCGAAGGCGAAACGTGGCCTGGATGGACACAGGCGAGCACGCCAGCTGTCAGTAGCGTGACGACGCGTCGAGGTATCATGATCAAGGGAGAGTCCCGACCGAGTCTCCATGTACAGATGAAGGGGCGCGCGCCACCTAACCAGTGATTCGGTTGCGACCGGAGGGTATCTGGATTTCCGATAGGCTGCAAGGCTGGCAGCCCTATTCTGATCGGTCCGGAAGCCGGGCCAGATCCACCGGGCTTCGCACCCCCTTACCCCCGCGGTTGAGCACATGCGTGTAGATCATCGTGGTGCTCACGTCCGAGTGCCCGAGCAGCTCCTGCACCGTCCGGATGTCAT
>DASRPK010000086.1:0-38349 GCA_035646395.1 Gemmatimonadaceae bacterium | reverse complement strand
CTGGTGTCCACCGCACCGTACGAGCCCATGTCGTTAGGCTCGAAGCCGGGCGACTGAAACAGGAAGTCAATGTCCCACGTCCAGTGCTTTCCCGCGAGCTTGCTGTGGCCGAGCCCGAACGTCGCGCCGCCCAGCGTGCGGAGCGCCGGATCTACCTCGACGTGGTCCGCATCGGGGCGTTGATAATAGCGGCGCGAGGAGCGCTGCTGTCGCAGCATCGCCAGCGAGTCGCCGCGAACGTTCGTGTATCCCAGCCACGAGTTCACGTCATAGGCGCCTCCGTCCCACCGCAGGCGCCCCTCGACGAGCGCGGAATACGCCGATCGCGGGAGCAGATCGGCCAGAGACGTGCCGGGTTCAATATCGCGCTGAACCAGCGTGACGAGACCTCCCAACGTCGACGCGTCTCTTCCAAATTGCTGCCTGGCGCTGGCTGCGGCGTAGCTCGTCCGCGGCGCCACGACCGCCCTGCCGAATTCCAGAGTGCCGCTATCGAATGTTTGCGCGACCTCGCGGTCGGTGACGGCGGCAAGAGCGGCGACGGCGAGACCGGAGCGCAGTCGTCCTGTCAGTTTCGCGGCACCGAGGATGGTGGAATTGGCCAGTCGCTCCACATAGTCCGCATTGGCGCTGCCGGGGGGCGCGGCGCCGATCCGGCGGGAATAAAACAACCCGCGCTGGTTGAGCAGGTCCGAGCCCTCGAGGAAGAACGGGCGGCGCTCGTCGAAAAAGATCTCATACGCGGTGAGGTTGACGACTGCGGGGTCACCCTCCACCTGTCCGAAATCCGGATTGAGCGTGACATCGAGCGTGAGGTTGGGACCGAGTCCGACCTTGAGATCGCCGCCGACCCGGGCCGCGTTGGCATATGCATCCTGAAACGGATTGGCCTTGTCGGTGACCGCGGCAATGCGCGAATCGGCCGCCACATATGGCACCAACTCCACTCGGCGCGGGGGACGAATGGCCTGGATACCCGTGAGCACACCCATGCGCGACGACCATCCAGGCTCGGTGCGGCGCACGAGCGCCCAGTAACTCTGCTCGTTTCGATCGGGGACCCGCCGAACCACGTTGACGCCCCACTCCTGGCTTTCTCCCGGGGAGAACCGGAGTTGATTGAACGGGATCCGAATTTCGGCTGTCCAACCTAGCGAGTCGATCTCAGTCGCGGCTTCCCACACGGGATTCCAATCGGAGTCGCGATCGCTCTCCGAGTCGGTTGCGTGGTAGTAGTCGACACGGACCCCGGCGGGGGTAACCGAAAACGTGTACGCGGTTCGGCGGTCGCGATAGGTATCGAGCGAGATGACGATCTGCTCCGAGCTCCCTTCGCGATCGCGTCGCGTGATGAGCGCGCGGATCGCCGTGGGATCGTTGCTGAACATGCGCGCGCCGATGTAGAGCGCGTTGTCGTCATAGGCGAACCGCACTTCGGTGTTTTCAATCGCCGGAGCGCCTTCGTTCGGCTCGCGCTGCGTGAGATTCGTGATCGGGGGCGCCGTTTGCCAGACGGGTTCACTGAGGCGCCCGTCGAGCCGGGGCGAGTCGCTGGCCCGTTCGGCGCGGATCGACTGCGCACCGGCGCCAGCGGCCGTGATCCCGAGAGCTGCGGCAAGGATGACACCCGATCCGAATTTGTCGACTTGCCCGAATCGCTGTTTCAAGCCCACTCTCCGACTGGTATACGTTGCCAATACAAGGAATGATCCGCAGGTTGTGTGGCATAACATACGTTCCAGCTATCCGTTAGGCCGCCTGAGCATGTTGAGCGAGACCGTCCATCTGCAACTGCGCCCATTTTCCGGCGACGATTTACGGGCGGTCATCGCCGGGAAATCAGAAGGGGAGGCACAGCTTGGGTTGCCGCTGGCCGAGGGTCTCAGAGACTTTTACGTGTCTGGCGAAGTGTCGCCGGCCTGGATGGAGCAGCTTCGCAAACTCCGAACGCCCGATCCATGGGTGCACGGATTCGGCCTGATCGACAAACAAAGCTCCCGGCTCGTCGGGACAGCCGGCTTCAAGGGTCCTCCGGACACAAGCGGCGTGGTCGAGATCGCGTACGGCATCGTTCCTGCCCATCAGGGTCGTGGCTATGCCACAGAAGCAGCCGCGGCGCTCGTTGACTTCGCATTTTCGGATGAACGGGTGCGGCTCGTGCGTGCCCACACGCTTCCGACCCCTAACGCGTCAACGCGCGTTCTGGGCAAGTGCGGCTTTGTACATGTCGGTGAGGTTGTGGATCCGGACGATGGCCCAGTCTGGCGCTGGGAACGAATGAAGGACGCCTAACAACGTAATGATCGCCTTGCCTGTGTTCTGTTTTCGTGACCGAACACGCGGAAGACTCTCGAGTGTTCTTCTTTCGGCGGCGCTTGCGACTCTGCTTCCAGATGCTGTGTTCGCGCAAACCCCTCAGCCGAAGCCGTTAGTCTTCGTCAGGGAAGTTCGCATCGACTCGATTCTGCTTGCCTTTGGCGCAGACTCGGCGCGCATTCGTGAAGCGGTCGTCAACGTAATCCGTGGTGCAGGTCGGTTGGCTTATACCATCACGGAAGAAGTGCCTTCGCTCGACATTGACGTCACGGTGCCACGCTCCCTGAATGGAGGTATGTTCGATCCACGTGGCTACGTGAGTATTGAGGTTGGTCGCAACCTCGTCGAACGGGGCAAAGCGAGTACGCTATCCTGGCAGGGGATGATTGACCTTCTCGAGGTCCCTTCCTGGCATGAGTTCAGCCGCAACACGCTGGCCGATGTCGTTAGGGCGGTGAACAAGTATCTCCTGTCCGGACTTCGAGGTTCCTGACCGGCGTCGCAGCCTATCCAAACGCTGGTCTTCAGGGTGAGGAGTGATTGCATCGTCGTGGACCCGTGCGGTCGGCGCCGTTGCAGTAGCCTCAATGCTGGTTCCCCGGGCTACTCCGTCCCGCGCGTGGATTGCAATTGCGGTGTGCGCCGCCCTTCCGGATCTCGACGCAATCGGACGCCCATTTGGTGATGCGTGACACCCTCGCGTTCGTCGCGCTTCTTGGAATTGCTCGTACCCTCATCAGTCGACGTGGCCTGATCGCAATCGGAAGCATTGAATTGCGGCCTCGTCGATGACGCGCCGAACGACGGTGCATCGCGGCGGTAAGAGAATTGTCCCCACCGGTTAAAGCAAGTCTTCGTCAACCTGATCAACAACTCCGCCAAGTACACCCCTGAAGGAGGAAGGATCTGGGTCAAGGGCACGACCGAAGGCGACGAAGCAGTGGTGCATATCGAGGACACCGGGATCGGCATTCCGCACGGAATGTTGCCGCATATCTTCGAGCTGTTTACGCAAGTGGAATCGGCGCGCGCGCAATCGCAGGGAGGCCTGGGGGATTGGCTTATCCCTGGTGAAGAACCTGGTCACGCTGCACGGAGGCTCGGTTCAGGTTCGCAGCGACGGTCCAGGGAAGGGGAGTGAGTTTTCCGTCCGACTCCCGCTCCGGAACACAGGTGCACACAGTCAATCGCGTTAGGTTTCGCGACGGGATGCGCTAGCGCGCAGCGCGTTCCACAATCTCGCCTTCGGCAATCACGAATACGCGATCGCCCCGATCGGGAGACACCGGCCAGAGACCGGTGAAGTCACCGAACGCGGGGAGCACTGCGGTTCGCGATCCGAACCAGAAGCACGGCAAGCGCACGTGTTGACGACCGGCGCCGACGAGGTCTGCGCCGGGGTGGAGATGCCCCGCGATCACGTAGCCGTCTTGATCCAGCGCCGGAACGTGCGCGAACACGAACGGACCCTCGACAAGCGCATCGACGCCCGCGATACCAATTCCTGGCACGTCTCCGGCTTCCCGATCATGGTTTCCGCGCACGATTGTCATCGCGATATCGGAGTGCGCCGCACGCCAATGGGCCACGGCACCTAACGTGCGTTCCGAGCGGCCGCGCCGGGCGTGCAAAAAGTCTCCGAGAAAGAGGACGCGACGAACCTCGACCCGGCGCAGGAGCGCATCAAGTCGCTCGAGCGCGTCGGCGGTGGTACCGCGTGGCACCGGGACCCCTAACGAACGGAACGTGGCTGCCTTCCCGAAGTGCGGGTCGGCCACCAGGAGCGTGCACGCTCCCGGCCACCAGGCGGCCCGCTCGGGAAACAACACCAGCGTCTCGCCCGCGACCTGGACTTCGAGGCTCATCCGGCGGCGCGCTCGAGCGCCAGTTGCATCCGACGCACCCGGTCGCCCAGCGATTCGGAGGAGACACGATCCCGTGTCCGGTCGACCAGCAGGGGAAAACCAAAGGGCGTTGTGCGCGGGGGTTCCGTAGCAACAACCTGCGATCGTGAGAGTCGCTCCAGCGTATTCGCCAGGCGCGCACTCTCCAACTGCCGCTCCATCACTTCGCGGTAGGCCTGCGCAACCAACAGGTTGCCCGGGTCGTGCTTCTGGAATACGTCGAAAAAGAGGCTGCTTGATGCCTGCAACTGCCGCGCTGTCTTCCCCGAGCGCGGAAGACCCGGAAAGATGAGCCCGGACACCCGGGCGATCTCGCGAAACTGCCGGCGGGCCATCTCCGTCGCATTGAGTGCCGCCATCAGGTCGGCGGCAAGGTCGTCGACCCTGAACATCACGTTCGTGTCGATAGCCACCGGCTCGGCGGAAAGCAGTGACAGGCCATAGTCGTTGGTGGCGATCGAAAACGAGAGGGGCTTCAATCGCGAGAGACGAAACGCGACCAGCGCCGCCAGGCCCTCGTGCACGAGCCTTCCCTCGAACGGAAAGACGTATACGTGATGGCCCTCGCGCGTAGTAACGCGTTCAATCAGCACTTCGTCGGCAGCGGGGATGCGCGACCAACGTTGCTGTACAGCAAGAATTGGCTTGATGGCGTTCATCTCCGGACCACGGAACACTCCGCGACTTGCTTCCTCCAGCCGGTCCCGGATACGCGCGGCAAGCGCGACGGAAATCGGAAGGCGAGTTCCACTCCACGGGGAGGTCACCGTCACCTGCGACGTGGAGGCCCGTCGTACCCACGCCTGCATGTCCCGCACGCGAATGAATTCGAGTGTCTTTCCGGCCAGCGTAAACCGGTCGCCCGGCTTCAATCGCGAGATGAACTCCTCATCAACGGACCCGATTGGTTTTCCACGCTGGTACGTCACCGCGATCTGGCCATCGCCGACGATGGTGCCGATCGACAACCGATGACGCTTCGCTATCGCCTCGCTTGCCACTCGATAGCGTCCGTCGCCCTGCCTGACGAGGCGTGCATATTCTGGATAGGCGCCGAGTGCACTCCCGCCGCTCGCGACGAACTCCATCGCCCATTGCCACTCGTTGTCGGTCAGGTGTGCGAATGCGCGGGTGCTACGCACCTCAGCCCGCAACTGCTCCGAGCGAAATCCGGTGTCACCGGTTCCCATCGCGACGGTAACCAGGTGTTGCACCAGCACGTCGAGCGGGCGATCCACAGGCCGGCGCGACTCGATTTCACCCGCTTCAACGGCGTCCCGCGCCGCAGCGAGGTCGATCAGCTCGAGCACATTCGTCGGCGCACACGTGACACGGCTTTCGGCGCCGGGCCGGTGGCCACTCCGGCCGGCGCGCTGCACGAGACGTCCGATGCTCTTCGGACTGCCTACCTGCACGACACGACCTACTGGAGAAAAATCGACGCCGAGGTCCAGGCTGGACGTCGCCACCACACATCGCAATCGGCCTTCGCGCAACGCGTGCTCCACCCAATCGCGCGTCGATCGGTCCAGCGACCCATGATGGAGGGCGATCTGCCCGGCCCAGTCCGGCCGTGCGTCGAGCAGCGCCCGATACCACTCTTCCGTCTGACGACGCGTGTTGGTGAACACGATCGAGCTTTCTGCGTGATCCAGTGCGTCGGCCACCGGCTCCGCCATGCTTCGCCCCAGGTGACCAGCCCACGGGAAGCGCTCGATTGCGGCGGGCAGCAGCGCGTCGACCGTGATCTGCTTCGGCGTTTCACCCTTTACGATGCGCGACGGCGCGTTCGGGTCAGTACCAAGCAGCGTGGCCAGCGCCTCGCCGAGATTGCCTAATGTCGCGGAAAGTCCCCAGGTCCGCACGTGTGGGCGAAGGGTGCGCAGGCGTGCCAGGGCGAGCTCCGTCTGAACTCCACGCTTCGTTCCCATGAGCTCGTGCCACTCGTCTACCACGATCTGACGGAGGTCGCGCAGCAGCTCCGGCGACTCCGGCCGCGAGAGGAGAACCGTCAGGCTCTCCGGCGTCGTCAGCAGGGCGGTAGGCAGGCGACGACTCTGGCGTGCGCGGACCGCCGCCGACGTGTCGCTGGTGCGTGTCTCGATCGTCCATTCCGGCGCGAGCGCTGCCAGCGGCGCTCGCAGCGCCTCCGCCGTATCCGCGGCGAGGGCGCGGAGTGGAGTAATCCACAGTACACGCAGGGGAACGTACGATTGTTTGCGCGGCGCTGGACACACCGGTCGCCCCTCGGCAGACCATTCAGCGAGCGGGCCTAACCAGGCAGCCAGCGTCTTGCCCGTACCGGTCGCAGCATGCACCAGTCCACTTTCTCCAGCGAGATAAGCGGTCCACACCTCGCGCTGGAACGGGAAGGGCGCCCATCCGCGCGCGGTGAACCATTCCGCCAGCGCCTCGATCATTCGATCAATGCCTTGAGCGTTGCGAGCGTGTCGGCGTCCGATGCGCGCTTGTCCGTCCGCCAGCGAAGCATTCTTGGAAACCTGACGGCAACTCCTGATTTGTGTCGCGTCGACGCCTGGATTCCCTCGAAGCCAAGCTCGAACACCTGTTCGGGTTTTACTGCCCGCACCGGGCCGAACTTTTCGAGTGTGTTGCGACGGATCCAGGCATCGAGTTTGCGAATCTCCTCGTCGGTGAGCCCGATGTATGCCTTGGCGAACGGAACCAACTCACCTTCGTTCCACACGCCGAATGTGTAGTCGGTATGGAGTGATGCGCGTCGGCCGTGTCCAGCCTGCGCGTACATCATTACCGCGTCAATGCTGTGCGGTGCGATTTTCCACTTCCACCACGCGCCGCGGCGCCGCCCGACACCATACGTCGAATCGCGCCGCTTCAGCATGAGACCTTCCGCGCCGGCGTTGTGCGCGCTGGCGTACGCTCCGCGAAGTGCGTCCCAGCTCTCGACGGTCAGAACGGGCGACACAGTGAGTCTCGCTCCTGCGGTGTCGGGCGGAGGTTCGAAGAGATCACCGTGAACTTCCTCCACCGCAACACCGACGTGCGCAGGCACGGCCGACACGAGTCGTTCGAGGCGTTCGCGACGCCAGTGGAGCGGCTGCTCGCGGATGTCATCGCCATCGAGTTCGAGCAGGTCGTACGCAACGAGCGCGACGGGTATTTCCGACAGGATCTGTGGTGTGAGCTGCTGTCGGCCGATCCGCCGTTGCAAGCGAGCGAACGGCAGCGGCCGATCCAGCTGCCAGGCGAGAAGCTCACCATCGATCACCGTGCCGTCCGGCAGGTGCGTCGCGACATCGGCCACTTCCGGAAAGCGCGATGTCACCAATTCCTCTCCACGACTCCAGAGGAAGACCTGCCCGCCGCGGCGGATGACCTGCGCGCGGATGCCGTCCCACTTCCACTCGACCTGCCAGTCGTCCACCGGACCTAACGAGTCCAGGTCCTGCTCGAGCGCGTGGGCGAGAAAGAATGGGTACGGTTGCGACACGTCCGCATCGACGCTACTCGCGGATAGGAGCCGCTCGAACGCGTCACGCGTCGGCGCCCACGTTCCGGTCAGACGGTGGGCGACAATCGTCGCGGCAATACCGGTCGCCTGCGCCAGCGCCCGCACGACAAGGCTTCCCGACACGCCCACGCGTAACTCTCCGGTGATCAGCTTGTTGAATACGAAGCGCTCGACACCATCGAGCTCGCGCCACGCACGAGTCACGGATTCGCGTTGCTCTTCCTCGCTCAGCGTCGCGAGCGGAAGGATCCTGGATTCGATCCACTCGTGCAGGTGAACGTCGGTCGGTGTCTCGCCCGCGGGGAGGAGGAGCGAGATCGTTTCCGCGAGGTCGCCCACAGCGGCATAACACTCTTCAAACAGCCACGGAGGCACATCCGCTGTTTCCATCGCCCAGGCCGCCAGGCGTCGCACCGGGATGAGACGCTTGGGGCGATTGCCGCTCAGGAACCAGACCGCCCATGCCGCATCGGCGGGATCCGCGGTCGAAAAGTAGTCGGCCATCGCAGCGACCTTGGCGTTGGTCTTTGTCGTTTCATCGAGCGATGAGAAGAGTCGCGCGAAGCGCCTCACGCGGGAGTCTCCTCGCCTGCGGCCTCGGGCGCCGGTTCTTCTGCCGGATCGGTGTCGTCCAATTCTCCTTTCCACGCGCTCGCCACGACGCGCGCTTCGATGCCGTGCTCCGTAAGCCAGCGAACCAGCGACTCGCGGTATCCATGAGTGACCAGCACCCGCTCGGCGCCCGTGCCTCGGATCGTTTCGAGGAGCGACGGCCAGTCCACGTGATCCGAGAGTGCGAAGCCGCGGTCCACTGACCGTCGCCGCCGCATCCCACGGACGCTCATCCAGCCTGACGCGAACGCCGTGGACGCCGCACCGAAGCGCCTGAGCCAGAGCGAGCCGGACGCCGACGGCGGTGCGATGATCAGGGCGCCCGACCAGTCATGGTTGCGCGGCATCGAGCTCGCGCGCTCGGAGGGGAGCAACGCGACCCCGCTGTCCCGGTAGTCCGCGTTCAGGCGTTCGACGGCACCATGTGTGTAGACCGGGCCCGCAGCGTCGTGCCGGAGTCCGCTCAACAGCCGCTGCGCCTTGCCTAACGCATAGGCGAAGAGGATGGAGGTGCGACCCTCGGCGGTGTTGGCCCGCCACCACGCCTGAATGGCTGCGAACGTGTCATGTTGCGGCACCCACCGGTAGATTGGCAGGCCGAAGGTGGATTCCGTAATGAACGTGTGGCACCGCACGAGTTCGAACGGTGCGCATGTTTCATCAGGTTCGGTCTTGTAGTCACCTGACGATACCCAGACCTCACCTCGGTATTCGACGCGGATTTGGGAAGACCCGAGAATGTGACCGGCGGGGTGCAGCGAGACATGGACGTCATTCAGTGTGACGCGTTCGCCGTATTCAACAGCAGCGATCGACGCCTGCGGTCCAAGGCGAGTGCGGAGGACGCGCTCTCCGGCGCGCGCCGCGAGGTACTGCTGCGATCCCCAGCGGGCATGGTCGCCGTGGGCGTGCGTAATGACAGCCCGCTCGACGGGAAGCCAGGGATCGATATGAAAGTCACCGGCCTCGCAGTATAAGCCGCGGTCGGTCGATCGAAGCAGCACCGGAAAGCTCCAGGAAGCGTCACACCGGAATCGAGATTTTCAGTCTACCTCTTTCTGCACCATTTTCTCGACCACCTCGATGTCCTGCCGCTCCGAAGTAATAGCCAGCCGCAGCCGTCCGAAGAGACTCATGTAGAGGTTGGCAATCCAGACCAGCGAGAAGCCGGCGATCAGATAGCCGCGCCAGCCATCGAAAACGAGCGTGAACCGCGTCATGAACAGCATCCCGATCGTCACATAGTGGCTGAAGCAGTATTCGCAGGTGAACAGATAAAAGAACTTGCGTTCCAGGATGGTCCGGCCGTCCTGGCTGCGGGCGGTAAACCACTCTCGTGGCTCGCGGAAAACCTCTTCGTGCGTGACGGTCCAGCTCACGCACGCGATCGGAATCGCGAAGAGGAATAGCAGAAGGACCTGGCGACCGAGCGGCACGGGCGAACTCTATTGCCGGCCCTCGATAAAGCCAGTGCCCCGACCCTGTCCTTGCCCAAAGGTAAGCCACAGGGCACGCGCGGAAAGGATGACGGCGAACGTGCCGGTAACGCCAACCACAATGAGGCTCCAAACAAAGAAGAAGCCACCGGGCGACTTGGTGACCGCAACGTACCCGGCTCCCGTCATATGAAGAACGGGCATCGCTGCCGCAAAAATTCCCCCGAGCAGCATAATGACATATCCTGCTCGTCGTTCGCTCAGCGCCAGCGTCCCGTAGAGCCAGACGAGGAAGATAGGGACAGCGCCAATGTTGTCGGCGCCCGGCGGTGAGATTCCGCGCACGATGTCGTCGGTGATGTGCAGACTCATTACCACGATCGTGAGCAGTGACGTGATCGTCAGCTGTGTGCTTTTCCTCATTTGCGCCCTGGTGGAGAAGTCCGCGCCAGACAAAGTGTCCGCGTTTTTATTGTCATATGGGTGTCCCATACGAAACGTCCAGGGCAGTAGTTTCGCCACTCGGTTCGTGAACCAGCAGGCGTGGAGAAGGGTTCAAACTCGCACGCGGTCTTGCCGCAAACTTTAAGTGCGTGATACTGTCCGGGGGATTCGACACTGCCTCCGGTCCGTTTATTCACATGCAGCCGTATTTCGCCTACGGGTCCAACATGGACGCGCACCAGATGGCCATTCGTTGCCCAGGCGCCGAGCGTGTGGGCATTGCCGTGCTGCCGGATTATCGGGTGCTGATCAACGCGCAGGGCGTAGGGACAGTCATTCCGGCCAAAGGAAAGTCAGTGTTTGGCCTGTTGTGGAGACTTTCCGACAAAAATGTCGAGGCTCTCGACGCTTACGAAGGCGTGGCCTCGGGCGACTATAGCCGCAAGTACGTGACTGTTGTTGCCGGTGGCGACCCGATCGAGGCCCTGGTGTATGTGGCCACCAATGTTGCACCAGGGAAGCCGCGGCCGGGTTATCTGGAACTAGTCCTCAAGGCTGCCGCTGAAGTGGGTCTGCCCGAGTCTTATCTTGCCGAACTGTCGAAAGCGTGACAAACAGCCTCGAGCAATGTCACGTGTTCGTGTTCGCTGAGCTGCCGACAGGCCTAACAGACATCGCGGTGGATCGGGACACGGGCGCAATCTTTCATGAGTAGTTGGCAAGCGAGGGCGTTCAGCAGGGGCATTCGTGCGATGGTCCGACGCCGGCACTGGGGACGGGAACGGGCCCTCGCATCACGTGCGCGTCGAATATTTGGAGCTCCGCGAGCCTATGGCTGGCTCACCACCGTTGGCCTAACGCGGAAGGCGTATCACAGCGATGGCGTCCACGGTGAGTGGCTTGTGCCCCGCAATCCGCGGCCGGGAATCGTCTTGTATGTCCATGGAGGAGGGTTTGTCTCCTGTTCGGCGGCGACACACCGGCCGATTGCTGCCGCGCTCGCGCGGCTGACGCAGCGGCGGGTCTTCAGCGTCGACTATCGCCTGGCCCCCGAAGCGCGGCTGCCGGCCGCACAGCATGACATCGCGGCGGCGTATGACTCGGTGATCCGCTCCGGCGTACCATCGCCGGAGATTGCGCTCGTCGGAGACTCGGCGGGAGGGAACCTCGTGTTGAGCCTCGCCGTGCAGCTCCGCGAGAGCGGGGCGCCGGCCCCCGCCTGCATCGCGGTCTTCTCACCCTGGACCGACCTGACGGGACGGAGTCCGTCCTTGCAAGCCAACGTGATGCGCTGTGCGATGTTTCATCCGGAGAACATACACGATTTCGCCGCCGCCGCCCTCGGAACCGGCCCACCTGGCAACCCACTGTTTTCACCAGTGTACGCGGATCTGCACAGTTTACCGCCAGTCCTTCTGCATGTCGGATCAACGGAGCTCCTTCTGGACGATGCGAGACGCGTCCATGACCGGATTCGCCAAAGCAACGGTGAGTCGTTCCTCCACGTGTACGATGACGTGCCGCACTGTTGGCAGATGCTGTTTCCATTTGTTCCGGAGGCCATCGACTCAATGCGGGAAACTGCCACGTTTATCGATTCGGCCCTGAATGGCACTCTCGTGAGGTGGAACGCCACTCATACTACCTGAGAGAGCTTCCGAGCCAATGGCAGACCCCATATAGCGGCCCTTGCCAATTTGTCGATGTGCAGGTTGTCGTCGACACGGTGGGGCGACTGGAGCCGGGGTCACCAAGCGTGGTTCGCACCAACGCACCCCAAGTGGCGAACAATCTGATCGAGCAGATGAGCACTGTGCAGTTTCGACCGGGTCGCAAGTCTGGCGTTCCTGTGCGCCAGGTTCGGCGTTACCATTTTGCTTCGCCGAACGCAATCGGGCGCTGTGACAGGTGAAGGGAAGGCCCACGACTCTTGCGCGACGCACTTCGAATGGAAACTGACGCTTTGTCGCTGCCACCTCAGCCCGTTCATACGGTCCTCTTCGTGTGTCCGCATGGCGCGGCGAAGAGCGTTCTCGCCGGTTCGTACTTCAACCGGTTTGCCGCCGAGCTCGGACTCGGGACGCGGGCCATCGCGCGTGGTACAGAGCCGGACGCCGAAATCTCCGATCGTGTACGGCAGGACGTGGGGCCGGCGTTGTGCATTGCGCAGCCAACGGGTCTCACCGCGATGGATGTCGCGAACGCCGACCTGGTCGTCGCGTTCGACCTGGCTGAACCCGAACTCGGCGTTCCACCCGACCGATCCTGGAACGCGTTGCCCGCACTCTCCGAGGACTTCGAACTCGGGCGAGCGGCAATCCTGGGGCGCGTCGTTGCCCTGGTTGCCGAGCTCAAGGCCCGGGCCGACGGCGCCGCGTCGGAGTGATGCTGCGTTCGAACCGTTAGGCGGTTCAGCTACTTCCGCTGCAAGTCCATCATCCACACATCGCTCTCGTCCGTCGCCACGGTAAAAAAGAGCCGGCGACCGTCGGTATCGAATTCGGTGCGGCGCGGCTGGCGTGCCGGATCGGGAAAGCGAAACACCATCCGCGGAGCGCCCCCACGCATAGGCATCTCGTAAAACGCATGCCGCGAGTCACGGTCTACCGCCTGAAAGTACAGCAGGTCGGAGCGTCGCCCGAACGCGACTTGCAACGTGGTCAGGCCAAGCGGTCGGCCATCGAACAGAAGCCTGGATCCAGTGCCGTCAGCATTGACGACGTGAATCGTGGTGTCGACCATGCTCACGTACGCGATCCGTTGACCGTCCGGTGACCAGCGCCCGTTGTAACCGAAGTCGGTCGTGACTTGCCGCGGTTCGCTCCACGAGCCGTTGTCGTCCTTCGAGATCACATGCAGCTCCCACCGTTTGTTCCGGTCGGAGATGAACAGCAGCTCGCGTCCGCTCGGCGACCAGAACGGGTACATCTCATGACCCGGGTACGACGTCGCGGCGCGTGGAGCGCGGCCGTCGGCGCCGACAAGGTACACATCGCGATTACCCGACTTCCACGAGTGGTACGCGACTTCACGACCATCTGGGGACCAGGAAGGAAGGAACGCGTCGGCCGAATCGCGTGTCAGCTGGATCGGTTCACCGCCCTCGACGCGGATCTTGAAGATGGCCTGCGTGCCGCCACGGTTTGAATCGTACACGAGCCAGTTCCCGTCAGGCGAGACGGCCATTCCTTCCACGGTCTGATTCTCATTGGTGACTGGCGTCGCCTGGGCAAAAGGTGTCACGCCCGCGGATGATATTGGCGCCCACCAGAGATTCGAGCGGGTGGTCAGGACGCTGTACGCGAGCCGGGTCCCGTCGGCCGACAGGGAGATCGTGTGTGCATTCAGACCGGTCGTTAGGCGCGTGGCTCTCCCGCGCGGCGAGCCGCTGCGGGTGAGGGCCTGCTGGTACACGTCGCGCCCCCCGCCCAGGCTGGAAACGAAGAGGATCGACCGGCCGTCGGGTGTCCAGACCGGACTGGTGTTGAGATGCGTCGTGTTGGAAATGCGAACCGGGGTGCCGCCTTCCGTATCGGCGACCCAGACCGAGCTCGGCGCAAGGTTGCCGAGGTTCCTCAGTCCGTAAATGAACCAGCCGTTTTCAGAGACATAGGCGAGACGGCGGCTGTCGGGTGACCAGACGATATAGTTGGGGTAGCTCGCTGTGGCGACCTTCCGGTCTGCACCTCCCGCGATCGGGCGCACGTATACCGCATTCTGGTCGGCCCACGCCACGCTGTTGCCGTCGGGGGACAGCGCCGGACTGGCAAACTCGTAGCCACTCGCGTCGATGAGCAACTCTGGCGTGCCACCCAGCGCCGGCGCCCGGTAGAGCGACTGCCCGACGAGAAAGGTGATCGACTGGCCGTCCGCGCTCCATCGTGGGGTCCGCTGCGCCCCGGATGCGCCGTCGGTCAGGGCCCGGGGGGTGCCACCGGCCACCTGCCTAACGAATACCTGCGTCCGTCCGGCGGGTCCACTGGTGTAGGCGAAGAGCCGCCCGTCCGGTGACACGCTGGCGTCGAGCTCGAGGCCGGGCGCGTTGGTGATCTGGGTCGTCGATCCGACGACATACGCGGGCTGTGGCCGGGTGATCCACCAGCCGGCGCCCGCCAGGATCAGGCCGAGCGCCGGTACACCGGCAATGAGGCGCCGATCGATCCGTGTTCGCGCGGAGGGGAGGGTGGCGGTGGAGGGCTGCAGTCCGCCGCTCGGCGTGGCGATCACCTCCAGTTGTGCGACCAGTTCATCGGCGCTCTGCCAGCGATCCGCGGGCCGTTTTTCCAGGCATCGCATGATGAGTGACGCCAGCGCCGGCGGAACGGTGGCACGGTGTACCAACACGTGATCTGGTGCGACCGATATGTGCGCCGCCAGCATCTGCTGAGGCGACATCCCGGAAAACGGCTGGCGTCCCGTCAGCAGCTCATATCCGAGCGCGCCCACCGAATAGATGTCCGCGCGATGATCGACGAGTGGGTCGGCGACGGCCTGCTCCGGAGACATGTACGCCGGCGTGCCTAACGCAATGCCCGCCGAGGTCAGCGTGGAGTCACCGGCATTCGACAGCGCGCGGGACACACCGAAATCGGTCACCACGGCATGGTGGCCGGTGATCAATATGTTGTCCGGCTTGATGTCGCGGTGGACGACGCCATTGGCGTGCGCATACGCGAGCGCGTCGACAACGTCGCGAAGGATGCGCGTTACCTCACCGACCGGGAGCTCATGTTGGCGCGCCAATCGCGCCCGCAAGGACTCGCCGGCGATGAAGGGCATCACGTAGAACAGCAGCCCGTCCCTGGCGCCCGCGGTTAGCAGCGGAACGATATGCGGGTGCTGCAGGCGGGCCGCGAGCAGTACCTCGCGTTTGAAGCGCTCCTCGCTCAACCCCGCGGCGAGCTCCGGTGGCAGCACCTTCACCACGATCTGCCGGTCCAGTGAATTGTCGTGGACGAGGAACACGCGAGACATCCCTCCGCCGCCGAGCTCGCGCTCGAGACGGAACCCTTCGCCAAGAATTTTCTCGAGCCGTTCCAGCAATTCCGGCATCGTTACCTCACGCAGACGAGCGAATTTACGGAGCCGCCGGCTCTTACGTCCATCTGTTGTTGAAGGCCTAACAGCCGCGAGGCCGAGCGCAGTATGACTCCTTGACAATCCATAAGTCATGGCTTATGTATAGCCATGCAGACCGCTGTAGGCATCGACAAGGTTTTCGTGGCGCTGGCGGACCCAAGTCGCCGGGCGATTTTCGAGTCGCTCACGCGAGGCGAAGCGGCAGTGAAGGACCTGACCGCCCGCTTCGACATCTCGCAGCCGGCGGTCTCGCAACATCTCGCGGCGTTGAAAGACGCCGGTCTGGTGAATGGCCGCCGGGAGGGACGTCTTGTCTACTACCGGGTGGAGTCGCGCGGAATGAAGCCACTCATTGACTGGATTGCATACTACCGGGCCTTCTGGACGGAACACGTCGATCGCCTCGAGCGACTGCTGGAGAAGATGGATAAATGACGGCCGTTGATACGACCGCCCGATCGCAGACCGAAGCCATCTCGTTCGAATTCGATCTGCCTCATCCGCCGGAGAAGGTCTGGCGGGCGCTGACCGACCCTGAACTGCTCGCCGAGTGGCTGCTGCCCGTCACTGGGCTCACGATTGAGCGGGGAGCGGCATTCACCCTCCATGCGCCGCCGAAGCCGGGATGGGATGGCACCGTGAACTGCCGGTTCCTCGCGATCGAAGCGAATCGCAAACTGAGCTACACGTGGGTCGTCGGCGATTTCATCGATACCGTCGTGACATTCACTCTCACGCCCACCGCGTCAGGCACACATCTGTTACTCGTGCAGTCGGGCTTCAGGGCGGACCAGAAGCAGAACTTCGGCGGGGCTCGCTATGGCTGGCGAATGATGGGCGGAAAACTCGTCGACCTTCTCGGGAGGATCTCATGAACTGGAATCACTGGATTCGGCAAACGCACCGCTGGCTGTCCATTGCATTTACGGTCACCGTCATGGCCAACTTCATCATGCTGGCGCAGGGGCAACAGATCGCCTGGGTAACGTATTCGCCGCTGTTGCCACTCGCGCTGCTTTTATTCTCTGGTCTGTACATGTTCGTGTTGCCTTACGTCACCAGGCGGCGGAGCAGAACCAGGGGGATCTCATGAAAAAGAGCGCCCCTCCGACAGGAAAATCGGCCTCCTGGATGATCGACAAGCGGATCGAGGAGCTGGGCGACTGGCGGGGAGAGACGCTTGCACAGCTCCGCGCATTGATCAGGCAGGCGGACCCTGATGTCGTCGAGGAGTGGAAGTGGAACGTGCCGGTCTGGTCGCACGACGGCTTGATCTGTACCGGCGAGACGTACAAGACCGCTGTGAAGCTGACTTTTGCGAAGGGAGCGGCACTCGACGACCCTTCCGGTCTCTTCAACTCCAGCCTCGATGGGAACACGCGGCGTGCGATCGACTTTCACAAGGATGACAAGATCAACACGAAGGCCTTCAAGACGCTGATTCGCGCCGCCGCGCGGCTGAACGCATCCAGATGACCGCAAAGATACAATCGGCCAGGCACGTTGCCGACACCCATGACCTGATCCGCGTGCAGGGTGCGCGCGAAAACAACCTGAAGGACATCAGTGTCGAGATTCCGAAACGCCGCCTAACGGTCTTTACCGGCGTGTCCGGATCGGGCAAGTCGTCGCTCGTGTTCGGCACCATCGCCGCCGAATCGCAGCGACTGATCAACGAGACCTACACGGCGTTCGTCCAGGGATTCATGCCGACCGTTGGCCGGCCCGACGTCGACCTGTTGGAAGGGTTGACGACGGCGATCATCGTCGACCAGGAGCGGATGGGCGCCAACTCCCGTTCCACGGTCGGCACCGTCACCGACGCCAACGCCATGCTCCGGGTGTTGTGGAGCCGGATCGGCAAGCCACACATCGGCCCGGCGACGGCGTTCTCGTTCAACGTGCCGATGCGAAAGGCAAGCGGCGCCATGACCGTCGACAAGGGCAAGGGCGAACGAGTCGTGGTGCGCAACGTCGTCTACTTCGGCGGCATGTGTCCGCGCTGTGAGGGGATGGGGTCGGTCAACGACATCGACCTTTCCCAATTGTACGACGACAGCAAATCGCTCAATGAAGGCGCGCTGACGATTCCCGGGTACACGGCCGATGGCTGGATGGTACGCATCTTCGCGGCCGCGGGCGTCGATCCGGACAAACCAATCCGCAAATACACGAAGAAGGAACGCGACATCTTCCTCTATCAGGAACCGATGAAGGTGAAGCTAGAAAAGATCAACCTCACCTACGAAGGGCTGGTCCCGCGCATCCAGAAATCGTTCCTGTCGAAAGACGTGGACGCACTACAGCCCCACATCCGCGCGTTCGTGGACCGTGCGGTCACCTTTACCACGTGCCCCGAGTGCGCAGGCACCCGACTCAACGGGGCGGCGCGATCCTCGAAGATCAGGGGCATCAACATCGCTGACGCCTGCGCGATGCAGATCAACGACCTTGCCGACTGGATCCGCGAGTTGAAAGAGCCGTCTGTCGCGCCGCTGTTGAAGACGTTGCGGGAAACGTTCGATGCCTTTGTGGAAATAGGCCTGGGCTACTTGAGCCTCGACCGCTCGTCAGGCACCTTGTCGGGCGGCGAGGCGCAACGCACGAAAATGATCCGGCACCTCGGTTCGTCGCTCACCGACGTGACCTACATCTTCGACGAGCCGACGATCGGGATGCACCCGCACGACATCCAGCGGATGAACGACCTGTTGCGGCGGCTTCGCGACAAGGGCAACACGGTGCTCGTGGTCGAGCACAAGCCGGAGATGATCGCGATTGCCGACCACGTCGTCGACCTCGGCCCTGGCGCAGGCACGGCCGGCGGAAAGGTGGTCTTCGAGGGGACCGTCGACGACTTGAAGGCCAGCGACACGCTCACCGGTCGTCACCTGAGCGACCGCGCCACCTTGAAGCCGTCGGTGCGCAATCCGTCCGGCGTGATGAAGGTGCGGGGCGCGCGGACACACAACCTGAAGAACGTCAACGTCGACATCCCGTTAGGCGTGCTGGTCGTGGTGACCGGCGTAGCCGGGTCGGGTAAGAGCTCGCTGATCCACGGCTCGGTGAGCGGGCGGGAAGGCGTTGTGGCCATCGACCAAACGGCGATCCGCGGCTCGCGCCGGAGCAATCCGGCCACCTATACGGACCTGCTCGAGCCGATCCGCAAGGCGTTTGCCAAGGCCAACGAAGTGAAGCCGGCTCTCTTCAGCGCCAACTCCGAGGGTGCGTGTCCGACCTGCAATGGCGCAGGTGTGATCTACACCGACCTCGGGATGATGGCCGGCGTCAGCACGGTGTGCGAAGAATGCGAAGGGCGACGCTACCAGGCGTCGGTGCTCGAATATCGCCTTGGTGGCCTCAACATCGCGGAAGTGCTCGACCTGCCGGTGGAAGAGGCGTTAGGCTTCTTCGGGAAGGGCAAGGCGCATACTCCCGCGGCGCACGTGATCCTGCAACGCCTCACCGATGTGGGCCTCGGCTACCTGCGACTCGGACAGCCATTGCCAACGCTCTCGGGTGGCGAGCGCCAACGGTTGAAGCTCGCGACGCACATGGGCGATGAAGGTGGCGTGTACGTGCTCGACGAACCCACTACCGGCCTGCACCTGGCGGACCTCAAACAATTGCTCGCCTTGTTGGACCGTCTTGTCGACTCAGGGAAGTCTGTGATCGTGATCGAGCACCATCTGGCAGTCATCGCCCACGCAGACTGGATCATCGACCTTGGTCCGGGAGCAGGGCACGACGGTGGCCGTGTCGTATTCGAAGGATCTCCGGCCGACCTGGTCGAGGCGAAGAAGACTCTGACCGGTGAACACCTGTCGGCATTCGTCGGTGGCCGGGCGAAAGGAAGGGCCAAAGCCTGATGCCCGGCCAAAGGGGAGGGCCAAAGCCAGATGCCCGTCCGCGTTAGGTGGCCGGGGAGCCTGGTGCCAACAACACCCTTTTCGAGATCGGAGACCGCGATCGCTGACCTAGCATTCTGCCGCCAGACAGCTGCGAACAGCTCTTTGCCGTCTGCCCCGCCTCGTTCACCGATTCCTTACGGCGCCCTCGACCTCCTGCTGGGCCTCAGCGAGACGATTCATGTCCTCGCCAACGAGCCGCACGGCATCCATCAAGGTCGTGAGTGGCGCGAGATCGCTCGCACCGGCGTGCAGGCGCAGCAAGTCGAGACGGATTCCCTCCAGCGCCGCGACGGTTTCAGCCAGGCGCGACTTGGCCGCCTCCAAGCGGGTTGCCAACACGTCCGCATTGCCTGACGCGGCCAGGGCGGCGACTTCCTCGATTTCCGCGCGCGCTTCAGCGGCACGTGCTTCGAGCGATGAGATCGTGGCCGGCAGATCAGCCAACTGTTCGCGCCATTCCTTTGGTAACGCCGCGAAGAGCTCCGCCGCGGCCACGCCAAGCGCGGCCTCGGTCGCACGAAACGCTGACGCACCGGCGAGCTGTGACCGCTCCGGCGCACCAAGGCGCTTGGCCACCCACTCGCCGAGGCGGCTTTTCCAGAGGCGATCGCGAATTCCCGTCTGCCACCAGGCGCGAAGCTTCGAAGGAATGAACTGTACGTCGAGCGCGTTGCTGATTGCGCCGAGCAGCATCGTCGTGCCCGCCGGAGTCAGGAAGACCCACGGGCTGAGCCTGTTCTCATGAATCACGCCGGATGCCAGTAGACCAAAAGTGACAGCGAGCCAGGTCGCCGAACCGATGGTCGCCAGCCGAAGGAGGCGATGAGGACTGCTCTCGGCTTCGCCACGAACGAGCGCCTCGCTCTCTTCCCGCTCGCGCCGCGCGATGTCCAGTGCCGACCGCAGGTCGGCCAACGTGTGTCCGGCACGGAACTGCCGGTATCCCTGATAGACGTGGAAGCCGACGATCGGTCCAATCGGCAAGGATGCGATCGCGGCGAGGAGTGCGATGTCGGCCGGGCCATCCGGTCGCTGGCCGGCGAGCCAGACGAAAAGATTCATCGAGGTCAAAAACGTGGCAAACCCGGACCACGCCATGTACGGGACGAGCAGCGGGTTTCGCGCGGCAAGCCACGCCCGCAACGTGGGAGGCAATGGCGGCCGAGGATCGGGCGGGACGAGCGCTGCCGCCAGGGCCTCGCCGTCCGAGAATCGCTCGGCTGGGTCTCTTGCCAGGCAACGGTCTATGACGGCACCGAGGGCAGGGGGGAGGCCCGGTGCAGCCCGCATGACACTTGCTGGTGACTCGGTCGCCTGACGCAAGAGCAACGCGGGCAGGTTTGACGACTCGAACGGCAATCGTCCGCTGACCGCGACGTACCCCACCACTCCTAACGAGTAGATGTCGCTGCGACCATCAATGGGCGCGTCAGCGGCCTGTTCGGGACTCATGAAGTGGGCGGTCCCCATGATCATGCCCGTGTCGGTGGCAGGATGGGTGGCGCGACCACCGTGCGCGATACCGAAGTCGGTCACCAGGGCGCGACCGGTACTCGCCTCGAGCAGGATGTTGTCCGGCTTCACGTCGCGGTGCACAATGCCGCGTCCGTGGGCATACGCGAGCGCCCATGCCACTTCGCGCATAACGCGGGCGGCTTCAGCGGGAGGCAGGGGACCACGAGTGCGGAGGCGCTCGCCCAGCGATTCGCCTTCGACGTAGCTCATGACGAAGAAGACGAAGCCTCCCGACTCACTGACGCGATGGATCGGGACAATGTGCGGATGCGAGAGGCCCGCGGCCATGCGGGCCTCGCGCAGGAAGCGTTCGCGCGCCTCCGCGCTCTCGGCGAGATGGGCCGGAAGGACCTTTATGGCGACATCGCGATCGAGCTGTACATCCCGTGCCAGGTAGACCACACCCATGCCACCACGGCCAAGCTCGCGCTGAAGGGAATATTCACCGGCGAGGGCGGCCTGCAGTTCGAGGAATTCGGAAGACGGGTTGGTCACGACTGGGATACGACCGGGAAGGATTGCCACGTTACGCGGATTCTCTACGGAGGGATGATGTTTGCGGTAGGTGTTGGCCAGCAGACTCGAGTACACTTTATTCTATAAAGTACTTGCCGCATGCGCAATCGCTTTGCGTCTGGCTTTCTGCTCGAAAAGGCGCAGAATTGGAGAGAGGCGTTACTCTCCACGCACGCCTAACGAAGAGGCGCCGCTATGAGACCGCAATCCTTTCCTGTGTATCTTCTGGCGCTGGTCGTCACCGGAAGTCTCGGATGTGCGGCCTCCACGCAGTCGTCGCGATTCAACGCGCCGTGTGACGGTCGCACGATGGCAACGGTTGTAAACCTGTCCACAGAGGCCGTGGAGGCTGTCGGCGTGGTGGGAAGCGCCCAAAAGGTGCTGGCAATGGCTCCGCCGGGACTCGCATCGCCCCCTTTCTATCCGACGAGACCTACCGACCTGGGTTTCGTTCGCCCCGGTGAGCCGCGCCAGGCCTTCTGGTTCATCAGGAACGTCGCGACCGGTCGTCATGTCGACTCGCGCGACCCCAACGTTCGCACCGAGTGGGTATGCGTGGAGTAGTCGCCCCGGTGACCTGACGAAAGAGACCGTCGCTGCGGGTTCGCCTAACGAACCAGCACGTAGGGGCCGTTGATGAAATCGGACATGATCATGTTCATGTTGTACTGGACAGTGAGCGTGTCTCCTCGCAGCGTACCCGTTGCGCCCCACGGCGCCCCTGCCCCGGAACCGTCCCACTGGAACGTGATCGTCGCGTCCGCTCGCGAGTACCGACCGGGATAGGTGAATATTCCGACGCGGGCACTGGCGAATTGCAGCTGGAAGGTACTGTCGCGGAAGAACACATAACGAGTAGGCAGGCTCGATCCATGAGACGGGATGAAGAAGTCGTACAATCGCTCGGGGCCGATGTAGATCGCGACGGCGTCCGAGATCGCCGGGAAAGGCGGCGGAGAGCCATACGTGACCGGCGGTTGTGACGGAGGAGTGCCCGGATTCATCGGAGCGGGAACCGGGTAGAGAGGTCCGTCGGCGGACCCTCCGGAGCATCCTAACGATGCTCCGACTGCGACCAGACCGAGAACTCGCCGATAACGGAAGAGTATTGTCAACTCACTCCCCCCAGGAACGAGACGCGTCAGTGCTGACCTGAATATTTCCATTCTTTGGGGCGCCGGCGCGGAGTTGATCCCAAAGTACAGAAACCGAGGTACTATAGCGATGCTGAAATTCTCGACCAACCAGGGTCGGGAGCATACAATTCCGCACTGCGCCGTCCATTCAATCCCGTCCTCGACCATGATAGTCCCAGCATCGTTGATTCCCGAGTTCGACACGGAAATGAAGTCGACCCGTCGCGTGATCGAACGTGTCCCGGCCGAGAAGGGAGAATGGCGGCCTCATCCAAAGTCTTTTCCGCTCGGTCATCTCGCCCAGCTGCTCGCCTGGATGCCCGGATGGATTACCAACGCCGTCCGGGAAACACGTCTCGATCTCACGAAGGCAGGTGGTTACAGCTTCGAGAAAACGGACACGTTGCTCGACTTGTTCGACCGGAACGTCAACGAAGCACGTGAGGCGCTCGGCGGCGCGACCGTGGAGGATTTCGCAGTCATGTGGTCCCTAACGATGGGCGATCGCGTCCTGATCGCGATGCCCCGAGCCGATGTCGTGAGGCAGACGATCAGCCACCTCTCTCACCATCGAGGCCAGATGACCGTGTACCTGCGCCTGCTCGACATCCCGGTACCCTGCATTTACGGGCCTACCGCGGACGAAAAATGGTAGGACGATCGCTACGGAGGCATCCACAGCGATGGGCAAGGCAGAACGGGCTTCGCGCAACAAAAACGGCCAGCACACAGCTGGCCGTTCCATGTTCGTAGACTCGACTGATCAACAGCCGCCGGCCAGGAGCTCGGCGCCCTTGAAGTTGTGGAGGCCTGGCGCAACAGGGCCGATTGCCGCGCTTGATGCAGCATGAATGTTGTTGTGGAACTGATTGAATGCTTTCTGGAGCTGCGGGTTTCCGCAGATTCGGGGTCCAACCTCGACGACGCCGTTCGGCGTGCTGACGTAGTGCCGATGCGGCGGGATGTTACCAAGATTCGGGTCGGCCTGGGTGGTAGAGACAGTGAACAGAGTGGCCGCCGTGGCGGCTACGATCCCTAGTGCGAGGCGTACCTTCATAGTTTTCTCCAGTGTGGGCGTACGCGTGTAGGTGGGGCGGCAATAGTACGCCGTCTCGCTTGGGGTACGCCAGTCACGAAATGATCATATATGGCAGACTGAGGTGTTCCATGATCGGCGGCGCGTTAGGCGGTATCTCATCAGCGGAGCGGCCACATGTCCAATGAAACGGAGCAGAACGAGATCATCGCCCTGGAGCAAGAGGCGCTGAACCGGTGGGGCCGCGGCGATCCAGCCGGCTTCCTCGAGCTGTATGGGAAAGAAGTCACATACTTCGATCCATCGACCGAAATCCGCATCGATGGACAGCAAGCGATGGTCGACTACTACCGACCGTGGACCGGCGTGATCCAGATCATGCGGTTTGAAATGATCAACCCGCAGGTAGTCATCGACGGTAACATGGCTCTTCTCACGTACAACCTGGTCAACTACGTCGAGGGCGAGGACGGCGTCGAGACGGTGGGAAGTCGCTGGAACTCTACCACCATCTTTCGGAGGGAAGGCAGCTGGCGTTGCATTCACTCCCACTGGTCTTTTACGCGGCATCCGTCATTGCAGAACCTGACCGTCGAGAGCGCAGAGCAATCGGCGGTCCAGGAAACGCAGCGTTAAGAGATTCTACCGGAGGTCGTCGTGGACGCGCTGATCAGGTCGATCGAAGCCGAGTTCCGGCGATACAAGGCACTCGCGGAGTCGGCGCTGGCGCAGGTGCCGGAGCCCGCACTGTCCCAGCCCGGTCCTTCGAACGGCAATTCGCTGGCAGTCATCTGCCGGCACGTGTCGGGCAACTTCAAGTCCCGGTTTACCGACTTTCTCACCACCGACGGCGAGAAACCGTGGCGGAATCGCGAGGAAGAATTTGCGCCGCGGTCCGTGAGCCGCGCCGAGCTGATAGCCGATTGGGCCGACGGCTGGGACGTCTTGTCAGGCACGATAAGTGAACTGAAGGATGCCGACCTGTCCCGCACCATCCAGATCCGTGGGCAGTCGATGCTCGTTCACGAGGCGCTCCACCGGTCACTCGGCCACCTCAGCTATCACGTCGGGCAGATCGTATATCTCGCCCACGCGTTGTGCGGCGAGGAATGGCGATATCTCACTATCCCTCCGGGTGGATCGGCGGACTACAACGCCAATCCGCAATTTGAGAAGGCACACCTGCACGCCAACGCATTGACGCGGGAGCATTCCAGGTGAAACCCGGGTTGCGTCCGTTAGGCACGAGTATGGCTATCCTTCTGCTTGCCTCGGCGATCCACACCGACTGGCACTTCGCGCGGCCGGCACACCATCGCCTCAGCCTGGACCTCTCGTGGCACTGGCTGCTCGCCATCCCGGTGTTTGCGCTGGCGGCGGTTTACGTGGCGAAGAAGAACCCACCGCGTCTGCTCGCGATAAGCGTGCTGCTCATTGGCCTGGCGACATTGATCGGGGGAGTACTGGAGCCCGCGTATGAAGTTCCTTGGCGGCGCGACCTGGGACTGGGCGTTCGGCCCCGAGCGTACGTGGGCGGCGATTGCGTTTGTGACGACGGGCATCGCCGCGTACGCGATTACCCTGCTGCGAATCGCAGGGAGGAGTCAGGCGCCGTCGCCCTCCTGACGTCGGTCTCATCCCGTCTTCCGTAGCGCTGCATTCGACAGCGGAATGCCGTGCGCGCGCAGGAACGAATCGAGTGCCGAAACCAGTGCGGTTGCAAATACACTGCGGCTGGCGGGTGTGTCGCGCACGCCGTCGAGGTTGGCCTCGATCTGCACACCCGCGAATCGGCGATCGGTAGAGGTGCCGTGCCGTTCGGTACTGTAGCCACCCTCGAAATAGGGATTGTTGCCTGGCGATGGAGTGGTCGGGCTCGGGACCGACGGAAAGCCTGCCGCCTCGAGGTAGGCGCCTAGACTATTGCTCCCGCGCAGGACCGCCGGAAACGAGGCGCCGCTCGTGGACGCGATGGGCCAGAGAGCGCTCGACATCATCGTTAGGTCGAGTGCCAGCTGCTGGTCGGTGAGTCCGAGTTTCGCGGCACTCACCAGGTAGCCAAGTTCGAGGCGCTGGATATCGTGCCCGTGACCGTGCAGGTCCACGTAAAATCCCATGCCCGGCCCGCGACGGACGTCGTTCGCTGATGCCTCGATAAAGCCGTGGTACTCGCGCCACGCCCGCTCGGCGACCGGATTTCCAGCGGCGGCTTCCACAACCTCACGGTTGGCGTCGAGCTTCCGGCGGTGAAGTTTACAGACGATGAGGTGGGGACGTTTCCCGAAACGCGCGACAAATGCGCTGACGACTTCCTGCGCGAGTTCATCGGTGTTGAGGTCGCGCGTCGTTGAGCCCGTCGTGCGGTCCGGTATTTCTGTCGGCAGGAGGGTGCCGCCGTGCGGCGCAGTCACGACGATGGGCATATCGCCTGGAATCCACTCCACATACCCATTCGCGCCGGTTACGGTAATGCCGGCTATTGGGCGAAGTGAACTGGCCGCGAAGGTGACGGCGAGAGCACCTGCCCGGGCGTCGAGCAGTTGGGCTTCGCTCGCGGTTGTGCCCAGGTACCAGGCGGTGGATGCCTGGCCCAGGGCATCGGTCACCGCCTGCCCGTTCACGATCCAGCCGCCTCCACGGACCACATTGAATGTCACGGAAACGCCGGGTACTGGGCGTCCTGCACTGTCAGTAACAACGACAGTCGGCGGTGCAGTTACAGCCGTTGCCGCGATAGCGCTCTGTCCATTCCCCGATGCGATTCTCAACTCGGCTGGAGCCGGCGTTGAAGGACTCGAGGGCGTCCCGTCCGAGCCACAGGACAGGACGGCGATGAGGGCGAGCCAGGCGCATTCACGCATGATGTGAAGCTACCTGGTCATCAATTGGACGTCGAAATCCGTTGCCTCGCCTTCCGCGGCCGGGGTAGACTTCCCTCCAGCAAAGCCACCCCTTTTCGACATGTCCCGACCCATCCGCGTCCTTATTGCCAAGCCAGGCCTCGACGGTCACGATCGCGGTGCCAAGGTCGTCGCCGCTGCCCTGCGAGACGCGGGAATGGAAGTCATCTATACGGGGCTGCACCAGACGCCGGAGATGATCGCCACGGCGGCCGTTCAGGAAGACGTGGATGTCATCGGCCTTTCGATCCTGAGCGGGGCGCACATGACGCTCTTTCCGCGTGTGCGAGCGCTCCTGCTTGAAGCCGGCCGCGACGACGTCCTGATCACGGGCGGCGGAATCATTCCCAGGGAGGACATGGATGCGCTGCGCGAGCAGGGCATCGGTGAGCTTTTTGGCCCAGGCACACCGACGTCGGCGCTGGTCGACTACATCCGCAAGTGGTTCGAGAGCCGTCAGCAGCAGAGAGCGTGACTTCCAGACTGCGAGAGCTCAGCGCGCACGTTCGTGAACTGGAAGAGCGCGTCAAGGCCGGTGGTGGAGCTGAACGCGCCGCGAAGCAGCATAAGCAGGGAAAGCTGACGGCACGCGAGCGCGTCACGCGTCTGTTGGACGAAGGGAGCCGTTTTCTCGAGATCGGCCTGCTGGTCGCGTACGACCAGTACGAGGGCGACGCTCCTTCTGCGGGCGTTGTCACCGGCGTCGGGACGATCCACGGCCGCGAGGTCGTAGTGGTTGCCAACGACGCGACCGTGAAAGCCGGGTCGTGGTGGCCCGAGACGATCAAGAAGATCCTGCGCGCGCAGGAAGTCGCGATGCGTTGCCGGGTTCCGATCATCTATCTCGTGGATTCGGCGGGCGTGAACCTGCCGTACCAGGGAGGCGTCTTCCCGGGGCAATACGGTGCGGCCCGGATCTTCTTCTACAACTCGATCATGCGCCGCTACCTGCGTGTCCCGCAGCTGGCGGCGGTGATGGGCCAATGCGTTGCCGGTGGTGCGTACCTGCCGGCGCTGTCCGACGTGATCGTCATGGTGAAGGGAACATCCTTCATGGGACTCGGCGGCCCCAACCTCGTGAAGGGTGCCACGGGCCAGGCTGTGGACGCCGAGTCGTTAGGCGGAGCGACGATGCATACGGAAGTCAGCGCTGTCGCACACTATGCGGTCGACACCGATGAAGCCTGCCTGGCAAAGCTTCGAGACCTGGTGGAACGGTTAGGCCAGAGGGCACAACCGCCAGGCCAGGCCCCAGAGGCCAGAGGCCAGAGGATTACACCGCCGAATCACGAGGCACGAGTCACGAGTCACGCGTTGTACGACGTGCTTCCTGCCGATCACCGGATGTCCTACGACATGCACGCGGTGCTCAAGGCGATTGTTGACGAAGGACGCGTCGACGAATTTCAGCCCAATCTCGCGCGCGAAATGATCTGCGGTGACGCGACGATCAGCGGCATCCCCGTCGGGGTGATCGCCAACCAGCGGGGGCTCGTGAAGGGGAGACCGGGTGAAAAGCCGCGCTTCGGCGGGATCGTGTATGCGGAGAGTGCGGAGAAGGTTGCGTACTTCATCGACCGCTGTGACCGCGAGGGCATTCCGCTGTTGTTCGTGCAGGACGTCTCCGGTTTCATGGTCGGCCCCGAGGCCGAACAGGAAGGGATCATTCGCTCGGGAGCACGCTGGGTCGAGGCGATGGCCTGTGCCCGCGTCCCGAAGCTCGTCCTGACCGTCAACCACGCTTCGGGCGCCGGCTATTACGCGATGGCCGGGCAGGGTTTCGATCCGGACTTCATTTTCACCTGGCCTTCGGGGCGGATGGGCGTGATGGAGGGGGAATCGGCCATCCAGGCCGTGCACGGCCCTACGCTCGACAAGGCGGCCCGCGAGAAAAAGGAGGTCGCGACCGAGGTTCGTGACGCGGTTGACGAGATGCGCGAGGATTACGAGCATCAACTCGATGCCCGCTACGCGGCGGCCCGCGGCTTCGTGGATGCGATCATCCACCCTGAGGAAACGGCGGAAGTCCTGGCCGTGGCCCTGCGCACCGCCATGCATAACGATGGACCGCACCTTGGGGCATTTGTTCTTCCGGCTCAACCCGGGCCGGTGCGGTGAGCACCCTGACGCGTGCAAAAATCGCCCTCGCGGTGATCGGGCTTTTCCTGTTCGGCGCCGGTGTCCGTCTCGAGCGGACCGAGCTGCGCTGGACGGGGCTCGCCTTCGTGATCGTGGCGTGGCTTTTGCGTTTCGCCGGTCCACGAGCGTCGCGGTCCTCCGAGCACCGGCCCGAGTAGATTTCCAACTCCCGTTCGCCTGCTCGAACCAGGGGTCGAACAGGGGTCAGACCCTGGTCTGACCCCTGTCTGACCCCGGTCTGACCCCGGTCTGACCCCAGTCAGTAGCAATCAGCCGAAGCTTGCCGTGAAAGTCCCCGAACTCCTCGCCCCCGCCGGTTCCCTCGACGCCGTTCGTGCCGCCATCGCAAATGGGGCGGACTCCGTCTACCTCGGCGTCGAGCGATTCAACGCGCGCGACGAAGGGGCCCAGCTGTCGTTCGAGGAGCTGGAGCAGGCGTGCGCCATGGCACGGTCACGAGACGTACGCGTCTACCTCACGCTCAACGTCCTGCTCAAGCAGGATGAGCTCGACGAGGCGCTTGAATTGTTAGGCGACGCCATCGACCGTGGCGTCAGCGCCGTGATTGCCCAGGACCTCGGGTTCATCAGGCTCGTGCAGCGGGTATACCCGGGGTTCGAGATCCACGGCTCGACGCAGATGACCGTGCACGACGTCAGCGGGGCGGCGCTGGCGCGCGACCTGGGGATCGAACGCGTCGTCATGGCGCGCGAGAACACGCTCGATGACCTGCGAGCGGTGAAGTCGGCCGTTCCCGGGATCGGGCTCGAATCCTTCGTGCACGGCGCGTTATGCATCTCCTATTCGGGACAGTGCCTGATGTCGGGGATGATTTCGGAGCGATCGGCCAATCGCGGCTCCTGCGCCCAGGCCTGCCGCAAGGATTACCTGCTGACCGATGTGGCCACCGGGGACACGCTCGATCGCGGTTTCCTCATTTCGGCGCGCGACCTGGCGGCCCACGACGTCCTTCCCGATCTCGCCGACATCGGCATCGCGTGCGTGAAGATCGAGGGCCGGAAGAAGAAGCCGGAATACGTGGCCGTCGCCGTGGATGCCTATCGAGGGTTTCTTGATCGCGTGGCGGAGGGCAACACCACCCAGGCGACGACCGAAGAAGTGCAGCCCCTGGTGCAGATCTACAGCCGGGGGTTCACCACCGGCATGTACATGGGGAGAGGTGGTCGCGATTACGTAACCCGCGCGCAGCCCGACAATCGCGGCACGGAGTTAGGCGTGGTTGTTGGCTGGGAGCGCAACGAACTGGTCGTGGAAGTGAATGAGCCGGTGCGGGTGGGCGATGGCCTCGGGTTCGAACCACCGCCGGGTTCGAACGCGGCGGCGATCGGATTTGCGATCGAGTCCGTGCGCACACTCGCCGTACGACATGGGATTCACCGGCAGGCGCTTCGAGCCAGGACGCGCGTCCCGGTCGGGTGGCGCGTGGTTCGAAGCTCTCAAGCTGCGCTGCTGGAGAAGGCTCGGGCATCGATGGCGAAGGTCACGATCCCGGACGCACGGAAGGTTCGCCTCGACGTGACGCTGCGCGGAAACCCCGGGCAGCCGATTGACGCCATGTTTTCCGCCGACGGTCAGCAGGTTGCCGTTTCCGGTGCAACGCCTCTGACCCCGGCGCTGTCGCACGGACTCGATGACCGCCGCCTTCGTGAACAGCTTGGACGACTCGGAAACACCCCGTTCACGTTAGGTACGGTCCAGCGAAATGGATTGCCGTTGGACCTCTTCGCGCCAATCAGTGACCTGAACCGGATTCGTCAGCAGGCTGTAGATGAGCTGCTGGTCCGCCGGGATTGGGCGGAGACGGAGCGTCTGCGCGAGCGTCACGCCCGGATTCATGAGCTGGTATCCAACGTGAACGTCGCGTCAGGCAGTCACGCCTTTGCGCAGCGTGCACGCATGGTCGCGGAAGTGTATCAGGTCGAAGACGCACGAGCCGCTGCTGACAACGGCGCCGACGAGGTCGTGTTCGACCCGTTCCTGCGTCACCCGTTACCGCCCGTAAGCCGTCTGAAGTCCCTGGCTGACGAGTTGCAGTCACGAGGCGTGACCCTGCGTCTTCGCACCCCGGCGATTGTACGACCGGAAGACCGTCCCTCACTCGACAAATGGCTGGCGCTGGACCTGCCGTTGCTGAGCGGTCATGTCGGGCTGGCGTGCGAATTGGCCACGGCCGGACGCGATGTCGTCGCCGATTACGCGGTGAACTGCTTCAATGCGCACACCGCGGCGGAACTGTTCAATAGAGGCATCAAGCGCCTGACTGCATCTGTCGAGCTGACGGTCGACGAACTGAGGGAGCTGGTGAAGCCGTGGCAGGGGAGCGCCTTCGAGGTCATGGTCTACGGCCGTCCCGAGGGCATGACGATCGAGCACTGTGTGCTTTCGGCGGCGTTCGACCGCGAGCCGACGACCTGCCGCGACCTCTGTGTGAAGAAGCACCCGGTGGTCACGCTGTCCGATCCTTCGGGTTACTCGTTCCCGTTAGCGACTGATTCAGACTGCCGGAATCGCCTGCTGCACAGCCGACCGATCGAAGGATCGGAATTCATTCCCCGTCTGATGGAGATGGGAATCCGGTCGTATCGCGCTGTGTTCAATGTGCCGGGCGATCGGGTCGGTGACCTGATCGCCGCCTATCGAGCGATACTCGATGGCGCGGTCGTGGCTACCAGGGGGCCACGTGTCCTGGTTGGCCAGGAATTCACGCGGGGCCATTTCGTTCGCGCAGTCTAAATCACGGGAGCTTCGAATAACTCTTGGCTACTCGCGATCCGTAAAACACTTTAACACGGAGGTCACGGGGGTAACCCTAACGCCTGTGCTCGACAGCGATGGCTGCCCCGTGACCCCCGTGACCTCCGTGTTGAAAGCTTTTACGGAACGTTCAATTCTCGTTGGGACTAACGGCTTTGATGTTCTTGTTCCGAGCGTGCTTCACAAACCACTCCCGCAGATACACCTGGGTGCGGAGGAAATTGGACGGCTTTGACGTCGTGCCGTGCCACTCTTCATTGAAGCGGATCATCGCCGTCGGCACCTTCTGCACCTTGAGCGCTTCGTAGAACTCCTCGGTCTGGGTGATCGGCGTCCGCAGGTCATTCACGCCAGTCATCAACATCGTCGGCGTCTTCACATTGCCGGCGTACATCAGTGGTGAGCGACGAAGGTGCTCGCTCGGATCTTCCCACGGGAATTTCTCGAAGTTGCGATACCAGCCGGCGCCGTCGGTCGTGCCGACAAAACTGATCCAGTTGATTACGGGGCAGTTCGACGACGCGGCGGCAAACCGGTTCGTATGCCCGACGATCCAGGCGGTGAGCACACCGCCACCCGAGCACCCGTAGACGAACATGTTCTGGTCGTCGACGTATCCCTTGGCGATCACTTCATCGACCCCCTTCATCAGGTCGTCGTAGTCCTTGCCGGGATACGCGTTCTTGATCGCGTTGCCGAACTTGCTCCCGTAACCGGTGCTGCCGCGCGGATTCGTGTACAGGACGACATAGCCGTTCGCGGCATGTTCCTGGTAGGCAAAGTTGAACCCGACGTTGTACATGCTGTGCGGCCCGCCGTGGATGGAGAGCATCAGCGGATACTTCTTCGACGCATCGAAATCGGGCGGTTTCACGATCCAGCCCTGGATCCGGTAATTATCGACCGAGGTGTACCAGATTTCCTCGACGGCGGCGAGCTTCTTGCCGTGCAGCACGTCACCGTTCACGTCCGTCACGGCGCGGATGTCGTTAGGCTTCCTGAGGTCGAGCGTGACGATGTCGGCTGGATCGAGTGGTGATGTCAACGTACCCACCGCCAGGCCTTTGGCGTTTATGTCGCTGACCGCGAGCATGTGCTTCCCGTCAGTGATCTTGCGTGCCTGCCCGCCGATCGTGACGAAGTGGAGGTTCTGCGACCCCTCGCTCTGCGCCGTGAAATAGATCCCGCTGTTATCCGCCGCCCACGTCAGGCCCTGCGGAGAACGGTCGATGTCGAGCAGGAGCTTCGACCCCGATCCGTCGCTGTTCATGAGGTACAACCTGGAGTCGGTCCAGGTGTCGTCGTTCTGGTCGTAGCCGGTGTAGGCAATCAGGCGTCCGTCAGGCGAGATGGCAGGATTTCCGTCCGGTCCGGAGCGCGTCGTCAGGCGCTTGATGGTTCCCGTGGCGACTTCCACGGCGTAGATGTCCGACTCGCGCCACTCGTATTCGGCATCGGGGATGCGTGGTCCGGCGCTGTAGACGAGCCACTTCCCGTCGGGAGTCCAGTCAGCGGCGCCGGCGCTCCATTCGCCCGTCGTCACCTGTCGTGGCGTACCGCCATCAGCCGGCACGACGAACAGATGCTGGGTTGCATCGGCAGTGAAGCCCTGGCCGTCCTGGCGATAATCGAGTTTTTCGACGACGCGCGGCGTTTGCGTCCAGGTCGCGCCACGCGGCCGCAGCGCCGTCACCTGGCTTTCGGCCCGGAAGCCGCCACCCTGATTCGGTACCTGCATCGTAAAGGCAATCGACTTGCCGTCGGGTGACCAGCGGATGTTGCCGGGAGCACTCGTCAGGCGCGTCGCCTGCGTCACCGCACCCTCGGCGTCCATGTACCGAACGAAGATCTGCGACCCACTGGGCTCACCCGTGGCGGTGTAGGCGATTCGGGTACCGTCGGGTGACCAGATGGGCGAACTGCCGTTCAGGAGCCGGCGCGGGCGGCTGCCATCGGCGTTCATGATGTAGATCGACGACTCGCGCCGGTCGTTCACCTTGTCGACCCAGTTGCGGGCGTAAATGATCTGGCTCCCGTCCGGCGAGAGCCTGGGCGCCCCGACCCCCTCCCACTCGAGATAGTCGGCGAGCGTGATCCGGTCGGCGTTCTGCGCCAGAGCGGCCGGCGCGGCGAGGGTGAGCAGGGCCGCCTGGGCGGCGGCGACCAAGAAAAGCGTCCGTCTCATGACATCCTCTGGGCGGGGGAGCGGTGGCGCGTCGATATTAGAGGAGCCGGCCACGGGCCGCCAGCACTAGTCCCAGGGTGAGGTCACACAGAATGCCGATCTTCGAGTATCAATGCCGCGGATGCGGCCATCAGTTCGAGGCGCTGGTTCGCAAGTCCGACACGCCGGCCTGCCCGTCGTGCTCGGGCACCGACCTCGAAAAGTTACTCTCACTTCCGGCGTTGAAGACCGAATCGACGAAGGCGCAGGCCATGAAGGCGGCCAAAAAGCGCGACAAGGCGCAGGGGACTGAGCGCACGATCGAACAGCTCAAGTACGAACGGAGTCATAACGACTGACAGGAAGCAGGAGGCAGGAAGCAGGAAGCAGGGGTGGAGTGAGGGCCCGGGTCTGACGACCTCGGGCCCTCGAGATTCAAAACCGTTTCGTTCCTTCCCTGTTTCTGCTTCCTGCTTCCTTGCTTCCTGTCTCCTGCTCCTAGCTCTTCCCCTCATGCAACGTCCGCAGCTGCCAGAACGCCTTCGGATGATGCGTCTGCCAGATGTAACGTCCCATGAGCAGCGCGGCGATCAGGTTGGCCATGCCGAATTGCCACCAGGCGTACGTCCCGAACAGCTCTGATCCGGCGGCCAGACGCACGAGACCCAGGTAGCCGAGCTCCAGGATGACGAACAGGACGAGGAAGCCATTCAAGGCGCGTGGCTTGCGTTCCATCGCGTTGGTGGCGAGTGCCGTGGCGATGCCTAACGCCACGAAGGCCGCGACATGAACGACGGTGTAGACGGCGACGTGAAAGGCCAGGCCGCGTCCCCCGAACTCTCCGCCGAACAGTTTCAGCACGGCGGCGCCTAACACGGCGGGTGTGAAGAATGGCCGGCCGGCCAGCAGGTCGAGGACGAAGAACCAGGCCGCAACACTCCCGGCTCCAAGCACGCCAGCCACTACTCCGTCGCGCAAGGGATGACGACTCAGCATGACGTCCTCCTCATCGAAGGGCCGTTGGTCGGGCCGGCTTCCTGCTGGCGTGCCGGAGATCGTCAGGGGAGTCGGCTCGCAGTGCGGCCGCGTTGGCCTCAGCTTACGTCCGACACTCGGCCGCCACAACAGTGCTGATCACTACCGTATCGCTACGGCTCAGCCTGTTTTGGCTCGCAACCTAACGTGACTTGTTATCGCCACGACAGGTGAACGGCCAACGTCCGCCCGTTCATGCCAAAAGGGGATATCCCACCCGGGTATCGGAAAATGCCGGAGTTCGACATGCCAGTCGCCTCTACGCCAAGTGGGAAGTCATTCCACTCATCAGGATAGATGTCGAACAGATTCGCGGCGGCGACACTGACGGAGACATCCCGCCTGACGCGAAAACTCACGTTGATGTCGGTGAGCCACTTGGCGGACACCGTCTGGTCCTCGGCGGGATCGCGGATATCGAGTAGCGCCGCCTCGCCAAACCGCTGGTTATGCAGATTGATTGACCACGGGCCGATGCGGTAGTTGTTGGTGAGCAGGATTGTCCGCTGCGGTTGACCGCGTTCGATCGCGCCCTGCTGCGCCCGATTGAAGAGCACCGTGTCGAATCCGCTGAATTCCTCCGGAGGCGGTGAGACGCGGGTGACCCGGGTGCGAACGGCGCTGAATCCTCCAATGAATCGCCAGTCTCCGCGACCAAGGCGACTCGCCCGATTCACGACGATATCCAGTCCGCGCGTCTCGGTGTCGATCACGTTGCCGAAGTACCGGCCACCAATGATGCCGCGCATGCCGGCGTTGTTGAAGATCTCCTCGACCTGCGGGCCGACGAATTCGTTGGTCCGGACGATGCGATCGTCCACGTCGATCGTGAAGTAGTCCGCAGTCACCGTCGCGATTGTGGCAAGATCAAGAACCAGCCCACCGCTGAAATGAGTGGCAGTTTCGGGTCGAAGCGGCACAGCCCCAAGCAATCGCGCAGCCTCGCTGTGTACCGGGAGGTGACGGATTACAAAGGCAGTACTCACCCCGTTGACGAGGCGCAGGATGCCGTTGGTGGTGGAGTGAAACTCCTGCGCCAGCGAGGGCGCGCGGAATCCGCTGGCGAGCGCGCCGCGCACTGCAAGAGCCGGCAGCAGCTGGACGCGCGAAGCAATCTTGCCGTGCATCGCCCAGGGTTCGGCCCCGTGCTTCTCCAATCGGCCGACAACGCTGAGGAGTGTCTTTTCGGTGCTGCCTTCCAGTTCGATGTAGGCCGCGAGATTGCTTCGATCCGCGTCCACTTCATCAATCGGTTGGAACCCGGGGTTTCCCTGCGATCCTACGGCGCCGAGTCTCCCCGTCGAAGGCCCGTCGAGAATACGCACACCGCCGTCGCGGTACGAATCAGGTTCACCTTGTCGAATGCGATATCCATCCTGACGAAGCTCGAGACCGGCGGAGCCGGAAACTTCGAAAGGATTCAAGAGGACTGGAGCGCGTGTTACGTCGAGATTGCTGATCCACTGGCTCGACGACAGTGACCCCGCGTAGAAATCTGTGGGGCTTTCGTTGCCGAGCGTGACGTTGTTGGTGTTATGGACGTACTGGCGCACCACATTCCGCCCATAACCGGAACTCACATCCCATTGCCACACGCCGGAAGTCCGTCGGCTGCCTAACAATGCTGAGTAGTCCGTGTATTCGCTTTCGTTGCGCGATAGGTATCCGTCGGGATGTATCGCGCGGACCGTGCGATCGTCGAGCGCACGCCGGAAGAAAGTAGTCGGAGACGCTGCATCGCGGTGACGTGTTCCCCCGACGACGTACAATTCAGTGCCACCCCTGAGGGGCAGGAAGGCCTTCGCCAAGCCAATCAGGTCACGGATTTCTCCGTTTCCCTCGTGGCTGGAAATACGCGGCGGGTCTTCATTTCGTGGGTCACCCACGAAGTACTGCCGGCGAGCGTCAGGGTACGCGCGATTGGTGCGTCCGCGGTCACGAAACTCTCCGCTCAGAGTCACCGACGCACCGTTGCCCCAGTCCCGGCCGTACGACGACCTGACATTGACCACGTCGCCATCGCGAAAAGTACGGCCGCCTTCGATGCTGTAGACCTGACTCAGGGACAGTACGGTTTCACGAACCTCGCCTGACTTGAGCACGATGTTGATCACCCCGGCGATGGCATCGGAACCATAGCGTGCGGCTGCCCCATCTCTCAGCACCTCGATGCGGTCGATGGCTCCTGATGGAATCGTGCTGAGGTCAGTTGCGGCTGTTCCGCTGGTCACGGGACCGCCGGTGAGAACGGCCGACGAATGCCGGCGTTTTCCGTCGACCAGGATCAACACCTGATCCGTAGACAGACCTCGCAGTGTGATCGGTCGTGCGTGATTGTCACCGAGGGGGATATGGGGGACATTCACGGACGGTATCAGGCGCTGAAGCGCCTGCCACGTTTCGACGAGCCCTGTTTCGGCGAGTGAAGTCGAGGTCAGGACATCAACCGGAACCGGCGTTTCGGTGCTGGTTCGTGCGTCGGCTCGCCGGCCGATGGTGACGACTTCCGAGAGCGGAATCGGGTTAGGCACGAGCATGAAATCAACCACAGTATCCGAATCGGCTACCGGCAAGGCTCTCCGTGCCGACCGGAATCCCCGTGCTGTGACAACGATGTCGTGCGTTCCTGTTGCACCGATCAACCTGTACGTGCCGTCCAGCTTTGTCGTCACACGGCCCACGCCGATGATGCGCACCTCAGCGCCCGCGACCGGCGTGATCGAGTCGGCCGCCAGAACTTTCCCGCTCACGGCTCCTGATTGCGCGCGAACCAAGGCTGGTACCGATAGCGACAGCAGGAACAGCAGGGCACATCGTCGCCGCTTCATCGAGGCGAATATTTCACGAGGAGCGCCTGCCACCTTGGATCAGCACGTAACGGTGCCCACGTTGGCTCAATGCGCAGCAGTGGGACGGACGCCTCGCGACCGGCGGGCATATCCAGCAGACTGTCGAGGATGACGAAGGCCAGCCCGTGATACTCGGGAATTTGCGCGAAGATCTGCGCCATTTCACGCATTACCGTCGTACCTAACGGGACTGAACGCGAGAGCGGCATGAATGCCGCGGCGCTATCAGCCATCCGCTTGGCCTCTACGTGACGGCCAACGCCCGCATACGCCAGACCGAGCGCGAGCAGAGCGCGATAGCCATCGGGCTTTATTGCCGTCAGCCGTTCCAGGTGGACACGTGCTGTGTCGAAATACGCACGCGCCCGCACGGAATCCCCCATGTCTGCATACACCTGGGCCCGGAGCAGCGGCGGGAAACTGAGCGCGGCGGTGTCCTGCGGCGGGAGGCGCGGCGCCAAGTCCAGCGCCGCCAGGGCATCGTTAGGCCTTCCTTGCAATCGTGCCACAAACACCCTTGTAACAAGGCTACGCCGCCGGGTTTCTTCCGGGAGAGCAGCGACGATGGCGGCAAGCGTATCAACCGTCCCGAGCCAGCGAAGGTAGACGTGTCCCCTGATGATCCTTCCCTCGAAGGCGTCTGGACGACGGGCCAGATACCGGTCCCAATGACGTACGGACTCGTCGTATCGGCGCAGACGGGAATACGTGGTCGCAAGGTCTGCCAGTGAGGTGACATCTGCCGGGTCGAGACCGATGGCGCGTTTCAACTCCGCGATCGCCTGATCCCACTGGCCCAAAGCGCGATACGAGCGCGCGATTGCCGCGTGGAGCGCACCAGTCCCGCCGAGTTCCTCACGGGCGAGATTGAATTCGGCGATCGCTCGCGCATGTTCCTCACGCCTCTCCCAATACAGCCCAAGGGCGAAATGGGCCTCAGCGAGTCGGGGCTGTTGTCGCAGCGCAGCTTCAGCAGTGGTTCGGATCCGCTCCACATCGGAGCGCGGATTGGGATTGGTCCGCCGGGGACAATCGCGGGATCCACCGGCCCGACACTCGGCGTACACGATGGCCAGCCGGGCGCGCGCC
>DASRPK010000085.1:0-4641 GCA_035646395.1 Gemmatimonadaceae bacterium | reverse complement strand
CAACCGCCTCTCGCGGCGTAGGCGAGCGCCCACACGTTCCAGTGGTAAAGCTTCCTCATGTTCCTGGCATACAGGGAACCGAAGCGCTTGATGTCCGCGGCCTTGAAGGCGCGTAGTAACTCGCCGAGGACGGCAAGCTGTTCGGGCGTTGTCGGCCCTTCCGAAAGCGCCCGCGAGATGACTTCCCAGAAAACTTCCTCATCCATCCGGCGAAGGTCCGATGCGGGCGGCAGGGCGGCAAAGCGTTCTTCGCGCATCGCGTCCCGCTCCTCGGTGAGCTGCCGAATTGCGTCGAGGCGGCCGAGCCGGGTCATCCAGTCGATGGCGTGGTCATAGCCGTCGAGGGCCACATTCTTCTGCTGGTCGACCACGTATGGTCGCTGACCAGGGTCGCTTGAGTGACGCACGGAAAGGAATTCGGCTCGCGCAAGCCTAACGACCGAAATCCACAGCCGCTCGATCAGATCATGCCGCTGCGCCTTTTGGAGATGGTGGAGCAGCTCGTCAAACCTCCCTGCAACGCGGTATGCCTGGCTGCTTTTGATCCGGACGATCGGTTCCAGCGCACCCTTTTCGTAATAGCAATCGAGCACGAATTCTGCGGCCGGCGCATAGTAGCCCAGGCCGAGGATTCTCATGGCCGCGTGGAACGGTCGATCCCGATCATTGAGCAGCCAGTCCAGATCCTGGCGATAGTCGCGATAGCTGAAGGCCTCTTTCAGAGCCACCTTGTCTCTGTCCACTGCCTCCGGATCGACTTGCTGCGCGAGGTTCAAGAGGAAGTCGACGTTATCGGCGGCCAGACCATGTCTTTCAGTCAGCATCGAACGGAGCTCGCCGCTGTCTTTCGTTGCGGCGTGGAAGATCTCAGAAAACAGCTCGTCCAGCCTCTTTCGCGAAGTCGTCTGGATGGTGAGAACCTGGCGCTGCGTTTCGTTCAGGCCTGACAGCAGCTCGTCCTGGAGGTCTTTGACGGAATCCGGTGGCTCGACATCGCCTCGCATATCGCGCGTCTCCAGTTGCGACCAGGTGAAGCAAAGCTTTCCTTGTCACGCTCAACACTGTTCATGCCGGTCTCGCTCGGGAACCCGACTATGTTCGCGTTCTACGTGACGTGAAAGGTAAATAGATGCCGTAGGCAGCATCTGATTTGTCAGAGGCGATCGCGGTAGCAGGTAAGTATGCGGCACATATCGTCCGTTCAGACTTACCGATGGAGTGGCGCTCATCGACTTAACGTCCCTTCATCACTGCAGCGCAGACCGCGGATTTCTGCCGCGCAATGGGCAAGGAGAAAGAGTTTGGCATCGGTCAAGCCTACCATAATGTTGGCAGCCTTTTGTATCAGTGGATGTGGGTCTGAGCCCACTGTGTGCACCGCGGAGCCGCAATTCGCTGTGGTAGTGAAAGTACGGGACGCAGCGACCGGAGAACCGGCCGCGTTAGGTGCGACGCTAGTGATCCGCGAGGGTCAATACGCGGATTCGGCGACTGGTACTTATACCGGCGCAGATCAGGAATTCGCTGCATTTATCGGTGCCGCTGTAGAACGACCCGGCACTTACGATGTCACGGTCCGAAAAACCGGCTATCAGACCTGGACACGCCAACAGATCGCGGTCGGAATCGAGCGATGTGGCGTCAGCACTGTAGAACTGCCTGTAATGCTCGTACGCACATCTCCCTACGTCGTGCCCGTCGCGCGCTATTTGTTAGTCCAATCGAAGCGTAGTCGCGGGATCGACGCGTACAGCGCGCCGAGTTGGAATCCAGGCAGCAAGCGTCGCAACGATCGCCAGGACCGCGATAGTCATCGCGAGCAGACGCGGATCGCCGGTGGCCGTGTCATAGAGCATCGTCGCCAGGATTTGGCGCACCGTCCAGAACAGGAACAGCCCAACCGTCGATCCCGCCGCCACGACGAGGAAGGAACGACGCACGACGCCTAACGCGACGGAGGCACGACTGGCGCCGAGCGCGACGCGGATGCCGATCTCCTTCGTCCGCTGCTGCACCACCGACGCGATCACGCCGTAAATGCCGATGCCGGCCAGCAACAGCGCCGAGCCGGCGAATGTTCCGATCAGCAGCATCCGGAAGCGAGGCGCGGACACACTACGCCGAACGGCTGCATTCAACGGCTCCACCGTCGGCACAAGCTGCGGATCGTCGGCCTTCACTGCCCCGAGGACAACGTTCGCCATGCCGGGAGATGTACTCCGGATCAGCAGCACCGGAGTTCCGTCGCTCGACTGTGTTCGCGGCAGCAGGACCGTTGGGCGCGGCGCGCGATCGAGGCCGATCTCGTGAATGTTTGCCGCGACACCGATGACGCGTGTCTGTTTCTCCAGCTGTGGACGCAGCCAGCGGTCCTTGTAGTGACCGATCTGAATGGTGCGACCGACTGGAGTAGTATCGCCCCAGAAATGTTGCGCGAACGCCTGGTTCACGATCGCGACCGGTTCGGCCCCCGCGACATCGTCACGTCCAAAGTCGCGGCCCGCGATGAGTGGAATGCCCAGCGTCGCAAAGTAGTCGGCTGAGACGAAGCGCAACTCTACGGCTCCGATGGCAAGATCTGGACGTTCGCGTGTGTCTACCGGAAAATTCCGGCCGCGCTCCAGGGGAAGGTTCGGCGCGGCCGAAGCGTATTCAATGCCGGGCACTCCACGCATCCGCTCGAGCAATCGATCGACGAGTTGATCCCGGCGCGAAGGATCGTAACCCGGAGGAAGACGTCCGAGTTTGACCGCGAGCACTTTGTCGGTATCGAAACCGGGATCCACTCTCACGAGACGGACAAAACTCGTTATGAGAATTGTCGCACCGGCGAGAAGAACAACCGCTGCTGCCGTCTCCAGAAAGATGAGCGCGTCTCGCGCGCGCGTTCCGCCGCCGGTTGCGCCCCTCGAGCTTCCAAGAATCCCGGACTGCAATCGCAGGCGGAACGAAGGCACCGCGGCCGCGAGACCGAACAGAAGACCGGTGGCAATGGAGACGACGATCGCATACGTGAGCACGCGTCCGTCGATTTGCGGATTCATGCCGGCTGGCAGAGCCGACGGCGCGGCGGCCAGGAAAACACGGAGGGCAAGCACGCCCGCGATCACGCCAAGCGTAGCCGAGAGCACCGATAGCACGAGACCTTCCGTGAGCAACTGCTGGAGGATTCGTCCCGGACCGGCCCCGATGGACGCGCGTACGGCGATCTCCCGCTTCCGCACCGACGCCCTGACGAGCATCAGGGTCGCCGTGTTGGCGCTCGCGATGAGCAGCAGGAGTGAAACGGCGCCGAAGAGAAGCAGGAGTGTACGGCGAATGCTGCCGGCATGGACATCGCGATGTGTGAAAAGCTTGAACGATTCACCGGCCTCGGCGAGCGTCGGATGTGCGGCGCGGAACGACTGCGTCAGCGCCTGAATGTCCGCCACCCGCTCCGTCTCGCTTGTACCGCGGCGGAAGCGACCGAGCGCTTCGGTGTTGTGTCCGTCATCGGCGGGATTCACTTCCACCGCGAATGGCACGAGGTACCCATCGTGAGAACTCTCCGGCGGGAAGCGGAACTCGGCGGGCATCACACCGACCACAGTGCGTGACTCGTTGTTCAACCGCACTTGCCGTCCTACGATCGATTGATCAGCGCCGAATCGCGTGCGCCAGACCGCATCGCCGAGTATCAGAACTGATGGCCCACCAGGCTGCAATTCACTCGCATCGAATTCTCGTCCGAGGCGTGGCGAGAAGCCGAGCGCACGGAAGAAATCGTTGCTGACACGCAGGCCGCGAACAGGCGTCGAGTTCTCGTCGCCAATCGCGGCCTCGTCCGTGCGATAGCTTGTGAGCGCGTCGAGGGTGCGGCTGTTTTCACGCACGTATTCGTATTGCAACGACGTCAGCGAGGGGATGTCGTTGCCTTTCTTCCATATCCACCCCAGGTAAGTGAAGTCATTGGGACGCGGAATGGGGAGCGGCCGGAGGAGCACCGCATCGACGACTGAGAAGATTGCGGTACTGGCGCCGATCCCGATTGCGACGGTCAGAATGGCGGTCAGCGCGAACGACGGTGACCGCCGAAAGCCACGAATCGCGAACCGTACGTCGGCAATGACGTTTTCCAGGAAGCGTGCTCGGTATGCGTCGCGCGCTTCCTCCCTGACCGCGTCAGCGCTTCCAAACGTCGCTTTTGCATGTCGCGTCGCTTCCTCCGCTGACATGCCGCGACTGACGTTGCGTTGTGTGGCCATGTCGAGGTGAAACGCCATCTCGCGTTCCATCTCCTGATCGAGCGTATCGTCGCGCCGCATCGTACCGCGCAGACGCGACCACCAGGCACGGAGGCTCATGAGTTGGCCGTCCCCAGGATCAGGTTCACGCCCAGGGAGAGTTTTTCCCATTGGGCGCGTTCTGCCGCGAGCTGTTTCCGTCCTGCACGCGTGAGGGTGTAGTAGCGCGCGCTGCGGTTGTTTTCACTGGGGCGCCAGTCGGAGGAAACCCACCCACGCGCGACGAGTCTATAGAGCGCCGGATAGAGCGACCCCTGGTTGATGCTGAGGTGGCCGTGCGAGCGCCGTTCGATGCGTTCAGTAATGCCCCAGCCGTGCATGGGTTCATGCTGCAGGATTTCGAGGACGATCATCTCCA
>DASRPK010000084.1:0-5779 GCA_035646395.1 Gemmatimonadaceae bacterium | reverse complement strand
AACCCCAGCCCGGCACGCAGGATTCCACCCCGCGCTGTCTCCAGAACGGCGATGTCCACAGTCGGATTCGACAGGATGATGTTGGCCGAGAACGGACCGGTCATGTCGCCTTCGATCACGAGGCGGTTGCCCAGATACGTGCCGTCCGTCGTAGTGAATCCGACGGTGTTCTCGGTCACGCGGAAAAGATGGGCAATCAGACGGGTGACGGTCGTCTTCCCGTTCGTGCCCGTCACCGCGATAACGGGAATGGTCGCTTCGACACCGGGCGGATAAAGCATATCGACAATCGGCGCCGCGACATTCCTCGCGCGTCCTTCCGCGGGATGGGTGTGCATTCTGATTCCCGGCCCGGCATTTACCTCGATGATGACGCTGTTGTTCTCGCGGAACGGGATGGAGATGTCCGGCGTGAGAACATCGATGCCCGCGATGTCCAGTCCGATCACGCCGGCCGCCATCTCGCAGGCGGTGACGTTGTCCGGATGCATCTCGTCGGTGCGGTCGATCGAAGTGCCGCCAGTGGAGAGATTCGCGGTCGCCGCCATCGCGACCATCTCTCCGGCGGCGGGCACAGTCCGCATTGTACGTCCAACCCTGGCGAGATACTCCAGCGCGCGCGAATCGGTGGGAATCCGCGTGAGCATCTTGGTGTGTCCCACCCCTCTGCGGGGGTCTTCGTTCGCTTTGGCGATCAGCTCGGCCAGCGTGTGAGTTCCATCGCCGACGACGTGAGCTGGAACACGCTCCGCGGCGGCAACAACTTTCCCGTTGACGACGAGAACACGATGGTCGCGACCTTCGGCGAACTGTTCCACAACGATGCGCGAGCCGTAGGCCGACGAGCGCTCCCACGCTGCGCGAAGCGCATCGGCATCCGCGCAACGCCCCGAGATTCCTCGCCCGTGATTCGCCGCTAGCGGCTTGAGTATCACCGGGTAGCCGATCTCTTCCGCAACGTCGAGGGCGGCCTCGACAGTCCGTGCGACGTCGCCCTTGGGGACCGGCAGTCCGATGTTCTCCAGCACGCGCTTGGTATCGTCCTTGTCCTGCGCGATCTCGACGCCGATTGCGCTCGTGGAATCGGTGAGCGTCGCCTGGATGCGGTGGAGATTGCTGCCGAGCCCGAGCTGCACCAGCGAGTAATTGTTGAGACGGCGGACGGGAATGCCGCGACGCCGCGCCTCCTCCACGATTGCGCCGGTCGAAGGCCCGAGCCGGGAAGATTCGTAAAGCGAAACCAGATCGTCGACAATCGAGGCGATGTCGAGCTTTTCATCGCCAATGCAGGCACGAACGATCCTCAGCGCGTCGCGCATCGCCTGCAGCCCAACCTGCTCCTCCTCGTAGGCGACGATCAGCCACCACACTCCCTCGTCGCCGGACGGAACCACCCGACCGAACGAGACGTCGTTGCCGATGAGCGTCTGCAGCTCCAGCGCGACATGCTCCAGGATGTGCGGGAAGTGCGTTCCCTCGATGAGTCGCTCGATGAACCCGCCATGATGCCCGCGCGTGCACTTGTGCGATTCGAGCGACGGGATTGCCCCTGTCAGGCGCTCGGTGAAGCCGGGCACGTCGGCAGACGTGACCTTCTCGAGGGAACCCTGCACGACGTCGCCGGCGATGACCGGTGCGAGACGCCAGTAGTTGGGACCACGAAGGGCACGAATCCGCGTGACGCGCAGCTCTTCCGGATCGAAACGGGTGGGCGATTCGATCGGCGTGCGGGCGGCCGCAGTCGTCGTCACGCGGAAGCTATTCCTCCGCCATGAACGGATACCTGTAGTCGAGCGGCGGCGAGAACGTCTCCTTGATTGTCCGTGCGCTCACCCAGCGAACCAGGTTGAGTATCGAGCCGGCCTTGTCGTTGGTACCGGAGCCGCGTGCGCCGCCGAACGGCTGCTGGCCAACCACCGCACCGGTAGGCTTGTCGTTGATGTAGAAATTTCCAGCCGCATTCCTGAGCGCGACGGATGCTGTCCGCACCGCGGCGCGGTCGCGCGCGAAGATCGCCCCGGTGAGCGCATAGGGCGAAGTCTGGTCTACCGTAGCGAGCGTCTCTTCCCATTTGGCGTCGGGGTAGACATGCGCTGTCACGACCGGTCCGAATATCTCCTCGCAGAGGAGCTTGTACGACGGGTCGTGCGTTTCGACGAGAGTGGGCTCGACAAAGTATCCCTCGTCCCCGTGCACTCCACCACCGGCGATGATCTGCGCATTGTCCCGGCCGTGCGAGACGTATTCGCCAATCTTGTCGAACGCCCGCTTGTCGATGACGGCGCCCATGAAGTTCCTGAAGTCGGCAGGGTCGCCCATCTTCAGATCGTCCATGATCGCAACGGTGCGGTCGCGCACTTCCGGCCAGATCGATTCAGGAACGTAGATGCGACTCGCCGCCGAGCATTTCTGTCCCTGATACTCGAATCCCCCGCGAGCGATAGCGACGGAAAGCGCCACAGGGTCCGCCGATGCGTGAGCGACGATGAAATCCTTGCCGCCTGTCTCGCCGACGATGCGCGGATACGACCGGTACTTCGACATGCTGGCGCCGATTGTCCGCCACATGCTGTTGAAGACACCGGTGCTGCCGGTGAAATGCACGCCCGCGAGGTCCTTGTGACCGAGCAGCTTGTCCGAGATCGTCGCCGCGTCGCCGGGAACGAAGTTGATCACTCCCGGCGGAAGCCCAGCCTCCTCGAGCAGGCGCATGATGTAGTAGCCACTCAGCATCGCGCTCGACGCGGGCTTCCAGATGACCGTGTTTCCCATCAACGCCGGCGCGGTGGGAAGATTTCCGGCTATCGACGTGAAGTTGAACGGCGTGACGGCGTAGACGAATCCCTCGAGCGGGCGATAGTCGAGCTGGTTCCACATCGAGTGATCGCTCAACGGCTGCTGATCGTACAGCTGTTGCGCGTAATACGGATTGAATCGCCAGAAATCGATGAGCTCGCATGCCGCATCGATCTCCGCCTGGAATGCTGTTTTCGACTGCCCCAGCATCGTTGCGGCGTTCAGCGTCGCGCGCCAGCTCGTCGTCAGAAGCTCTGCGGCCTTGAGGAATACCGCCGCCCGATCCTCCCACGCCCAGCTTGCCCATTCGCGCGACGCAGCCCGCGCCGCCTCGACCGCTTCGTCGATGTTCGAACCTTTTGCACGGTGGTAATCGGCGAGAACGTGCTGGTGATTGTGGGGCATTACCGACTGTGCGAGGTCGCCGGTGCGGACTTCCTTTCCGCCGATTATCAGCGGGATGTCCACGCGCTCATCCGCCATTTCCCGCAATCTCTGCTTGAGCGCGGCACGCTCGGTGCTTCCGGGAGCGTAGCTTTTCACCGGCTCATTGACCGCCGTGGGAACGCGCCGATTGCCGTTGAACCCGGACACCGGTGAGGACTGCGCGCCAGGGGGCGCGAATGCCGCCGATTCCGAAGCCTCGGGGTGGCCCGCGCTGGCGCTGGAAGCCTGCGAGGGTTTCTGGGTAGAAGCTGAAGCCGCGGAAGTGCCGGCGGGTGCAGGTCGAACGGTGGATGCGCCCATGCGATTATTCGTGGAGATGATTCTGCTCTGGACCTCGAAAGATACCCTCCGGCGTATTGGAGAGCGATGACAGCCGCGCGCCGGTTGACCGTAATGATCCTCGGAGCGCTCGGACTGTCTGTCGTATCGTGCAGCCACGGTGAAATTGCCTGGAACGAGATCAGGCTCGGTGGGCCGCGTCTCCCGAGAATGGTGGCGCTGGGAAGCGTATCGCCACAGGCCGCCGGATGTCCGGCATCGCTGCGTGCAACACGCAACGGGTCGCGATTGCTGGCTGCCTGGTGGTCCGCGCGAAGCGACAGCAGTGGAGTGTTACGCGTCTCCGAGTCGCTCGATGGGGGAAAGACATGGACGCCGCCGGTTGTTGCTGACTCGACCGACAGGAGTGCGCGCGGCTGCGGGCGGCCGCCTCCGTCAATTGCCGCCGACTCTTCGACCGGCTACGTGTACCTCGCGTATTTCGCCGAGCCGCCTGGGGGCCGCGGGGTATTCTTCGCGCACTCGATGGACAGCGCGCGGACGTTTCATGCGCCGGTGCCGATTGTGTTTGGCGCCACTCCGGCGTGGGTGAGCGTGTCGGCTGCGGGCGACCGCGTGGCTGTGGCTTATGAAGATCCGAACAGCGTCACGCCGAGCGTTGGCGTGGCCGTATCACGCTCGATGGGGCACATCTTCGAGGCGGGCGAGATAGTGTCGGGTGCGAACCAGCGCGCGCGGCAGCCGACGGTGCAGGTGGTGGGTGATACGGTGCGTGTGTGGTGGAGCGATCACTCTGCCGACCCTCGGGTGAGTGCGACACGGCCTGCATACCGGGACGGCGTCTGGCGTTGAATACCCGTGTGTTGATCAACCCCAACCAGTAGCGCGTCGAGAGTTTACCGTTTTTCAGTGACGCGTTTTTCAGTATAGGACCATGATGACATGTCCTTCGCCGTATTACCAACTGAACAACGGACGACAGGATGACGGGAAACTCACTACGCGCGAACTGGGTCTCGGTGCTGCCACAGTCGAAGACATGAAAATATCCACATCACTTATTTCACTTTCCACAACTTGCTTGCTCTGGTATCCGCGTTGTAAAAGCTCGCAGATAACCGTTGCGCTTTCGGTTGAAGTTTCTAGTTTCGCACCGCGGTGGTCTGAGAGTGACAGATGCAAGTCCGTGCGCCTTCGCGCACTGTGGCTCAACCTCAAGAACGAGAGGCAACAGATGACACGCACGCGCAGGTGGAGGGGTTGGTCATTTATCGGGGCGGCGGCGCTGGCGTCGACGCTGGCGCTGAGTCCGCTGCAGGCACAGGGGAATCCGATTGCATTCGGGGTTGTCGCCGGTGCCTCGTTTCCGATTTCCGATTTCGGCGATGCGGCGAACACCGGCTGGCACGCCGGAGGTCTTTTGCAATGGCGGGGACCGTTCTTCCCGCTCGGGATTCGCGGCGAGGTGGTCTACCACCAGTTCGAGAGCAAGTTCGACGATGAAGCGAAGCTCACCCTTCTGACCGCGCTCGTGAATGGCGTCTGGACGTTTCCGGTGACTGAGCCGGCCACTATACGTCCCTACATCATTGGCGGCGGCGGGCTGTATCGCGTTGGGTGCAGCGATTGCGGCGGTCTCGACTCCGAGAACAAGGGTGGTATCAACCTTGGAGGTGGAATCGAATTTCCGCTCAGCGGCTTCACTTCGATAATCGAGGCCAGGTGGCACATGATCTTCGACAAGGAAGATGACATCGACGACGACTCGAACTCGATGTTCGTTCCAATCTCGGTCGGATTGATGTTCAGATAGGACTTCCGCACCGACAAAAGCGGGGGCCGGCTCGGGTGAGCCGGTCCCCGTTTGCATTTGACAAGCACAGTTCCTGCTCCGGCCACGCCGTATGCAAAAGCTTCTCGGCGCCCACACGATAGAGAATGGCGGCATCCACATGGCCGTACGCCGCGCGGCAAACGCCGGCATGACGGCGATGCAGCTCTTCACGGCCATCCCGAAATTCTACGGGGACAAATCGAACATCAAGCCGGAGCGCGTTGCCCGGTTCAAGGCAGCGTTAGCCGAGTCGCAGATCAAGCCCGAGGCAGTCGTGGTTCACGCTGCGTACGTATTGAGCGTCGCGACGCCCGATGATGCAAAGTGGGCGCGGGCGAGCGGCGGTCTGACGAAGGAGCTCGAGCGGTCGAGTGCGCTCGGCGTGGGGCAGGTGTGTTTTCACCCGGGATCGGCGCTCTCGAG
>DASRPK010000083.1:0-11955 GCA_035646395.1 Gemmatimonadaceae bacterium | reverse complement strand
GGCTCGCCGCCGTAATACTTCACCAGGTCCATCGTTGCCATTGCGAGGCCGGCGCCGTTCACGCAGCAACCGACGTTTCCGTCGAGCTTGATGAAGGTGAGGTTCGCGTTCCGGGCTTCGACTTCACCAGGGGCCTCGGCGGTTTCATCGCGCAAGGCGGCCATCGCTGGACGACGATCGAGCTCATTGTCGTCAATCGACATCTTGGCATCGAGCGCAACAACGTCGCCCGCGGGGGTCACGACGAGTGGATTGATCTCGGCGAGCGAACATCCGTTCTGCACGAAGGCCGTATAGAGTTGCTGCATGATCTTCGATGCGGCGCGCGCCTTGGCGAGATCATCGTACAAAAAGAAACCGAGCCGCATCGCCTGGTACGGCTGCAGTCCATAACGAGTATCGACCGGAACCTTGAGGATCTTCTCTGGTGTTTTTGCGGCGACTTCTTCGATATCGATGCCACCAGCCGCGCTCACCATGAAGACCGGTTTCCGGCTGGCGCGATCCATGATGACGCCGACGTACGCCTCACTGGCGATGTCGGACGCCTCAGTGACCAGTACCTTCTCTACCGTGAGGCCCTTGATCTGCATGCCCAGGATGGCCGACGCCTTCTCGCGTGCTTCCGCGGCGTCCCTGGCGAGCTTCACCCCACCCGCTTTGCCGCGCCCGCCGGCGTGTACCTGTGCCTTCACGACCACCTGCTTCCCGATCCGGGCCGCGATCTGCTGCACCTCGTCCGGCGTTGTGGCAACGTCGCCGGGAGGAATAGGGACACCAAGGGCGCGGAGAATTTCCTTCGCCTGGTATTCGTGGATGTTCACTGATGCCTCTGGGGGTACGGGCCGGCGCGCAAGCTATTGGGGCTCTACAAGTCGATCAAGGCGGCGCCGAGCGCAACAGCCGACCCAGTGCCTCGTATGCGGCACCAAGCCCGGCCCAGTCACCACGCCGCATCGCCTCGCGCATGGACTCATACAGCGCATTCACGCGCCTGCGGAAATCCTCCGGCGTCACTGGCACGTCAGCGACCACGGGATCCGGCAGCCCCGCCGCATCCATCAACGTGCGTCCCGTGCTGACGCTTTCCTTGCGAGCTACCGCGGCCAGCAGAACCTGCGGTACGCCGTCCGGCCTGACGACGTATTGCGTTTGCAGGGCGACGAACCCGTCAACCGAGGGCACGATGCGAATCGGGCCGGCGAGTGGTCGCGTCGCGCGCGGACCCGTTTGCGAGGAATCAGACGCTGACTGCAGTTCGGCTGCGACACGGGTCCATCGAAGCCCATTGGTCGGTGAACGCATCCAGCGCAGGCGGAAGTCGGCTCCGCCCCGCGCGAGAAGAATTCCACGCACGTCCTCAGTCGGCTCCAGTAGTGGAATCGTGAACGAGACGGTGTTCGTCGTACGGTCGAACCACGGCGCAGCATCAGCGGGTGAATACAGCGTGTCACCGGTGGCAATGGGCAGGTGTGCACGTGCCTCGAACTCGCCGCGCAGGCCCGTTTCCGCCAGCACGTTCGCCACGAGAAGCGCGGCGTCCCTCGCAGGCGGCAGTCTGACGAGGAAGCTCATGTCGAATGTCGCGGCGTCGCTGAACAGCTCGGGAAACCGGACTATCCACGACTGTGCCATCGGGCCGGGATTCGCCGCCGTTATCGTCGTAACCCCCCCCGTGTGCCCGTTCACGACCGCGATCCCTGCCTGCTGGAGATATCGAACGTCGGTTCCGTTGAACGACTGCGGCTGACTCAGCGGATACCAGTCGGATGTTGCAAATACGGGCACGGTCCAGAACACGGAATCCCGCCAGACCACCGGCATCACGCGACGCCCCTGCGTGAAGAACGGATACAGCGCCGCCACGCGTTCGCGCACATCCCGTCGCAACAACAGCCGCGCCGGCGATTCGCGCCCGCGTGTATTCAGCAGCGAAGGGTTCTGCAGGTGCCAGGCGTGGGCGAGTCGCGCACTGAAGGAATCGAGCGAACGGGCGACGATTCGACGCCCGGTGTCAGAGAGGACGTAATACGTCGCGGCCGAATCGTGCACGAGCACGCCCCGCAGGACACGCGGTGCGTCGGGGTCCTCACGCGTGACCGGCGCACCTCGGTCATCGGTGACATCCGCGGCGACGCGGTTGATGCCCCAGGACGGCAGCGAGTCGACGCCCTCCGGCCCGATCGGCTGCTCGAGCGCGAATGCCACCAGCCTGCCATCCTGCCCCTGCCACCCCACTGACCCGTTAGGCCGCGCTCCCTGTCGGGTGCCGCTGATAACGCGACGCATCGCTTCGGTGTCCCAGAGCGACGCGCCTCGTAAGGCATCCGCAAACGCCGGCGCGTCGGCCAACGTGACGCGTTCGATTGCGTCGACACCATATGCCCGTCGGGAGTACGCGTGACGGATGCCACGATATGACTGCTCCTGTGCCTCCGGGTTGTCGGCCGTTACGAAGCGCCCGCCAACGGCCGGAACCACCTGACGCACCGACAGTGCTGCCAGCAGCATGATGGTGATTGTCACGAACGCGACTCGCGTCTGCCCCAGCCATCCCGTCCACGTGACCAGCACCGCCGAGGCGATGGCGATCATGGCCAGCGTGAGGTTCGCCGGAATTCCGATGCGGTGGTCCACGGCCGACAGCGCGCCGAGCGGCCCGGTTCCTTCATGCAGCAGCTCGTAGGCGTCGAGTCGATATCCCCACGCCAGCAGCACCAGCAGGACGCCGGCGAGCGTCGAGATATGCCGGCGCACGTGACCGCTGACGTGCAACTGTCCGCCTTCCCAGCGTAAACTCGGCGTCAGCGCATAGAGAAAGATGACGAGCAGCGTGATCGCGAGCAGGACGATCATCGCCCAGATGTGCGTGTGCGCCTCGAGGGGAAGTTGATACAGCCAGGTTCCGAGGTCGAAGCGGAAATACGGGTCGGTTTCCCCGAACGGGATGCCGTTGCGGATCAGGTCTACCGACATCCAATCGTTATGCGGCAGCGCGAAGAGGAAGCCGAGTACGATCGAAAGCGTGATGACCGACCGGTTGAGAATCCGCGCCGAAACTTCCTCGCTGAACTCGAGATTTCCGATGCGTCGCGGCAGGCGGAGCGAGCGTATCGAGCGACGGACCGCGAACAGGTTCAGGAACGCGAACAGTGCCACCACCGCGAATACGATGAGGCGCAGCCACGCCAGGTCGATCGCCTTTGCCCACCAGAGGCGGCTGGCGCCCTGCACCGCGAACCACTGGTAGTCCACGTACCACGCCGACAACATGCGACCGGCCAACAGCAGGATCGCGAGCGCAGCGATGAGCAGGACGAGCCAGCGGCGCGACATCAGGGCATTACGGACGGCGGATGGCGGATGGGGGACGAAGCAGGGTCACGGGGATACGCCCTGCGAACGAAGCCAGGTTTCCATCAACCGCTGAATTTCGTTGAGCCGCTGATTCGTGAGCGCCTCGTATCGAGTGACCAGGACCGGTTGCGTGTTGGACGCCCTGATGAGTCCCCAGCCGTCGCCGAAGAGAACACGGACTCCATCGACGTCGATGACGTCGTATTTCGCCCGGAAATAATCCACCGCGCGCTGGACGATCTCGAACTTGATCTCGTCCGGGCAGTCAACCCGAATTTCAGGAGTAGAGACGAACTTGGGGACATCACCCAGCATCTCCTCGACGCTCATGCCTGACGCGGCAACGATCCGGAGCAGGCGCGCCGCGCCATACAGCGCATCATCGTGCCCGTAGAAGCCTTCCGCGAAAAACATGTGGCCCGACATTTCACCGGCGAGCGGCGCGTTGAGTTGCTTCATCCGCTCCTTGATCAGTGAGTGGCCCGTCTTCCACATCACGGGTGTTCCGCCGGCGGCCTCGATCGCGTACGGAAGGGCCTGCGAACACTTCACGTCGAAGATTATTGGTTGCCCCGCGCCCGTCCGCGCCAGGACGTCGCGGGCGTACAGGATGAGGATGTGGTCGCCCCACACGATCTCGCCCCTGGCATCGACCACGCCAATGCGGTCGGCGTCGCCGTCGAACGCGATGCCCAGGTCCGCTCGTCGCGCCTTCACCTCGCGAATGATGTCGTGAAGGTTCTCGACCACGGTCGGGTCCGGATGGTGATTGGGAAACGTGCCGTCGCTCTCGCAGAAGATGTACGACGCGTCGATTCCGAGCCGGTCGAACAGATCACGCGATACCACAGCGCCCACGCCATTGCCGCAATCGAAAACCACTTTCAAGCGCTTCTTGAGTGGGCCGGTGCGGGCAACGACGTCATCCACATAACGATCGGTGATGCGTTCGCTTCGAACCGATCCCTCACCGGAGGTGAAGTGACCGCGCTCTATGAGATGGCGCAACTCCGCGATGCCCTCGCCATGCAGCGATTCATGGCCCACGCACAATTTGAAGCCGTTGTATTCCGGCGGATTGTGCGAGCCGGTGATCTGGATGCCTCCCACCACCGGAAGGTGATGCAGGCTCCAGTAGAGCATCGGTGTGGGCACAACTCCGATGTCGACTACGCTCGCGCCCGCACTCGTCAGGCCGTCAACCAGTGCATCACGCAGCCGGCCTCCGCTGGGCCGATTGTCCCTTCCGACGGCAACGGTGCCATTGATGCCGCGGCTGACCAGCAGCGACGCATAGGCGCGGCCGATCGCGACGGCCGCCTCCGTGGTGAGGTCATGGTCGACGATCCCGCGGATGTCATACTGGCGGAAAATCCCCGGATGGATTGCCATAAAGAGGTGCGCGGCGCGTTCTGGGAGGTGCGTCCCTCAGCAGGATAGTCGTCCCCCCGCTGATCCGGAACGCGGTGAAAGGCGGTCGCTATTGACTCGATGTCGGTAGCGCGGCCGCGGGTGCCATGGCGGGGGTCAACTCGGTTCCCGCGCGCGCCCACCTGACCACCGGATCCGGGAACAATCCGAAGACAAGCAGCAGCACCACCGAAGCAAGAATCACGGCGCGCGACATCCCGCCGACGCGCGGTAATGGTGGCGCCATGTCCGGCCGCGGCTTCATGAACATCACCATCACCACATAGAGGTAGTAGCCGGCCGAGATCGTCGTGGCCAGGACGAGCATGACGGCCAGCCGGACCTGTGGTGCGGCGGCGTCGATCGCGGTCTGGAGGACGTACCACTTGGCGAAGAAGCCCATGCCACCGAACACCGGGAAGCCAAGCATTGCCAGCATGAAGACGGTCATGGCAATCGCCAGCGATGGCTGTTCCTGCCACAGCCCGTGGTAGTCCTCGACGCGCTCACGGGGATTGTCGCCAGAGCCAAGCGAAACGATCACGGCAAACGCGCCCATGGTCGCGAGGGTGTACGCGAAGAGGTAGAACAACATCGCACTCGGCGACTGCGACGTCGCCGACGTGATGGCCACGAGCAGGAAGCCCGTGTGCCCGATGCTCGAATACGCGAGCATGCGCTTCAGATTTCGCTGCTGCAGTGCGACCAGGTTCCCCACGAACATCGTCACCACCGCCAGCCACCACAGCGCATCGTGCCAGGCCACGTAGATGTGGCCGAACCCCTCGATCCAGACACGGAAGAACGCCGCGAACGCCGCGGCCTTGACCGCGGCCGCCATGTACCCGGTGATCGGCGTAGGCGCGCCTTCGTAGACGTCGGGCGCCCACATGTGGAACGGAGCCGCCGCCATCTTGAAGGCGAAACCGACGAGCAGGAGCGCGACGCCGACCAGCAGCATGGGGCTGTCACCTAACGACAGCGCGCTGATCCGTCCGCCGATTTCCGACAGGTTCGTCGAACCGGTCGCTCCGTAGACGAGCGCGATCCCGTAGAGCAGGAACGCCGTCGAGAAGGCACCGAGCAGGAAATATTTCAGGGCTCCTTCCGCGGACCTCGCCGAACGCCGGTTCATGCCGACCAGGACGTACACGGATACCGACATCGTCTCGAGGCCGAGGAACAGCACCATCAGGTCGCGTGCCCCGGCCATGATCATCATGCCCACGGTCGCGAACAGCACGAGCACATGTGATTCAGGTGCCGTGATCCCCTCGCGGGCGTTGTAATCCATCGAAAGTCCGATCGCGATGAGCGTCGCCAGGAGGAAGATCACGTCCGCCGCCCAGCGGAATCCGTCGACGGCGACCGGGCCTGCTCCAGCGGACCATCCGGACACGCTGACGACGAGTACGCTGATGAGCGTGATGATGGTGACTACCATCGACCCGAACCCCACAAGGCGCTGATGCGCCTCGCTCTCCGGGCGCCACGCCGCATAGAGCAGCAGGATCATGGCGCCGGCGCAGAGGATCAGCTCCGGGGCGATCGCGCGGGTGAGATCCATCGGGCGCGACAGGTCGAGCGTCACGGCTGTCTGGGCGAAGAGCGGCAACATCATCTCACCGCCCTCCCAGCATCATCGAGGCCCGCTGCCGTTCGGCGTTGCGTCCGACGTCCTCAACGAGCTTCTGTGCCGACGCTTCCATCCGGTCCAGCACCGGCTTCGGGTACACGCCTAACCACAGAATACCGACAAGAATCGGCACCAGAAGACCGAATTCCCGCCAGTTGAGGTCCGGCAGGGTTTTATTCGCGGGCTTGTCGAGCTTGTTGTAGATCATCCGCTGCAGCGCCCAGAGGAGGTACGCCGCGGCCAGGATGACGCCCGTCGCCGACAACACCGTCAGAATCGGATAGGTGCGGAAGGCGCCGATCATGACGAGGAATTCGGCGACGAATCCGTTGGTGCCGGGCAAGCCGATGCTGCTGAGCGCCACGATGGTGAGGATGGTCGCAAACAACGGGACAACCTTTGCGATCCCGCCGTAGTCGTCGATCAGTCGGGTGTGTGTTCTTTCGTAGATGATGCCGACGAGAAGGAACAGTGCGCCGGTGGAAAGTCCGTGCCCGATCATGACCATCAATGCGCCCTGCACGCTCTCCACGGTGAGCGCGAAGATGCCGAGCATGACGAAGCCGAGGTGGGCGACCGAGGAGTACGCCACGAGCTTCTTGATGTCCGGTTGCACGAGCGCGACCAGCGATCCGTAGATCACGCCGATCACCGCGAGCACGATGATGGTCGTGCGAACCCACGGGTACATCGCCACACCGGGGAAAAACGGCAGGGCGATGCGGAGGAAGCCGTACGTCCCGAGCTTCAGCAGGATGCCGGCAAGGATGACGGAACCCGCCGTCGGTGCCTCGACGTGGGCGTCGGGCAGCCATGTATGGAACGGGAACATCGGCACCTTCACCGCAAACGCGAGGAAGAAGGCGCCGAACAGCCAGAACGAGGCCGTTGGTGACAGGTTGAGCGCAAGGATCGCGTCGTAGTCGAACGTCGGCCTGCCTAACGGTTCACCGGCCGCCACACCGAGGTAGACGATCGCCACCAGCATCAGCAGCGAGGCGGCCATCGTGTAGACGAAGAACTTGAGGCTGGCGTAGATCCGGCGTTCCCCGCCCCAGATGCCAATGATGAAGTACATCGGGACCAGCATCACTTCCCACATCACGTAGAACAGGAAGAGGTCCTTGGCGACGAACACGCCAAGCATGCCCGTCGTCAGGATCAGCATCAGGGAGTGATAGCCATGCACCTTCTTGCGAACGCTCGTCCAGCCGCCAAGGATCGCCAGCGGCATGAGGAGCGTCGTCAGGAGCACCATCATGACCGAGAGGCCATCGACGCCCACCGTGAACCGCGTCCCCCAGGCCTCGATCCAGGGTTTATCGAAGACGGCCTGCCATTGCGCATTCTGCTGGTCGAGCGACCACCAGAGTCCGATCGAGACGATGAACTCGAGGATCAGGATCCAGAGCGTCAGCCGTCGTGCCGTCATGGAGGCGGCTTCGCCCTGACCGGCGACCGCGCCGTGCAGCCAGACGATCAGCGAGCCGATCGTCGGAATGATGAGGAGCGCCGGGAGGATCCAGGTGTTGTAATTGATCGATGCGAGGAAGGCGGCCATGGTCAGGTGAGCGAAAAGGCGCCTAACACTGCCAGCACACCGATGACGAGCACCCAGGCATAGGTGCCGACCTGGCCCGACTGCAGTCGCGCGCCGACCCACCCGAGGCCGCGCATGAGAAAGCCACTCCCATTCACCAGCAAACCATCGATCACGCCGGCGTCCAGACCGCGCCAGAGGACACGGCGCGAGAGACCAACAACGGGCTTGACGATCGCCCTGTCGTACGCTTCATCGACGTAATACTTGTGCTCCAGGAGGCGCTCGATACCGGTGGATTCCGGCGACTGCGCCTTGGGAACCAGGGCAGCCGGCTTCAGGCGGGCGTACGCGTACGCCATGCCGCCTAACGCGATCAGGACCGCGAGGCCGATGAGGGCGAGCTCCGTGCCCACCGCGAGATGCGCCTCCTCACCATGCGTAATGTGCAGCGCCGAGGCGCCCGTGACCGGCTCCAGCCAGTGATGCAACTTCTGGCCGACCGACCCGAAGAACGCCGGGAAATTGAGATATCCGCCGACCGCGCTGAGCACACCGAGGACCACCAGCGGCCCCGTCATCACCCATGGCGCCTCCCGGAGCTCCTGACGCTCGGCGTCTCCGGAGCGGTTCGGCCCGTGGAAGGTGTACAGCATCATGCGCGTCATGTAGATCGCCGTCAGCAGTGCGGCGGCGAGCCCGATGACGTAGATGAACGTCAACAACACCGATCCCGGAATGCCTAACAAGCTCGCCTCGGCGAGGGTCGAGTGCGACCGGCGCGCGAACACCGACGCCAGGATTTCATCCTTCGAGAAGAATCCGGAAAGCGGCGGGATCCCGGCGATGGCGAGCGTGGCAACCCACATCAGGCCGAACGTCCACGGCAGGTACTTTCGCAGGCCGCCCATGTTACGCATGTCCTGCGCGTCGGCGTGGGAGCCCGTGTGGTGGTACGCCCGGTGCATCGCAAAAATGACCGAGCCCGATCCGAGGAACAGCAACGCCTTGAAGAACGCGTGCGTCACGAGATGGAACACGCCGGCCGCATAGGCGCCCACGCCCACGCCGATGAACATGTAGCCGAGCTGCGACACGGTCGAATAGGCGAGGACCTTCTTGATGTCCCACTGCTTGAGGCCAATCGTCGCGGCGAAGAGCGCCGTGATGGCGCCGACCAGTGCGACGGTCAGGCTGGCCACCGGCGCCAGCGCGAAGATGGCCGAACTGCGCGCAACGAGGTACACGCCCGCCGTCACCATCGTGGCGGCGTGGATCAGCGCCGACACGGGTGTCGGCCCGGCCATCGCGTCAGGCAGCCAGGTGTAGAGCGGAATCTGTGCGCTCTTACCCGCGCAGCCGAGGAAGAAAAACAGTCCGACAGCGGTGATAACCGCACTTCCCTCGCCCAGCTCCGCCGCCCGTCCCGATACGCCGACGAAGTCGAGCACGCCCAGGTTGGCGAAGAGCAAAAACATTGCGACGAGGAAACCGAAGTCGCCGATCCTGTTCATCACAAACGCCTTCTTGCCTGCGTCGGCGTTCGCCTTGTCCGAGTACCAGTAGCCGATCAGCAGGTATGAGCAGAGCCCGACGCCTTCCCAGCCCACGAACAGGACGGGATAACTCGCGCCTAACACCAGCACGAGCATGAAGAACACAAAGAGGTTCAGGTACGCGAAGTAACGCGGATAGCCGGGGTCGTCCTGCATGTACCCGACACTGAACACGTGGATCAGGAACCCGACGCCGGTGACCACGAGCGTCATCACGATCGAGAGCTGATCGACCTGCAACGCGGCGTTCAGGTGCAGGTCGCCGGTCACGAGCCACGGGAAAAGGGTCCGCACGAACGGCTCTTCGGCGTGGGCGCCTGACAACGCGAAAAAAATGCCCACCGTGAGCGCGAAGGCGATGCCTAACACCGCAGGCCCGACCAGGCTGACAATCCGATGGTACGGATGACGCGCTACGTGGTGGTCGTCGTGGCCGTAATCGGCGTCTCCTTCGCCAGCGTGCCCGTGATCGTGACCCGCAGCTGCGGGATCCGCTGGGCCCATATGCGTCGCCGGCAGCAGCGACAGCATCCCGTTCACCAGGAACCCGATGAACGGAAGGACCGGAACCAGCCAGACCAGATCGGCGACCGTTCCGGCGAGCGGGTGCGCGGCGCCTGCCGCTTCCTGGACAGGCACGCCTGGTAGCAGCATCACCCTTTGAGAAGATTGATGTTCTTGAGGTTCACGGACTGGCCGTGACGGAAGATGGCGATGATGATCGCGAGGCCAACGGCGGCTTCAGCGGCGGCGACCGTCATGACGAAGACAACGAAGACCTGCCCGGTGACGCCATACATCCGGGAGAGCGCGACGAAGGTGAGGTTCACCGCGTTCAGCATCAGTTCGACGCACATGAAGATCACGATCGCATTGCGCCGCGTGAGCACCCCGATGGTGCCGATCGTGAACAGGACCGCGGAGAGTGCGAGTGCTTCGGGAATCATGCCGCGCCCCCGGAATTGACCGGCTCCGCCTCGGCGGTCCGACGCCTACCGAGTACCACCGCCCCAACGATTGCTGCCAGCAGCAGGATACTGGTGAGTTCGAAGGCCAGAAGATGCTGCGTGAAGAGCGGCTCAGCGACCGAGTTCACGGCATTGCGAGCCGGAGCGCCACCAAAGACCGGGTTCGTCGGCGGTTGCAGCGCCGGCAGGAAGCGGGTCCTGGCCAGCACCATGACCTGCGCCAGGAGTGCGAGCCCAATGCCACCGGCGGCCAGACGTCCCCACTTCCCCCGGATGTCCGACAGCTCGTCGGGATGACCGAGGTTCAGCAGCATAACGACGAACAGGAATACCACCATGATGGCGCCGGCGTATACCAGCACCTGGATCGCGCCGATGAAGTGCGCGTCCATCATCACGTACAGGGCGGCAAGGTTGAACATGACCGACACCAGCCACAACGCCGCCGACACGGGACTCTTGCGCGTGACGAACGCCAGCGCCGACGCTATCGCGAGCAGCCCGAAGAGGTAAAAGTGAACCTGGTAGAACAGCGGGAGGTGCGTGGGCATTGCTACTCGCCGCGCGGGTCAGCGGGATCCCACATCTCACACACAGGATGCGTCTGCGCCGTCAACCGCTCGAGGTCATACACGAACCCTTCGCGGCTGTACTCCGAATTCTCGTAATGCCTGCCGAGATGGATCGCTTCCTCCGGGCAGACCTCCTGGCAATATCCGCAGAAGATGCAGCGGAACTCGTCGATCTCGAACACGAGCGGGTATCGGTTGCCCTGCTCATCCTCGCCGGGCACGAGCTTGATGCAATTCGCCGGACACACGGTGGGACAGAGACCGCAGGCCACACACTTCGCCTTGCCGTCTTCCGTGGTGAGCATCCGGTGCGTGCCACGCCAGCGGCGCGAAAGCGGCTCACGCTCTTCCGGATACTGCGTGGTGACCTTGTGTGGCCGCACGAGGTGCCGGAGCGTGTTCCCCATACCCGAGAGCGTCGCGCGCACGTAGCTCGTCTGCTCGATCGGACGTTCGAGAATCTTGACGCCAATCGCCATCAGCGGGGTCCCATGGCAGAGAGTCTGGCCCGCTCGGCGGCGAGCTGGCGGAGGTGAGCGAGCCGCATTCCGGCGGTTCGTGGCGACGCCGCACTCACGATGCGCCCGCGATCAAGCACCACGAACAGGACCAGCAACAGCACGGCATTCACGCCGAACAGGATCAGCCCGTACACGAGCCCGCGTTCGATGCCCGCGGCGTCGAGTGCCAGGATGAGCGAGGCCACGATCACGATGTACGCCAGTGCGACCGGCAGGAAGATCTTCCACCCTAACGACATGAGCTGGTCATACCGGAAGCGCGGCAGCGTCCAGCGGATCCAGATGAACAGGAACAGGAAGAACGCCATCTTCAGCGCGAAAATCAGGATCGACAGCAGGACCATCAGGCCCGACACGGCGCCCGTGTTGTCGGCTTGCGTGAAGGGGATGTCCCA
>DASRPK010000082.1:0-5908 GCA_035646395.1 Gemmatimonadaceae bacterium | reverse complement strand
TCGTCTCCGGATCGGTGCGACTCACCATCTGGTAGACCATCTCGCCCAGCTGCTGGGCGCCTAACACTTCCGATGCGTGAAGGCCTCCGTCGATCCAGACAACAGCCTTCCCCTCACGCGCCAATTGTCGCGCTGCATCGTCCGTGAGCCCCTGCGCCAGTGCGAGACGCATCGACGTCTGGCGATACCGGTCGAGGTTCCGATGATTCTCCGGCGATGTCACGATCGCCATCAGGTGCGGCCGGCCCTCGGCGGTCTTGCCGATCTCCTGCACCATCATCCGGTCCGACTCGGCGTCAAGCTTGTGCCAGTACTTCGAGATCTGCTGGTAGTTGGCGAGGAAGTAGTCGTCTCCGTAATTCGATCCGAATTCTTCCTTGGGAGTTGTGATCCGGTTTTGCGCTACAGCCGTGGTGACTGGCGTGAGCGCGAGCACAATGGCAAGAAAGAGTTTCTTCATGTGTAGTGAGGTCGACGACGTCAGATACTGCAGGAGTGTGTTGCTGACAGCAACATCAAAATCAACATCAACACCTGGGGCGGATTACACGAATTGGATCGGATTGCTCTCGAGTCAGACACGCCTCAGAGCGTGAATCCACAGCAGAAAAGTCTGTGTGATCGGATCTGATCAAACCAATATTAGTGCCGACCCAGCACGGTGGCGGCCGAAGCGAGCACGGAGCAATCCGATCCAATTCGCGGAATCCGCACCCCCAGGTGTTGCGGAGTTGTACGTCCCGTTCAAAGCCTTATCGAAGCGCCTCAAGCCGTAGCGCGAGATCCTTCTGTTCCTCTCGAAGCTTCTCGACCAGATCACCGCGCGATCGCAACAGAAAGAACCGGCGAACATCGTCCCACGTGGAACGCCAGTTCTCGCGCAGGTGCAGTCCTACGATACCTACGGCCGGAATGAGCACGACGCTGGCGAGCGCCGCCCACCATCCAATGGTCGCGCCGATGAGCCAGACCACAACGACGAGCCAGAGCAGGTAGAGCACGATTCCGATCAGCAGCTTCCATGTCGACATCACATCACGCCGCAAACGGAGTCGGTCGACGATCATGCCCGTCAGTTTGTACGGAGGCCAGAAGAGCACCGCCCCCGCCAACGCGAATACAGCGCCGAGTGGCAGAAACAGGTAAAGGCGACGGGCCGCCCACTCGATAGTGTTGCTCGTCGCCAGGTCGGCGTTCAGGTCTGACGGCCGCAATCCCAGCCAGCGGAGGCGGCGATCGTGCCGGCGTACATCGGCGATGAGCGTCGTGCCATTCGAATCATTCGACGCACGGATTCGCTCGAGCGCCTTCGTGGTGTATTCAATCCGCGCGAGGCGTTCGGCATCACGTGACGGAGTCGACTGCTCCGCTTCCCATACGCGCAGCGCGGTTTCCACGACCGGCTGGTCTTCCCACGAGGCGAGGTTGACCGTTACGCCGCGAAGTGCCGATTCGATCCGGGCGGTCAGTTCACGCACGGCGTCGGCGTCGTCAGGGCCGCGTGAGACGAGATCGCCCCAGGCGATCGGAAAGCCCCGCACCACGTAGGCGTCCGATCGGAAAATCTCCTTGGCCCGAAACGACAGCCCGACCGGCACGATCGAGATGGGATACCCGGTCCGTGCCGCGGTGCCTAACGCTATCCGTGCCGCGCCCGTCTTGAGCGGCGCCATGGCCGAATCACTGTGACTGATTCCCTCCGGAAAGATCCCGACCACCGCCCCTCGGGCGAGAACGTCGCAGACGGCCCGGAAGACATCTTCGTTCTTCGACATCTGCGACGGGTCGTCGGCCTTCCGATAAACCGGTATGGCGCCGACCGCCCGCATCAGCCATCCGAGCTTCCGGTCCTCGAATAGCGGAGCCTTGGCCAGGAAGCGGACGGGTACACTCCCCGCCGCCACGACCAGCGTGGGATCCAGCAGCGAATTCGGGTGATTCGCCACCAGGAGCACCGGACCGGCCGGAATAGCAGGGCCGGTGAATCGCACCTTGTAATAGATGTGCGAGGCCAGCCGGGCCAATCCGGAGAAGAGTGGAAGTAACCACATGGGGGGTCAGCGATTAGCGATCAGCGACTAGCGATTAGCAAGCGGCCAGCCATTGGCGATCAGGGAATAGCTGAAATGAGGGCCGGCGTCGAGTCGCTCCGTGGCATCCACACATGATCTCGCGGGTCGCTGGTCGCCGGGTGCTTTGCTACTCGCTTCTCCTGCAGTCCCGAAGCAGCCCCATCCTATCCGGAAGTAGTAGGACAAAGCGCCTCCCCGGGCATATTCCGCGTTTATCACAAAAAACCAACCTTTCCCAGCTATCGTTGCCGTTGAGTTCGGACGCTTACCAGCCGAGGGGTGCCCATGGAGCAAGCAGCAAATCCTCTTCCCTCCATGGATTCCACCTTCCTGTTACAGCAAGCGCCGATCGAAAATGGAGCAACGGTCGACGCTTTTTCGCGGCAGTTGCTCAACGCGATGAAAAGCTTTCGCGATGGCGACTTTTCGGTACGGCTCCCGCAGGAACTGACCGGCGTTGAAGGGAAGATCGCCGACGCGTTCAACGACATCGTAACCCTCGCCGAACGACGCGCGCGTGAGACTGCGCGCGTTTCTCACATGGTGGGTCGCGAGGGAAAGCTCAAGCAGCGCATGTCGGTGCCCGGCGCCACTGGCGGTTGGGCCGATGAGATCTCCGCCATCAACACACTCATCGACGACTTCGTCTTCCCGACCGTTGAAGTAACTCGCGCCGTGGGCGCCGTCGCAAAGGGTGACCTCGGTCAGTCGATGGCACTCGAAGTCGATGGTCGTCCGCTCGAAGGCGAGTTCCTCCGTTCGGCGCGACTCGTGAACACCATGATCGACCAGCTCTCGGTGTTCACCTCGGAAGTCACGCGTGTCGCCCGCGAAGTGGGCACCGAAGGAAAACTCGGCGGACAGGCACAGGTGCGCGGTGTGTCCGGGGTGTGGAAGGACCTGACGGACTCCGTGAACCAGATGGCCGGAAACCTCACGGCCCAGGTCCGCAACATTGCCGATGTCACGATCGGCGTCGCCAACGGCGACCTCTCGCGAAAGATCACCGTCGACGTGCGCGGCGAAATCCTGCAGCTCAAGGAAGCCATCAATACGATGGTGGACCAACTGCGTTCATTTGGAGCGGAGGTCACGCGCGTTGCGCGCGAAGTCGGAACCGAAGGACGGTTAGGTGGTCAGGCGGTCGTACCGGGCGTGGCCGGGACGTGGAAGGACCTCACCGACTCGGTGAACGCGATGGCGTCGAACCTCACGGCGCAGGTGCGTAACATCGCTGCGGTGACGACGGCCGTTGCGCGCGGTGACCTGTCGCGAAAGATCACGGTCGACGTGAAGGGCGAGATTCTCGAGCTGAAAGACACCATCAACACGATGGTGGACCAGCTCAACGCTTTCGCTTCCGAAGTGACGCGCGTGGCGCGCGACGTGGGAACGGAAGGAAAGCTCGGCGGTCAGGCGCAGGTGCCCGGTGTGGCCGGTACGTGGAAGGATCTCACGGACAACGTCAACCAGATGGCCGGCAACCTGACCAACCAGGTGCGTAACATCGCCGAAGTGACGACCGCGGTCGCGCGAGGCGACCTGTCGCGCAAGATCACGGTGGAGGTGAAGGGCGAGATCCTCGAGCTGAAGAACACCATCAACACGATGGTGGACCAGCTCAACGCCTTCGCATCAGAGGTCACCCGGGTTGCCCGCGAAGTGGGAACCGACGGGAAGCTCGGCGGTCAGGCAGCAGTGCCTGGTGTCGCGGGCACCTGGAAAGACCTCACTGACTCGGTGAACGCGATGGCGTCGAACCTGACGGCGCAGGTTCGAAACATCGCGGCGGTGACGACGGCAGTCGCGCGAGGCGACCTGTCGCGCAAGATCACCGTAGACGTGAAGGGTGAAATCCTCGAGCTGAAGGACACCATCAATACGATGGTAGACCAGCTGAACTCGTTCGCGTCGGAAGTGAGCCGTGTGGCACGCGAAGTCGGCACGGACGGAAAGCTGGGCGGACAGGCCGAGGTGCCCGGCGTCGCCGGTACGTGGAAGAACCTGACCGACAACGTGAACTCGATGGCGTCGAACCTGACGGGTCAGGTTCGAAACATCGCCGAAGTGTCGGTAGCGGTCGCGCGCGGCGACCTGTCGCGCAAGATCACCGTGGACGTGCAGGGAGAGATCCTGGAGCTCAAGAACACCATCAATACGATGGTGGACCAGCTGAACGCGTTCGCGTCTGAAGTGACGCGCGTGGCCCGCGAAGTCGGGACCGAGGGGAAGCTCGGTGGACAAGCTGAGGTGCCGGGCGTCGCCGGCACGTGGAAGGACCTCACCGACTCGGTGAACCTGATGGCGTCGAACCTGACGGCCCAGGTGCGTAACATTGCCGAGGTGACGACGGCCGTCGCCGGCGGCGACCTGTCGCGCAAGATCACCGTCGACGTGAAGGGAGAAATCCTCGAGCTGAAGGACACCATCAATACGATGGTGGACCAGCTCAACTCCTTTGCTTCCGAAGTGACGCGCGTGGCGCGCGACGTGGGAACGGAAGGAAAGCTCGGTGGACAGGCGGCGGTGCCTGGCGTTGCCGGTACGTGGAAAGACCTCACGGACAATGTGAACCAGATGGCCGGCAACCTGACAAACCAGGTGCGCGGTATCGTGCGCGTGGTGACCGCCGTGGCCGAGGGTGACCTCGAACAGAAACTGCAGGTGGAAGCGAAGGGCGAAGTCGCCGCGCTGGCCGACACGATCAACAACATGACCGGCACGCTGGCGACGTTCGCCGAACAGGTGACCAACGTCGCACGCGAAGTCGGCGTAGAAGGCCGGTTAGGCGGCCAGGCCAACGTGCCCGGCGCTGCCGGGACGTGGAAGGACCTCACCGGTAACGTGAACCTGCTCGCGGCCAACCTGACGAACCAGGTGCGCGCCATCGCCGAAGTGGCGACCGCGGTGACCAAGGGCGACCTGACGCGTTCGATTCAGATCGAGGCGTTAGGTGAAGTGGCCGAGTTGTCGGACAACATCAACACGATGATCGACAACCTGCGAGCCACGACGGAGCGCAACGAGGAACAGGACTGGCTCAAGACGAACCTCGCCAAGTTCACCCGCATGCTGCAGGGTCAACGCGACCTCGTCACGGTGGGCGGCATGTTGCTGAGTGAGCTCGCACCGCTTGTGGGATCGCAGCAGGGCGCGATCTACCAGGTGAAGCGCGCCGAACCCGGCGATCCGTCGGCGTCTTCAGTGCCTAACCTCGTGCTGCTCGCCGGGTACGCACAGGGAAGCCGCCAGCCGATCCACCTGCAGTTCGGCGAGGGGCTCGTCGGACAGTGCGCGGTGGACAAGCAGCGCATCCTCCTGACGAAAGTCCCCACCAGCTACGCACGCATTCACTCGAGCCTCGGCTCAGCGCGTCCGACCAGCGTGGTCGTACTCCCGGTGTTGTTCGAAGGCGAAACGAAGGCCGTCATCGAGCTCGCCTCGTTGACGCCGTTCACCGCGACGCACCTCACCTTCCTCGAGCAGCTCACGCAGTCGATCGGCGTCGTGCTCAACACGATCGAAGCGACGATGCGGACGGAAAGCCTGTTGCGTCAGTCGCAGCAGCTCACATTGCAGTTGCAGACCAGGCAGAGCGAACTGCAGCAGACAAACGAGGAGCTGGCGTCGAAGGCGAAGCAGCTCGCCGAGCAGAACGTGGAAGTGGAGCGGAAGAACAAGGAAGTCGAACAGGCCCGCCGCGCGCTGGAAGACAAGGCAGCCGAGTTGGCGCTGACATCGAAGTACAAGTCCGAGTTCCTGGCGAACATGTCGCACGAATTGCGGACGCCACTCAACTCCATCCTCATCCTGGCGCACCAGCTGCGCGAGAATAC
>DASRPK010000081.1:0-4027 GCA_035646395.1 Gemmatimonadaceae bacterium | reverse complement strand
TCCGATGACGCCGAGGAGAATCCGTAGCCGGGATTAGGTCCAGAGATCCATGCGTAATGGTAGTGGCCGGGATGATCCGGTTGCGTCGTAACGTCGAACACTTCTCCATCAACGGTGACGCGAACAGGCGGTTCGGCCGGCTGCGGTATTGGGCTCGGACGCCATGGCACAGGGGCTTCTCCTCCGATCAATTCCTGTGCAATTGTGCGTCAGCATCACCAGCATGACCACTTGTTGGCTTGGCGCCAAACGTCCGCACCTGGTCGCTTGCAGATTTCTGCTTTCGGACCCCGAAGCAGCCGTTCAAGGCTGCTCCGGTGATTCCACGCGTTCAAGCCACCCAATTGCGGGCCGTAGCGCGTCTTCGCTGCCGACGTCTCAGGGCGGGAGCACCCTCACGTGCGCGTACATCCCGTCCAGCAGATGCGGCCGCACGTTGCAGATCACGAGATAAGTCCCTGGTGTCAGGAACGCGACCGGCTCGCTGCGATTCATGGCGTTCGATATGACGGTGGTCGGGGGAGTCTGCGGCGGTCCACCGGCGGGATTGATCCCCCGGTAATAGATGCTATCCGTCAGGAAGGCGACATCCGGCGGCAGCGGTGCCAACGGGTCGGACGGGAACACGAATGGGAACCCGGCATCGGGATACACCCCGCCGCCCGCGTCGCGGAGATCCTGCAGCGATACACCCGGCTTGAAGATGATGATGTCGTGAAACCCGGCGATCCCGAAGTCCACGACGCCGCCCGCCTTGACCTTGATATCTTTCGGCAGGACCGCGTGATTGACCGGGTTGCCGGGCGTTGCCGTGTTGAGCCCTCGACCGAACGAGACTTCCACGTTCGAAAGCGTGTCACCGGCGACGGCGAGGGGCGCGACCAGCGCCAGGCACAACAGGAATGCGGGTCGCGGCACGCTGAATGCCGTTCTTGAACAGAGCATGGTTATCTCCCCGAATTATTGAAGCAGAGCGATCGGCGTTCGTTTATGCGGCAACTTTCCGTTGCCTGTTCTGACGTCGTTCCTTCGCAGGTAGCGTAACCCTGATGTCCTGACGACACAACGTGCCGGATTATGTCTGATCGCGCAGAGTGTGGCTTCCTCTAGGGAGAAGCCGGGCGGAGGAGAGCGACGCCGACGGCCGGTTTGCTGTCCACGAGGTTGAAGCCTCCGCCGAGGTAGAGCCCTTCGGAACGCAGAAGGGCGGAGCTCCTCATGAAGTTCATGTCGGTGAGGACCGTACACGCCGCACAAGGCGGCGAATGCGAGCGAAAGCCACCTCACGCCCGCGAAAATCTTCCGCATGACGGTATGTACCCTGGCAACCCAAAAAGGTGCGCCGCAAGCGTCGATTTGGGACCGACGGGCGGTGCGGTCGTCGGTGTTGGTGAGTCTGGTGGCACTCCTGCAGGGAAGCCACCGCAAAGCTACCAACCTTTTTGGGAGCGCGGGGTATTTAGCGGTGGAAGTCAATTCTTGTTTGCACACCCGCCAGGGAGGAATGCGATGTGCGACTTCACTGAGGCCGAACGCCAACGCCTGACCGACGCACGCTCGCTGGCGCGGGACGAAGAGGGCCGAGAAGTACTGGTCGGTCTGACCGCCCAGGAGTCAGACCTGCTGATGGCGTATCGCAGACGGTTCACGTTGGGAAACAGCGACGGAGACCCGGAGAACCTGGAGATCTGGCTGGAGTTGGCCCAAAGACACGAACTTGCGCGACCGCTCTGACGCGTCTTAGCGGCCTCGATGAACAGCGCAGTGCCGCGTGTCGACTCGCAAGCACCCCCTCACGATACTCGCAAGCTTGGTCTGGTCGGTTGGGTCGCAGATTGCGATTCGGCCAGGCGTTCGAACTGGATGCTGGACGACAGTCAACGTAGACTTGAAAGCAGTCACGTATGCGTCGGTACATCCTGAACCTGCTGCTCCTTTTCGCCCTGACGATTCAGGGCGTCGTTGGCGTCGCTGCAGACCTGCTCCTCGACGAAAACGTTCAGCAGCATTGCGCCGAGCATGAGTCGGAGCGCGAGCGCTGCAGCTGCTGCCCGGACGGCGTGGCCGTGAACGCTGGTTGTTCCGTTCAGTGCTCGGTCTCACAGGCGCCGATCAGCGTGGCCGTGCCTGCGCGAGTGGCAAGCTACAGCATGCACATTCCAGCTGCAGAGCTGGCGATTAAGAGCGCTTCTTACGCTCCGCTGAATCCTCCTCCCATCGCGTAGCTCCAAGTCTCGGTAACGCCGCGGCGCTTCTGCGCCGCTCGATTTGTTACAGCTTTGGAGTCACCCATGAACATTCGTCCTGGGCGCATGGTGCCGTCGATGGTGCTCGTTGCGGGCAGCCTTCTGGCCAGCGCAAACGCCAAGCCGATTGCCTTCGCAGACGGCACAACGGTGATGGCGGAATACGGTGCGGGCACCATGACCGAAATCCAGGTGTTCTACGCGCCCACCTTTCGCTACTCCGTCGGTGGCGGTCACCTTTCGCTCAACAGTGACGTTGACGACAGCACACGCGATATCACCTACGCGCGGCTGAATTACCTGCCGAAGCGATGGAACCTCGAGTCAGCTCAGGCCAACGTTTTCGTGTGGGGGAGCATCGGGCGCGCGCATATCGGAGAGACCGGCGACAACCAGTTCGCGTGGAATGCAGGCGGGCAGCTCGATTACGAAACACGTCGTATCTACGGCTCGCTGCGCACCGACTTCCACGAAGCAAGCGCGTACAGCCATCGCATCGACACGCTTCAGCTGGGTGTCGCCCCCTACGAGCACGACTACGAAACGCTCGCCGTATGGTTCGTCGTGCAGGCACGGGACTACACGGGCGGCCTCTTCGACGGAACGGAATGGGCGGCCCTGATACGGCTCTTCAAACAAAACGCATGGCTCGAAGCGGGCGTAACCCGCGAAGGCAAGCTCCAGGCCATGCTCATGTTCAACTTCTGACTACGGTGTTTACATGAAAACTCTCAAATTGCTCGTCGCGGTCTCTCTGATCGCGACAGCCAGTGCGCATGCCGGAACCATCGAAATGACCGTGAATGGATTGGTGTGCGGCTTTTGTGCGCAAGGTATTGAGAAGACGTTTCGCAAGAATCCGGCGACTGCCGACGTTCTCGTCAGCCTGGAGAATCGTCTCGTCGCGATCGCGACAAAGGAAGGGACAGACATCTCCGACGCAGAGCTTCGCGAGGCATTGAAGAGCGCCGGCTATGACGTGAAAGCGATCGAGCGCACGGACAACTCGATCGACGCGCTGCGATCGAAATTCAGGGCCACGAAATGAGGCTTACATTGGAGCGCACAGTCGGTGCATCGGCAGCGGCACTGATCGCGAGCTCCGCTACGCTGGTCTGCTGCGTGTTGCCGGCTGTGATGGTCTCGCTGGGCGCCGGTGCGGTGCTCGTGGGCATGGTTTCCATGTTCCCGCAGTTGATCTGGCTGAGTGAGCACAAGGTTGCAGTATTTGGCGTGGCGGGGGTAATGCTCGTGCTGAGCGGTGGCAGGCTCCATCGTGCGTCCAGGCTTCCGTGCCCGACCGATCCAGAAGCGGCGATGATGTGCCGCCGGCTGCGCCGAGTCAGCGCGGGGTTATTCTGGACCGCGGCAGCCGCCTATGTTGCAGGAGGCGGGTTTGTCTTGGTCGCTCCGGCCATCATCGGCTAGATTGCAGCAGCGCGACGATGTCCTCGTGGCCGCGCTCACGCGCAAAGTCGAGGGCAGTCCGCCCGCCTGTATCCACGCGATCGACGTCGGCGCCACGTTGCAGCAGTTCCTTGACGGTATCGATGTGACCCGCGTCAGCTGCGAACATCAACGTCGTGGAGCAAAGTCGCCCGTGGCGACGGCGTGGCAGGCAACCCCTACTCTCCGCCTAAGTAGGTGAGTGGCAGCGCGGTCGTCGCCTTGATGGTCTCGAGCGAGAAGCTCGCGCTCACGTCCAGGAAGTCGCAGTTGGCGATGAGCCTCTTGTAGACCTCGTCATACGCGTCGATGCCAGGGACGACGATCCGCATCAG
>DASRPK010000080.1:0-3256 GCA_035646395.1 Gemmatimonadaceae bacterium | reverse complement strand
ACTTCGCGAACGTTGTCGATGTCCTCGTTCCGGCCGTTGATCGTGTTCGACGTGCGAGGGTTCGTGTAGATGTAGTCGACGCCATAGACGAAATCCTGGCGCGAACCCAGCGTGATTCCGTGCTGCAGCTGGGCGGCCCAGCTCTTTGACTGGTCGACGATCGGCTGGCCGCTGCGCAGCAGGTACGTCCCCTCGAGACTTTGCGCGTCGTCGTTTCCGGCGTCACTCATGTTGAGGAAGACCTGCCCGAAGATCCGCCCGAGGCGCGCTCGCTGCTGCACGCTGACGAACGTCCAGTTCTTGGCCAGCGCGGTCCCGTTGGCGCCGGTGTACTCCAGGCCGCTGCCGATCTTCGACATACCCAGGGTAGTAACGTATTCGGAGTTGTCAGTCGGCCGGTAATCGACGCGCGCCTCGCCGACCCAGCGCTTGATGTCGAAGTCGCGTTCGTTAGGCTGCCCCGCGCGGCCGGGCGGTGCCGACGCTGGAAAGACATCCGGCTCACCCGGATCCTCGAACTTGAAATCGGTGGCCTGGAATACTTCCCCCGAGAGCTTGAAGCCGAGATTGTTCCCGATCACTGCTGCGTGACGACCGGCGGCTCGGAAGAGCGAACGCGAACCACCATCCACGGTCAGGGTCGTCCCCTGCGACGTAAACGGCGACTTGGTGATTACGTGCAGCACGCCATGGGAACTGTTCGGACCGTACAATGCCGATGCGGGACCAAGCAGGACCTCGATCCGCTCGATGTCCTCGTTCGTCGACGTGAACAGGAGCGGCACGTTGACCCGAAGCGAGGGCACGCCCGCAAACCGGTAATCCTGGAGTGTGAGGATCGACCCGGAAAACGCGTTGTTGAACCCGCGGGCAACGATATTGGATTGCGCGACGCCACCCTTGCTCACGTCCACACCGGCGATCCCCTGCACATGGTCAGCGGCCGTGACCGCTGGACGCTCCTGGATCTCGCGCACCTCGATCACCGACACCGACGCGGGTGCGCTGAGCGCTTTCTCCTCACGTCGCGACGCTGTCGTCACCACCGGGTTCAGTTCTACCACCCGTTCCGACAGGACCACGTTTGCAGTGGCCCCTACTCCGGCCGTAACCGTCACCGCCACGTTGCCCGGCCGATATCCGATCCGGTTCACCACGATCGTGTAGGCGCCGGCGGGAACCGAAAGACGGTACGTGCCGTCGTCCCTGGACTGTGTCGCCGCGACGACCGTGGTCGCTGAAAGCGCCTGCACCCGGGCGCCGCCGACGGGCTGATTGGCGCGCGACTCGGTGATCGTACCGGTGACCGTCCCGGTCTGGGCGAGTAGCTGCGTAGGAACGACGACCAGCGCCAGCGACGTCAATGCGCGCACAAGCTGACGAGCGGACATCGGCACCTCATGGAAGTGGTTTACATTCGAATCGAAAATAGGAGACCCCTCTGTCGTTCCGCCATATGGGCCCACTACCATGGAACATCGTCCCAGTGCAGTCGGGTATTTTCCGTCGTGAATTCCGTCCCACGTAACCTCGCGGTGGCGCTCACCGCACTATCGTTATGGTTTCTCCCGGGGAGTGCCGCTGCACAGGCTCCCCAGCGGTCCGTCCTGCGCCAGTTGGTCGGCGACCTCGCCATCGAGGCGCGGACCCGCGGTGACGGATCGATGACGCTCGGCGCGGCGGATTCGCGCACGTCAGTGGTCGTCACCTTCATGGCGATCGATCTGCGCCGCTGGTCAGATTCGGCAACGCGCATGCTGGCCGCGAAACCGCGCCGGGGATCGATCATCAAGTGGGAGGCCTCGGTCTCGGGCCCGGGTGTTACCGCAGGCTCGATGTCGCTCGCGCGCACCATTACGGCGACCGACACCACGATCGTCCTGCTCGTCACGGACACGTCGTTCCGTGCGGTGCGAACGCCGCTCAGCGCCGAGGATGCGAAAGCCCTCGCCGCGGCAATGAAGCGGGCCGCCAACGCGTCACTCCCTACGCGAGCGGCCCCACTCCCGAAATCGACAACACCTCCGAAGACGGCAACTCCTCCGCCGAAAAAACCGCCCGTGCCGGGTCCGCGTTAGGACCTGTTCCTGCAATGACCAGAGGAGACCGCAGCCCGGCGTTAGGTGGTAGGCCGCAGAAACCGTCCGCGCGATCGTGGCATTGCGCACTCCTCGTTGTCGGCGCGCTATTCGCCGTGACTGCCTGCGATGGCGCGCCTGACGGAGGTGGGAACCAGGGTGCTGACAGCGCGCACCCGGACTCGGCCAGGGCCGACTTCGGCACGCAGGCCGCCACGCTCCTCCTCGACACCGAGCTGCATGAGTTGCGGGGTCAACTCTCCGTCAAGGTCCGCAACACGAATCCGAATGATCCGGAAGCGCCCCTGGTTGATCGCCCCGTGCCCCACCCGGTGAACCCGGGCCCTCACACGTACCTCGGCGTTATGCACGCCGAAATTGGAGCGTTGCGAACTCTACTCGGCGATACGATCCCGATCTCGATCGAAGAAGACCGCGTGTTTGCTGGACGTCCGGAAATGCTGATACTCGGTCACCGGCACGGCAGCGATCTGTACGTGCCGGTCCGGTTATTCGCCCGCGTGTTTGGTGCCTACGTGCGTACCCATTGTCCGCTCGCGAACTGCGCCGACATCTGGCCGCGCGAAATACTGCTGCACATGCGTCGTACCGGATATCTCCACTCGGCGGGCGTGCTCGAGGGACTCCTGGAAGGTCTCGTTGACAGCGTCAATGTGCGACGACTGCCCAGAGGCTGACCCAGTTGATAAGTGCAAAGTCGAGGACAAAATGAGACTTTGCGCTTTGCGCTTCTCAACCCGGCAACTCTTCAGGGCCTGCGACCCAACTGCTGCCGGAGCCGGTCCCGCATCTGCACCGCTTCGGTAGCTGAAGGATCAAATCGCAATCCGGTCTCGATTTGCCGCAACGCTTCAGGCGCATTTCCCATGTCCAGCAACAGGCGCGATGCATAGAAGTTGGCCACGGCTAACGACGGATCCAGTTCCGCGGCGCGCAGGAAATTCACGACCGCGCTGTCGGCCGCGGCCTGGCCGGCATAAATCGCGGCCAGGTTGAAATACGCCAACGGCTCGCGTGGATTGAGCGCGATTGCCCGCCGATACGCATTGAGCGCACCGGGGATGTCGTTTCGCGCAGCAAGCGCGATCCCGAGGTTCACGAGCGTCAGTGGCTGCGCGCCGTCCAGCGCGAGTGAAGCGTTGTACGCATCGACCGCC
>DASRPK010000079.1:0-44250 GCA_035646395.1 Gemmatimonadaceae bacterium | reverse complement strand
CGGCGCGTCGGCCGGCCAGGATGTCTTCCACTACCACGTCCACGTCATTCCCCGGCGCGCGGACGACGGGTTCGCGGTAGACCTGCCGTTTGCGGCATCCACGCCCCCGGACCGCACCCTCCTCGACGCGATGGCGGCGCGGATCATCGCCGAACTGCGTGACCCGGCCCGCGCCACGTCGGTGGCTGCCTGACGCGACTCGTCAGGTTGGCGCACCAACGTCACCGGATCGTCACCGCCGGTGTTACTCGTCAGGCGGTACTTGCGCGATGGCTGCCTAACACGTAATCGTAAGGCAGCGCCGGCTGCGTCCGGCCCACCGCCTGGAGGCTGATGGACGTCTGGCGACGATCATCTCCCGGAACCGACCCGCGCCGCGAGAGCGACGAAGGCCCTAGGTGTCGCCACCGGTCAGCAGCCTCCAGTCACACCACCACGAGATTCCCCGCCTCGGGCTTCCTGCCTGTGGCGGGGTTTTTCCTTTCCAGCGGGGTGAAATGGCTCGACGTGGGCACCTCCGGCTTCTCTGCCATCGCGGCCGTCACTCACAGCGGAGTGTCAGGCAACGGGGTCGTCCCTGGATCGCGAGGGACATGAAACGCGCGCTCAAGCGCGCGACGATGCGGGACTGCGGCCGCCGGTGTGTGTACTGCGGCTACCGTCTGGAACCGATGAACGCCACGCTGGACCACGTCCATCCGCTGGCACGAGGAGGCGCCCACGCCCCCGGAAACCTGGTGACCGCCTGCGCGCCATGTAACCGGATGAAGGGCGACATGCTGCCTTACGAGTTCTTCGCGCGATACCCGCAGGCGGGGGCGAATTTCGTGCGCTATGCCCGCGCCGTGCACCGGGCGCTGAAGCGAGGCGCTCGGCGGGCGGTTAGTCTGGCGTTGGCGGCATAAACGAAGGCCTGAGGCCAGAGGCCAGAGGCGGTGTAACTTTCTGGCCTCTTGCTCTGGCCTCAGGCCTTTCATTTATGCCTTTCACTTCCATTAACAGCATCGCCGAACGCCAGATTTTCGCCGGCATCCGCGGCCGTTACATGCACGGCGAGCGGATGACCGCCGGCGATGTTGCCCTTGATGCCGAAACCGACATCCCCATCCACCAGCATCCGCACGAGCAGCTGACGTACCTGCTCGAGGGACGGATGGAGTTCGTCGTGGGGGGCGAGAAGCACCTCATGGAGCCGGGCGACATCGCGATCATACCCGGTGGAGTGCCGCACGGCGGCAGGACGATTACGCGGTGTCGAGTGATCGATACGTTCGCGCCGGCCCGAGATGATTATCGGTGAATTTGCAAATTGAAATTGCGGTCTTCCGGAATTGAGTGGGTGGAAGGACCGGATTCTCGCCGCTAACAGCCTTTGAACGCAGAGGCGCGCAGAGGAACGCGGAGGTGCGCCGAGGAAGACAACTGTATCGCAACGACCACCGCAGCAGAACCCAGGAAACCGGTGTCGAATTCGAACGGCCTGACACGCGGAAAGACCTTTGCGTTCCTCCGCGCTACCTCTGGCGTTCTCCGCGATCAAGATGTTTTGACGTTGTAAGGATGACTGAAGTTGCAGTTGGTCATCCCACCATCGCCGGCGTCCGCCCCGTTTCCCATGCCAGCATCGCGCGCTTGCGGTTCAATCCCCACCGATACCCGCCTAACGCGCCCGTCGTGCGAATGACACGGTGACACGGGATGAGGAACGCCACCGGATTGCGTCCGATCGCCGTCCCCACCGCTCGAACGGCTGACGGCGCACCGATTGCCGTGGCGATATCCTCATAGGTCGCGACCGACCCGACCGGGATCTGCAGCAACGCGCGCCACACCTTGACCTGGAAGTTCGTGCCGCGCACCAGCAGTCCGAGCGGGACCAGTCCTTCCGGGTCGCGCACTTCGAGCGAATGGAAGATCCGCGCCGCGAAAGGCGCGGTGGCACGCGGCCGTTCCTCGACCACCGCGTTAGGCCAGCGTGAAGCCAGATCGCGAAGCGCCGCTCTCCGGTTCCCGTCGTGGAAGGTGAGACCACAGACGCCGCGCTCTGTCGTCGCAACCAGCGCCTCGCCGAACGGCGAGTCGTGGAAGCCAGCCGTGATGCGAAGTCCCGAGCCGTTCTCGCGGAATTCGCCCGGCGTGACGGCATCGAGCGTGACGAACAGGTCGTGCAGCCGGCCACCGCTCGAGAGACCGGCGTCGTAGGTTGCGTCGATCAGGTTGCGCGAATCGCGAAGTTTTTCCTTTGCGTATTCGAGCGCGAGGACCTGTGAGAACCGTTTCGGGCTGATCCCGGCCCAGCGCGTGAACAGGCGCTGGAAATGGAACGGACTCATCCCCACATGACTGGCGACATCGGAGAGGGTAGGACGTGTCGGTGACGACGCATCCAGGTAACGGATCGCCCGTTCGATGCGATGGTAATCAGCGCTATTCCGATCGGCGCGGGAACTCATGATGATCATTTTGCCTCCTGGGACGTGAGATCTACAGGCGTCAGGAGGTGTAACCAACCCGATTCTTGCGATCGCGAACCCGTTGACTGTGGGATCGTCGCTAGCGATGTCATATGGGCGCCGAGCCTCTGACACGAATCGGCAACCCGAAGCCCGGCGGCCGACCACCGACGGCGGCTGTAAGTGCTCTCACGAGTATGACGGAGAAACTTATGCCATTGCGTTCTCTTGTCATCGCGCTCTTGCTGCCCGCCTTGGTATCTGCGCAGTCGACGAGGCGTTCACTTCCCGCGCCAACCGGGCAGCTGAACGTCGAGTTCTCCGATCTCACGTCGGTTCGAGAACTTGCCGACGGCCGGGTACTGCTCTTCGATAGGAAGGAAGAGCGCCTGGTCGTTGCCGATTTCACCACCGGCTCAGTGAAAGACGTGGCGCGAAAAGGTCAGGGGCCCACGGAGTTCGAGTTCGTCGCCGCGCTGTTGCCGCTCGCAGGTGACACGACGATCGCAGCCGACCTTACTCGGCGCTGGTTGGTTCTCGTCGGCGACAGCGTTGTCCGTAAGCTGCTGCCGGAGCATCCCGCGCTGCAGCGCATCGCGCTCGCACCGCTGGGCGCTGATCGAGTGCATGTACTGTCACGATCGTTTGGAGAACGCCGTGACTCGTCAGGCGTCGTCCTGGTAAACCGCACGTCCGGAGATGCTGATACCGTCGCCCGCCTCGCCAACGAAGGGCGGCGTAGTCCGGTGCTGGGCACCGCTACAATTCCAGGATTGGGAACCTCGGCTCGCTTTGGAAATATTCCGCTGAGGTCAAGTGAGTCACCCTTCCTCTTTCCTGACGGGTGGATCGCCATTGTGCGCCTGGATCCATATCGCGTGGATTGGCGAGCACCCGATGGCCGATGGACGTTAGGTGCGCCACTGCCGTTCCGCACCGGTAGGATGACGGCTGCCGAGAAGGCAGCCTACATCCTACGGAAGCCCGGGTTTCGAAACGCCACGGACTGGCCGGATGAGCTGCCGCCGTTTGAAGACCCAATGAAATTGCTCGGTTCGCCCGAGGGATTTGTGCTGGTAACCCGCCTCGTAACGCGAGCCGAACCCGGGACGCGCTATGACGTGATCGACAAGACCGGGAAGCGTCGTGGACAGCTCGTGCTCGGGAACAACGAGCACATCCTCGGCTTTGGCACTACTTCGGTCTATGTCATTGCGACGGATAGCGATGGCATCCAGCGGTTACGACGTCATCCCTGGCTCGCGTCGCTGCGACCCTGAAGCGCTACTAACACTCTAGTTGACAACCAGAGGAGGTGACTGCATTCTCCTACTAGTTCTTTAGGAGATTACGACCGTGGCTTCGTTTACCGACCGGGAACTCGATGTGATGGCCGTGTTGTGGGATCGCGGGCCATCGACCGTCGCTGAGGTGCGCGAGCACCTCGAAGACCAGCTCGCCTATACCACCGTGCTCACGGTGCTGCGGACCCTCGAAACCAAGGGCTTCGTCAGCCACGAGGAAGAAGGGAAGGCGCATCGTTATGCACCGCTGGTCGCGCGGGACCGCGCCGGCAAGACCGCGCTGGGTCAGGTACTCGACAAGATCTTCGGCGGTTCGCGTGAAATGTTGCTCGCGAACCTGGTGAAGGAGCGCGGCGTCGATGCCGCTGAACTCCGGCGGCTGAAGAAGATCCTTGATGCACGCCTGGGCAAGGAGGACAAATGACGTACTTCATGGCGTACGTCATACTCCTGTCGGCCGCGGTTGCCGCCTGCGCAATGCTGGTAGACGTCGTCATGCGGTCACGAACGTCGAACGCGCGTTGGGTGTGGTTATCGTCGCTCATGGCAGTGCTGGTCCTTGCAGGCTTCGCGGCGTTCGCTCCAGTACCGGTCGAGCGCGCAACGACGGTGCCCAGGACGCTCGTCATCAGCGGTGTGAACGCGTTGCCCGCGCCCGCTGCCGCGCGGCAGGTGCCTCGCACCGACGCCATCCTGTACATGGCGGACAGCGTCCTCCCGGGCCTGTGGCTCATCTCCAGCCTCTTTCTGCTGCTGGCTATTGCGTACGGTCAACGTCGCTTAACGATCGAACGAACGAAGTCTCCGCGCGCACGAGTAAGCGGACATGAGGTGCTGCTCACGGACAATGTCGGTCCGGCCGTGGCGGGAGTTGGCGATCCGGTCATCCTCCTGCCGCGCTGGGTGCTCGCCCTCGATGCGCCGTCCCAGGACCTGCTCCTGGCGCATGAAGTTGAACATGTGAAGCGCGCCGACACCCGCCTGTTGCTCGGCGGCGCGGTTGCCGCCGCGCTCGTCCCGTGGAACCCGGTGGTCTGGTGGATCGCACGACGGTTGCGGCTTGCCGTCGAACAGGATTGCGACGCGCGCGTGCTGCGGGCGCATCCCGACGTGCGTCGTTATGCAGACCTGCTGCTCACGGCCGCCAGCAAGCCACGCGTCAGCACGCGGCTCCTGGCCGCGCACCTTGGCGAACATCGCTCAGATCTCGACCGGAGGATTCAGGCAATGACTGACCGTACCATCAGGTGGCGGCCACTCTGCGCGGCCGCGGTTGCGGCGTGTGCGCTGCTGGTGGTCTCATGCGAAGCGCCGCGCCCCGAGCCCGTCGCGCCGCTGGGCACGCGCGAGGTGCCAGCGGAACCCTCGACGGGTCAGTACGAAGAGGTGGTGGCACCAACGCTGGTCCCGGGATCGAGAACGCCAAAGTATCCGGAGATACTGCGTGAAGCCGGTGTCGAGGGCCAGGTGCTCGTGTCGTTTGACATCGACGAAACGGGCAAAGCGGACATCGCCACATTGAAGGTGATCAAGGCGACGCACGAGCTGTTTGCAACAGCAGTGCGCGAGGCGCTTCCCGCGATGCGATTCCGGCCGGCGGAACGCGACGGTCGCAAGGTAAAGCTGACGGTTCAGGAACCGTTCACGTTCACGCTGGCGGACACGAAGTCGCCGCAGGAGCGTGTGGCGCTAACAACAGGCGCACTGCAGGAAATCGTCGTAACTGGCGTTCCGGCACAAACCGGCCCCACGATCGCGCTACGTCGCGATGGGAAGCAGGTCGCGACCGATCCGCCCCACGTCGTCGTCTATTCCATCGATGGGAGAGAAGTCGCGCGAGGGCAAGACCTGTTAAAGCAGATCGAGCCACAAAGTATCCACAGCATCGAGGTCTACAAGCCCAGCCGATGCCCGGCAAGCATGACGTGCCCCTGGATCAAGATCACGCTCGCGAAGGACAAGTCGTTAGGCGGCCCAACGGTGATACGTCCCGCGCGCGACGCGACCAGGGACACCTGGGAGCCAAAAGCGGAAACGGCATACCGGCGACGGCCGAGTCTGGACTCGATACTGGCGGCTCCGATGACCATCGAGCTGCTCAACAGCGATGGCGAGATTGTAGCGCGTTATGGGAGCAGACGAGAAATGCCGCGGATCAATGGTGAAGATATCTCGGCGTCTGAGTCGTACCACGGGAGATCCTGCAAGGCCGGTACTCCGTGCCCACTCACAAGGATCCGGCTGAAGCCCGGTCGAGAGGCGCGGTACAAGGGATAGCAACAGTTCACGCGTGCCTAACGCAACCTGTGAACCCGCCTGCCCGCCTGCCCGCCTGCCCGCCTGCCCGTCTCCTCGCCTACCCGTCAGTAATCAACCGGACGCAGGTACGACTCGCCGATCGCTGTGTGACTGAGGAGCGCAACCGTGGGAAGCTTCCGCTTCCAATGGGTGCGCTCCAGGCGATTGCGGACCAGCTCCACCTCGAACTGGGGGAATCCGCGGGTGACGAGATCGGCGGTCGTAAAACCCCACAGCAGCCAGTTGAGGATCGTGTCGGCGCGCGCATACGCGATCCCGAAATCCGCCTCGTCGGTCTGGCCAGCGACCAGGTCAGCGGTGGCCGGCTTGTTGATGATCTCCTCGGGCACACCCAGGTGCTTCGCCAGCGCCCAGACCTGGGTCTTGAACAGGTCACCTAACGGGTTGAGCGGCGGCGAGTCGTCGGCGTGCCAGGTGAAGTAGCCGAACAGCCGCTCGGTCTTGTTCCCGGTGCCTAACGGCACACCACCCAGGGAAGCCGACAGGTCGAACAGGGCGATCATCCGCAGGCGGGCGATGACGTTGCCGCGGCGCGTGCCATCGGCGGTCGGCTCCAGCGCGAGATAACCGTCGGCGGCTGCCGACAGGTCGATGGTCCGCGTCGGAATCTGCAGCATGTCGACCACGAGCTGCGCGTGGGCGAGGCTGTCCGGACTCGAGGTGCGATACGGAAGACGCACGCCAAGGACGTTTTCGGCGCCGATCGCGCGCGCGGCCAGGTAGGCGACGACGGCCGAGTCGACGCCACCGGACAATCCCACGACCGCCTTGGCGAATCCGCGCCGCCCCATCTCGTCGCGAAGGAACCGGATGAGCCACTCTTCGACCATCGCGGGATCGATGTCGAGCGACGGGGGACAGCCGTGGGCATCACGCGCGACGTGCAGCGCGGGAATGATGGCATTCGCGTTGTCACGATGACGGGCATTGGCGATGGCAGCGCCATATTCACTATCGGGGGGGGCCCCCCGGGTCTGACCGTCCGCTTCCGCCTCATCATACGGCGCCACGAACTTTTCCTGGTCCTCGACCGCATCGAGCGTGCGCCGCAGGTGTGGCAGCGCCGTCCGCAGATCGGACAACAACGGCATGTCGGAGCGCGCCCGCGTGATGTCGCCGAGGTCGATCGTCAGCATAACGATCGCTTCATCGAACGCCGGCGCCCGGACGCGAACGTCCCCACGAGGTCCAGCCAGGCACGACCCGCCGCCGAAAACTTTACCGCCTTCGCTGCCCGCGAGGTTGGCCAGCGAGACGAACACGCCATGTTCATCGGCGATGTCACGCACCAGCCGTTCCCAACGCGACAGGCTTCCCGGACCCGGCACGCCTTCGCGTGACTGCAGGCCACGTGCGGGCGCTGCCGCGCTCACAAAGATCACCTGGGCGTTGTCGAGCGCGGCAACCATTCCCGTTATGCTGTGCCACGCATCTTCACAGATCAGCATCGCCGCCCGGCCCCACGGCGTGTCGAAGGCGCGCTGCGTGTGGCCACGCTCGACAAAGCGTTCCTCGTCGAACAGTCCGTAGGTCGGGAGGAAATTCTTCCGGTGGACATGGATGATGCGCGCCGCACCGTCGCCCAGCCTGACGTAGGCGACGCTGTTGTACAGGTTGTCGCGCCACTTTTCGTAAAAGCCAACCACCACATCCAGCGGTCGTCGCGCTCGATCGTCCATCGGGCCATCGGCGAACGCCTGATCCAGATCGCGAGCAAGCGTTCCGGCCGTAACCGCGACATCACGCACGCCACCTTCGACGAAGTAGCCGCTCAGCACCGTCTCGGGGAAATGCAGGACGTGCGGATGCGGCGACAACATGCGCACCTGGGCGAAGATATCGCGAAGGCGATCGAGGTTGGCCCGATAGTCACCCTTGTGCGGGTGCAGCTGGGCGATCGCAACGGTCAATGAACGAGGCATCAAGCTGAACCTGTGGGGCGCACCACGGGGCGGCAAGGCGGCCGAACATATGCTGCGCGCTGATTGCTGCTTGCTGGTACTGGCTGCCGCATGCTTGCGCATCGTGCTGGTCCCCGGTCGCTGGTCCCCGTTCTCCGGTCGCTGCCCTAACCGTGCGCAGTATCACAACCTGTCTTTTCCGGGAACGCCGACCCTGCCGAGGGTACATTCCACTCGCGCCCGCTCGCTCAAGACGTGTTCTCTATCCTACTCCGCACGGCCTCCGTCTCCGCCGCCCTTTGTGCGAGCGGAGCTTTCCTTGCACTCCCCGCGCAGGGCACTCCCGCGCGCACCGACTCAACGCCGGCCTGGCGCATCATCCGGCCGCCGCAAGCGTCGATCGTCCTGGCGCGGGACGGCTCTCTCATCGGCGAAGTGGGTGTCCAGAATCGCATCAACGTGTCGCTGGCGTCGCTCCCCAAACACGTCCCGCAGGCATTCATCGCGATCGAGGACCAGCGCTTTTACCAGCACGATGGCGTGGACCTCATCGGCATCGCCGGCGCCATCAAGGATGCCGTCGGCGGCAACATGCGTGGCGCGAGCACGATCACGCAGCAACTCGTCGGCAACATGCACCCCGGCATCATCGACCGGTCGGATCGGAGTCCGGTGCGCAAGCTTCGCGAGCAGGCGGCGGCCCGCGAAATGGAACGACGTTATACCAAGGACCAGATCCTCGAAGCGTACCTGAACCAGGTCGACTTCGGGCATCGCTGGTTCGGCATCGAGTCGGCCGCGCGCCACTATTTCGGGAAGCCGGCCGAGCGCCTAACGCTCGCTGAAGCCGCCACCCTGGCGGCGGTCATCAATGGTCCGGCGCTCTTCGACCCGATCAATCGCCCGGAGCGCGCGAAGCAGCGGCGGGACCTCGTGCTGTCGATGATGGCGCAGCAGAACTACATCACCAGGCAACGGGCAACGGCCGCCCAGGCGGAGCCGATCAAGGTTGCGCCACACGCCGGCTATGCCGCGCCATCGCCCTGGTTCGTCGAGGTCGTGCGCATCCAGGCCGAGCGGGCCGGTGTCGCAGTAAAGGAAGGCGGATACCGGATTCACACGACGCTCGACCCGACGCTGCAGCGTGCCGCGACGAACGCTCTGGTCGAGGGCCTCACCCGCATCGAATCCACGCCCGGGTATTCGCACCCTATCTGGGCACAACGCCGCCGGCAGCGAACCGGCACCGCCGCTCCTGCGAAGCCGCTGCCCGCGGTCGAGAACTATCTCCAGGGTGCGGTGGTGGCGATGGATCCATTTACCGGCGACGTACGCGCCCTCGTGGGCGGGCGGGATTACGCGCTCACGCCGTTCAACCGCGCGGTCGACGCCAAGCGGCAGCCCGGATCGGCATTCAAGGTGTTCGTCTACTCCGCCGCCGTCGCCGACAGCATGACACCGAGTGCGTTCGTCGCAGACACGGCGCTGGCGATCCCCCTGCCTAACCAGTCAGTCTATCGCCCCTCCAATTCCGACGGCGAGTTCCTCGGCGCCCTCACGCTGCGAACCGCGCTGGCGAGATCGCGGAACCCCGTCGCGGTCCAGCTGGCGCTTGGACTGGGAATGGATTCCGTGTCCGCGCTTGCGCACCGCATGGGGCTCAACTCGGAGATCGCGCCCTATCCGTCGAGCGCGATCGGCGCGTCGGTCGTCCAGCCGCTTGACCTGGTCGCTGCCTACGCGGCGGTGGCCAATCTGGGATCACGTGTCGAGGCACGGTTCATCACGCACATCGAAGACGCGTCGGGTCAAACCGTCTGGCAGAATCCAATCGTGCCGCCTCAACCGGCGCTCGATCCAGCGGTGGCGTTCATTGTGCGCGACATGATGCGCGACGTGGTGGAGCGGGGGACGGCGACGTCGGTCAGGAATGCGGTGCCAGCCGCTGTTCCAGTGGCGGGAAAAACGGGTACGACGAACGACAACACCGACGTCTGGTTCGTCGGGATGACCCAGGACCTCGTCGCCGGCGTCTGGATCGGGTTCGACCGCCCGCGGATGATCACCCCGGGTGCCGCCGGCGGCTCCCTGGCGGCCCCGATTTGGGCACAGATGGTCGCGCAGGCCGGAATTGGAAATGGCGGCATTCCGTGGACTCCACCGGCCGGCGTTCAGGCAGCCGAGCTGGATCGCGTGACGGGACGCCTCGCCGACGCGTCGACGTCACCTGAGGCCCGGTACACGGAGTACTTTCTAGGCGGCACGGAGCCGCTGCCGGTGCGGCTCGATACCTGGGGAGTGTTTCGTGGTCGCAGGTCCGCGATTCGTTAGGTCAGTCACGTCGGCGCTCATCAGCCTGGCGCCACTGGCCGGCCTGGTCGCTTGCGGGGATGAGCCGACAAGCGCCACTGCGCCAGTCTCGATTGAGGCCTCGCTGTCCGGGGAACCGGATGCCGTCGTCGGTACGATCGTCACTCCCGCTCCGGCGTTCGTCGTACGGAACTCCGCCGGTGATGCGTTGATCAACGTTCCCGTGACCATCACGATCACGAAGGGCGACGGAACGCTGCACAATGCTCCGTTGCGCACCGGAAATGGACCGACGCCGGTCGGTGAGTGGACGCTCGACACGATCGCCAGGGTGAACGAGATCAGGATCGTCGCGGGGTCGGCGCCGCCGGTTACGATCACGGTCGCAGGGATCGCCGGACCGCCGGCCAGCGTCAGCGCCGCCGGATCCCTCGACGGTCTGGCCGGGGATTTCCTGAACAAGCCGTTCGTCCTTCGCGTGCGGGACCGGTATGGCAATCCAGTATCGGGCGCCGGGATATACCTGACGATCGGGAAGGGAGGCGGCGAGGTCACGCCGTCCGAGCTCACCACCGACGACGGCGGTGTCGCGTCAGGCATCGCGTGGCGCCTTGGCCGGTTCGGCGGTTCGCAGCAACTCGTTGCGACCGTCGGCAGCTTGCGTGCCGAAATCGCCGCCACGATCCGATCCGGATTCGATCCCGTCATCAAGCCGCTGGGTCAACCGTTGCCGCAGGCGCTGACAGCGGCTTTGGCCGCTGCCGCCGAACGCATTCATGCCACCATCGTCGGCGACGCGGGTGATGTGCCCGTGTTGAACTTCGACATGTCCCGCTGCGGCCTGCAGGGCACGATCTTGAACGAGACGGTCGACGACGTGGTCATCTTCGTGATGGTCACCCCGATCGACGGAGTGGGGAAGGTCCTCGCCTCCGCCGGTCCGTGTGTGCTGCGTACGCAGAGCCGCTTCCCCGTCATCGGTCTCATGCGGTTCGACGTCGACGATATCGATTCACTGACGGCCAATGGGCGGCTGCCGGCTGTTGTGCTGCACGAGATGCTGCACGTGATCGGGATCGGTACGTTGTGGCGGACCCGGGACATGCTGATCGGGTCGAGTACCACCGACCCGCGCTTCATCGGCGCGCTCGCCGGGGCGCAGTGTGTGGCGTTAGGCGGCCTGTCCGATTGCTCGGATGGACGCGTGCCGGTCGAGAATGCCGGCGGAACCGGGACGGCCGAAGTGCACTGGCGGGAATCGGTGTTCGATCGCGAGGTCATGACCGGTTTCGTGGAGCCTGGCGCCGACATGCCGTTCTCCACGGTTTCGATCGCGTCGCTCGAGGACCTGGGGTACCTCGTCAATCTCCTGTCGGCGGATCCATACCAGGTGCTGCCACCGGCTCCCGTCTCGCCGCGACTTTCGCCTCGGCTGCTCCCGCCTTGGGAGTCAGTCGGTTTGCCGATGTTCGAGATTACGCCGCAGGGGTGGATTCGGCCGTTCGTGCCGCGCTAACTCAGCTTCGTACTGATTGCTGATTGCTGATGCTTATCGCTGCGTACTTGAGCTGATTGCTGGCGCTGGAGCTGGCGGTGTAGCAACCCAGCTCCAGTACGCAGCGTGCAGCAGCAATCAGCAATCAGCACGCAGCTCCGTTACTTCTTTGCCCGCTTCTGCACTTCTCCCATCACCCGCAGCAAATTGCCGCTCCAGATCTTCGCGATCTGTTCCTCGGAGTAACCGCGCTTCACCAGCTCGTGCGTGACGTTGAACGTCTCAGAGGCGTCGCTCCAGCCGGTCACGCCGCCGCCGCCGTCAAAGTCCGAACTGATGCCGACGTGATCGATGCCGACGAGTTTCACGGCGTAGTCGATGTGGTTCACGAAGTCCGAGACGGTAGCACGCGCGGGTAGAGGGTGTGCGCTGTCGATCTGCGCCATCCGGCGATTGAACTCGACGCGTTTGTCGGGCGGCAACGAATCGATCATCACCTGCACGCCACCGCCGCGTCCACCTCGGCCGCCGCCGCCACCGCCTCGCGCTGCACCCGGAGCCGCGCCCGGCGCACCAGCAGGCGGAGCACCAGCGCGGCCGCCAGCAGCGCCACCTCCACCACCGCCACCGCGACCGGCAGGCGCCACGATGCCGAACTCCTTGTACAGATTGTCAACCAGCGGTTGACGCTGCGCCGGTGGCGGATCGCACTTCACGTAGGTCGCGAACGCCACGACCTGGATCACGCCGCCGTTTTTCTTGAGGGCGAGCAGTTGCTCATCATCCATGTTACGCGAGTGATTGCAGATCGCGCGCACCCCCGAATGTGAGGCGATCACGGGCGACTTGCTCAACTCGAACGTCTGCATTGACGACTGCTTCGACGGATGCGAGATGTCGATCATCATGCCGACGCGGTTCATCTCGGCGATCGCCTGACGGCCGAGTGGCGACAGGCCGTTCCATTTCCAGCCCTGCGTCTCGCCCGTGTTCGAGTCGGACCATTGCGAGTGTCCATTGTGCGAGAGCGAGAGATACCGGCCGCCCCGATCGTAGAGCGCCTGGATGTTCTTCAGGTCCTCGCCTAACGGGTACGCGTTCTCGATGCCGATCAGCGCCACCTTGCGCCCGGACGCGGCGATGCGACGCACGTCGTCAGGCGTGAGCGCGAGCCCGATCCTGTCGGGCGCGATGGTTTCGGTCAGCCGATGGATCGCCTCGAACTTTTCGATCGCCTGGTCGTAGGCGCGCTTGTAGCCCGCGGCGTTGAGGGCCGTATCCTGTCCGACGTAGACAATGAAGAACGCCACATCCAGACCGCCCTCGACCATCTTGGGGAGGTTGACCTGGGTGCTGAGTCGCTGTGTGTAGTTCCGCTCGGCCGTGAAGTTCGCCGGACTGATGTCAGCGTGCGTGTCGAGCGTGATGACACGGTCGTGAATCGCGCGGGCACGGGCGATGACTTCCGCCGGGGTTTGCGCTTGGGCGATGGCGGCGCTAACGAGCAGCGCACCAACCGCTAACGGATACCGACGCACGTGAGTCCTCATTTGGAATGAATTGAAGTTGAACCACTCGCTGAAGTGAGTGGCTGGGCTTCTATCACACAAGGAGTCCGGAAACCCTTGACCACGGGGAACACTGAGAACACCGCGCATTGCAGTACTGTGCTCCCTGTGTTCCCCGTGGTTCGAATGTGTTACTCGTGCCGGATCGCGTCGATGGGACTCAAACGTGCCGCGCGACGCGCAGGGTACGTGCCGAAGGTGAGACCGATGACGATGGCCGCGATTGCCGCCACTGCAACCGTGCTCAGTGAAACAGACGCTGTGAGAAATGGCGCCTGGGAGAAACGCCGGATTGCGGTGGTGATTGCAAAGGCACCCGAGACACCCAACGCGAGGCCAATGCCGCTGCCCACGGCGGAAATGGCGACCGACTCGGCCAGAAATTGACGCAGGATATCCCGGTCGCGTGCACCCGCGGCCTTCCGGATGCCGATCTCGCGCGTGCGCTCGGTCACCGAGGAAAGCAGCACGTTCATGATGCCGATACCACCGACCAGGAGCGAAATGCCGGTGATGGCGCCCATGAACAGCTTGAACATCAGGATGCCGCGCGACAGCTGATCGAGGCGCGACTCATTTGTCGTGACCACATAACGCCGTTCCCAGGCGCTGTCGCGCGCGGCAAGCATCTGTTCGATCCGCTGCTTGAGGGGTGTGGTCTCTTCCACGACCGCTGACACCGCGACGATGACCGGTGGCTGTTCGAACGTGAGTCGGTCGGGCGCGGGTGGGAGCGCCCGCCGTGCGAATCCGACTGGCACGAACACTCGGTAATCTCCCGCTGGCCGGCGACGACTTCCAATGATTGGTGGCGGGGCGGGGCCCGGCTCCAGTACGCCAACGACTGTGGCCGTCTGTGTTCCAACCTGTACGGAATCGCCAACGACAAGTTGCCCGCTCGAATCGGGCGAGACGGCCCGCGCCAGGTCGTGCGACAGGACAACCAGCGATGAGTCGCCTGACGCTTCTTCAACCGTCAGCAACCGGCCGACGACTGCCTTCAATCGCGATGAGTCACTGAACTCCACGTCGGACGACACCATGGCCATCCGACGGATCGTGCCGGCGGCGTTGCGCACCTCGCCGCTCGTGCGGTTCATGAGCGTGACGGATTTCGTTCCACCGAGCTCGCGAATGCGCCGGGCATCGTCGACTGACAGTCGCGCCGGGTTGGCGAGCGGGAAGGTCTGTCCGTCGACTTCCTCGGTCATCTTCGCGCGGATCATGATCGCCTGCAGGTCGGTCGTCTGCTCGATCTGCGTGCGGACCGAACGCTCCATACCGTCCCCCACGGACAGCACGGCCACCAGTGCGCTGACGCCGATAATGACGCCTAACGTGGATAGAATCGTGCGCAGTGGATTGGTTCGTAACGTCTCGAAGCCAACCGAGATTGCCGTGGCGAGGGGAGCGATGGAGCTCACAGTAAGCAGGAATCGGGAACCAGGAAGCAGGAAGCAGGAATGGACTTGAGGGTCCGCGGCTGGCGCCGACGGACCCTCAAGATTCTAAACGTTTCGTTCCTTCCCTGCTTCCTGCTTCCTGCTTCCTGCCTCCTGCTTCCTATCCGACCGTCGCCGGCACCTCTTCCTCCACCGCCGGTGCTGCGACATCCAGTTCGTCAGCAAAGGCGATACGAAGCACCTCGCGCAGTGTCGACACCGGATGGAAGGAGAGCAGCTGTCGAACTTCTTCCGGCACGTCCTCCAGGTCCGCGTCGTTCTCGCTGGGAATGATGATGTTCTTGATTCCGGCGCGGTGCGCCCCGAGCACCTTCTCCTTCAGCCCACCGATCGGCAGGACACGACCGCGGAGCGTGATCTCGCCGGTCATGGCGACGTCACGACGCACCGGACGGCCTGCCATCTCCGATACCAACGCCGTTGCAATCGCGATTCCTGCCGATGGCCCGTCCTTCGGGATCGCACCGGCCGGCACGTGGATGTGCGCTTCCATCGCGCCATCGAGACGATGCGCCGGGATGCCTAACGCCGCCGCGTTGTTGGTGGCGTAGGTCAGCGCGGCCCGCGCGCTTTCCTTCATCACTTCACCGAGCTGGCCGGTGAGGATGAGCGACATCGGGCCCGGCTGGATCCGCGACGCCGTCTCGCCGTCCTCGGTGGACATCGGTGCCTCGCGGCGGCGGATCGACGCTTCGACGAACATGATGTCGCCGCCGACGGGCGTGTAATACATGCCCGTCGCCATGCCCACCTCGTTCTGCTCCGCCGCTCGTTCCGGATGTACCTTCGGCCGCCCGAGCAGCTCACGCACCTCGTCGGCATCAATGCGACGATCCTCGAGGATCCCGGTGTTCCCGGTCGCAACGCGTCGCGCCACCTTGCGGCACACCGCCCCGACCTGGCGCTCGAGCTGACGCACACCACTCTCGCGCGTGTAGTTCGCGACAATGTTCGTCACGGCGTCGTCGGTGAACGAGACGCCCTTGTCGTCCAGTCCGTTCTCCTCGAGTTGGCGCGGGATCAGGTATTTCTTCGCGATCTCGGCCTTCTCGCGTTCCGTGTACCCCGAGAATTCGACCATTTCCATGCGGTCGAGCAACGGGCCGGGAATGTTCTGCACGAAGTTCGCCGTCGCGATGAACAACACCTCGCTCAGGTCGAACGGGATGCCGAGGTAGTGATCCGTAAAGGAGTCGTTCTGTGCCGGGTCGAGAACCTCGAGCAGCGCGGCCGACGGGTCGCCCTGGAACGAGACGCCGAGCTTGTCGACTTCGTCGAGCAGGAAGACCGGGTTCTTGGTGCCGGCCTGCTTCATGCCCTGGATGACGCGGCCCGGCATGGCGCCCACGTACGTGCGCCGGTGCCCGCGAATGTCGGCTTCGTCGCGCGCACCGCCAAGCGACACGCGGACGTACTCGCGGCCTAACGAACGCGCGATGGACTTGGCGATCGAGGTCTTGCCGACGCCCGGCGGGCCGACGAACAGGAGGATCGGACCCTTGGCCATGGCCCGGGACTTTGCCTCACGAGCGTCGGTGATCGGACGGTCGTCATCGCCGTTGTTGCCCAGCGCCGGTGTCGCGTCCTCTTTCGGCGGTTTCACCTTGAACGCAGGGAACTCGCCGGTCTTCGCCACTTCATCGGCGAGTTGGCGCGCGCGCAGCTGGCGCACGGCAAGGTACTCGAGGACGCGGTCCTTCACGTCCTGGAGGCCGTAATGGTCCTCTTCGAGCACTGTCGCCGCGCGATTCAGGTCGAGCTGGTCGTCCGAACGGATGCTCCACGGCAACTCGGCAATCCACTCCAGGTACGTGCGGATGACCTGCGCTTCCATGGACTCGCGACCGGTGCGTTCGAGCCGTCCGAGTTCACGCTCCACTTCCGTACGCGCCTCTTTCGGCAGGTCGAGTTTGGTCAACTTCTCGCGAAGCTCCTCGACTTCACGCGACTGGTCGTCGTCACCCAGTTCCTTCTGAATTGCCTTCATCTGCTCGCGCAGGAACATCTCGCGCTGGCGCTCGCCCAGCTCTTCCTGGACCTGCGACTTGATCTCTTCCTGCGCCTCGAGCATGCCGATCTGCCGCTGGACGTGCACCAGCACCCGCCGCAGCCGCTCCTCGACGCTGAGCGTTTCGAGCAGCCCCTGTTTTTCGGGGACGGTAAGCTCGATGTAGCCGGCCACGAGGTCGGCGAAGCGACCCGGATCTTCCACCGAGTCGAGCACCTGGTGCACGACCTCTTCGGGAAGTCCGCGCTTCTCACCGAGTTCGGCGGCACGTTCCCGGGCTTCCTTGTGGAGCGCCTCGAACGCGGCATCCGACTCGCTGAGCGGAGCCATCTCCTCGGTAGGCATAACGACGGCGCTCAGGAACCCGTCGCCCTGGGTGTATTGCAATGAGGTCGCGCGCTGCTCGCCCTGGAGCAGGAGCTGTACGCCGCCAAGGCCCCGCTGGATCTGCCCGATGCGGGCGATGACTCCCATCGAGTAGAGAATTTCAGGAGCCGGTTCGTCGGTGTTGTCGCGTTGCGCGACAGCAAAAACGAGACGATCGCCCTTCAGTGCGGATTCGATTGCGCGAAGGGTTCCGGGTCGGCCCGCCGCAATTGGCGCGGTGAGGCCCGGGAAAATCACGGTCCCCCGCAACGGGAGCACCGGGAGCGTCTGTCTCTGTGCCATTCAGGTCAGGTCCTCAGACTGAGTCCACTCCGTGCCCCATCCGAGGCACACGAGTACCTACACCTTTTACGCACTTATTGGGCTGCTGAATTACGCCAAGGTGGCTGTCATTGCAACTTTTGCGGGCCATTGTGACGTAGTTCGAAGTGGCGGACTGCCGAATGCTGACCGCTGCCTTGGCTGGGACAGGGGTCAGAGTCGGAACCGGAGTCGGGGTCAGAGTCGGGACCGGAGTCGGGGTCAGAGTCCGACTCCGGTTCCGACTCTGACCCCGATGTTCGAATCGCTACCGTGACCGGTGTAACCGCACAGTGGATTTCGCTTTACGCTGCCCTAGATGAGTGCTACACTACTCGACTGCCCCGTCGTCGTACCCAGCCAGGCCCACCGCGTGCCCGAGCCAGTCGGCCCACCGACAGACCCAGATCTTCGAGCGCACGTCGAGCGAGTCCTCGCGGCGACTTACGAACTCGACCGCGAGATCGGGCGTGGTGGCATGGGTATCGTGTACAAGGCGCGTGACAGGCGGCTCAAGCGTCTGGTCGCGATCAAGGTGCTGCCCCCGGAACTGGCGTTCCGCGCCGAGATCCGCACGCGATTCCTGCGAGAAGCAGAAACGGCTGCCCAGCTCAGCCATCCGAACATCGTTCCCATTTACAGCGTCGACGAGCGGGATGGGATCGTCTACTTTGTGATGGCGCTGGTGGAAGGTGAGAACCTCGGTGCGCGGCTGCATGCAAACGGCGCCCTTTCACCCGGCGAATCGCGACGCATCATGCTCGAGGTCGCGCGTGCCCTGGCGTACGCGCACGAACGCAACGTCGTGCACCGGGACATCAAGCCCGACAACATCCTGCTCCAGTCCGGGGACGGACGGGTGCTGGTGACGGACTTCGGTATCGCCCGCGCCGTGACCGAAGGGGCGGACGCGCGGCTTACCGCCACCGGCATGGCTATCGGCACGCCGGCGTACATGTCACCCGAGCAATCGACCGGGGACCGGCAGATCGACGGGCGTAGCGACCTGTATTCGTTAGGCGTCGTCGCCTACCAGATGCTGTGTGGGGATCCGCCCTTCGAAGCGTCCAGTACACCAGCGCTTCTGGTGAAGCACCTGTCGGAACGCCCGGATCCAATCGTGTCGCGCCGGCGCGGCGTACCGCCCGACCTCGAACGCGCGGTGATGCTGTTGCTGGAAAAGGATCCCGATATGCGCTTCCCCAGCGCGGCGGCGCTGGTCGCCGCGCTCGAGTCGGGCAACGTGCCCGAGCTTCCGGCAGTCGTCGTGGCTTCGCCGTCCGCACGCGCGCCGCGGACGTCCCGCATGGCAGCGCCGGAGCCGGCTGACGACAGCGAATGGGCCGTATCGCGCGAAGAGCAAGCCCGCTGGTACGCACCGCCGGTCGTGAAGTTCAGGAAGAAACTCGGTCCCTACGTGATCGTGAATTCGGTGATCATCGTATCATCGATCCTGTTCGGCACCAGTCTGGTGTTCATCACGGCAATCTGGAGCGTCTGGATGGCCTTCCAGTACGCGAAGCTGTGGAGCGACGACTACGACTGGCACGACGTGCTGCGCGAACCGCGCGACCGGATGTTCTTCGATGTCGTGGCGGAATGGTTCGACAACGTCCGCGCACTATGGGACAAGAACAAAGCGGCTGAAGTCCGGGCACGGAACCAGACGAAGATGAGGCCCTCCAGCAGTTCGACGTACGGCGCCATTGCGGCGGCCAGCGCGCCACGGCAGGGGCGCCTTGCCGCGCCGGAGGCTGCGCGTCGCGCCGGTATTCAGAGCCCATCGGTTCGTCAGGCAGCCAATCACCGCGATGACATTTTGCGGTGGGTGGCGACGTTGTCCAAGCGTGACAAGTCGATCGCGGCGGATATCCCGCCGACGGCGCACGCACTGTATGACAACATCGTCGCGCTGGCGACGCAGGTCGCGACGCTCGACCGCGAAGTCTCACCGGGTGCGGCGGCCGAAGTCGAGTCGGAGATCAGCGCCCTCGAGGCGCAGGCGAATCCGTTCGATCAGCGCGCGAGCGAGGAGCGCGTGCGCCGTCTGGCGCATCTCAAGCGCCAGCGCCGCGCGGTGGCCGACCTCGAAACGCGCCGCGAGCGTTCGCGCGAGAAGCTCGAAAGCTGCCTTCTGGCACTCGAGAACATGCGGCTCGACGTCATCAAGCTGAAAGCGGGCAGCCAGACTCTCCAGCAGATCACCCTGGTGGCGGAACGCGCCAGGGAACTTGCCAGCGAAGTGGACAACGCGATGTACGTCGCCGACGAAATGTCGAAACTGAAGGGTGCTGGCAGCCGGGAGTCCGGTAGCGGACGTCGTTAGGGCGGTGATTACCCGATGAGCGATACGCTTCGCGACCGCGCGATCACCGCGTTCGGTGAGGACTACGAATTAGACGCCGAAATCGGTCGCGGCGGCATGGGAGTCGTCTACCGGTGCCGCGACGTGAAGCTGCGGCGCTTCGTCGCCATCAAGGTCCTGCCGCCCGACCTTGCCTTCCGTGACGAAGTGCGCGTGCGATTCCTGAGAGAGGCGGAAACCGCCGCGCAACTGAACCACCCGAATATCGTCCCGATTTTTTCGGTCGACGAACGTGACGGGATCGTCTGGTTCGTCATGGGAATCGTGGATGGCGAGAGCCTCGGCGCACGCCTGGTGCGCGAGCCGCGGCCGCCGTTCGCCGACGTGAAACGGATCCTGCGGGAGGTAGCCGACGCGCTGTCGTACGCGCATGCCCGCGGGATCATCCACCGGGACATCAAGCCCGACAACATTCTCCTCGATCGCCTGACGGGACGGCCGATTGTCACCGACTTCGGAATCGCGCGCGCCATCGAAACCGATTCGCGCCTAACGGTGACCGGCACGGCAGTGGGGACACCGGCGTACATGTCCCCCGAGCAGGCGATGGGAGAAGGCGAGATCGACGGCCGCAGCGACCTCTATTCACTGGCGGTCGTCGGCTACCAGATGCTGGCGGGCGAGCTGCCGTTCAAGGCGTCGAACACGCCGGCCATGCTGATGAAGCACCTGAGTGATCCGCTGCGGCCCATCCGGACCGTGCGGCCGGAGGTGCCTCCGGCGCTGGCGGCGCTCATCGAACGCACGCTGGCCAAGAAACCACACCAGCGCTGGCGCGATGCCGCCGAGTTCCGCGACGCGCTCGAGACCGTATCAGTGAGTGCCGCGCCGGCGGCGGTGAAACCCGCGGAGCATTCCGCGCCGTGGATGCGCCCCGCGATTCCGGCGGCGCCGCGGCAGCCACGTGCCGCCGACGATCCACCACCCGTGCGACTCCCGCGCCTGACGACGTCTCCACCGAGCGGACACCGCGATGCCGTTAGGCAACGCGAGCGTGGACTGGCGCGAGTGCCACGACAGAGCGGTGACGATCCTGGAGACCGTCCGCCGGTGCCATCGTTCATGCCCGAATCGTGGCAAGACGCGCGAAGCCAATGGGCGCGCGCAGGGAGTGGCAAGCGGCCCCGCGACAACCGCATCCGTGAATTCCGGCAGCAGCTCGCCAAGGCCGGCGTGATGGCGGCGACGCTTGGCACCGTCAACCTGATGTTCTCTCCGGGATTTCTCTGGTTCCTCTTTCCGACTGCCTTCTTTTCGTTAGGCGTCCTGCGACGCGCCGGCTCGTTATGGGCCGATGGCGTCCGCATGCGCGATGTGCTGGGGCCACAGGCAACGGAACAGATGGCGCGCGGCGAAGAGCCGGGCCGCTCCCGCTTGCCACGTCAGCTGTCGGCCAACGAACTCGCGCGGCAGCTGGCCCCGGCCGATGTGTTAGCGGGACCGTACGGCGAAAACGTGAGACGCGCCGCGTCTGATCGGGCCGCGGCCAAAGACGCGCTCGACAAACTGACGCCGCCGGATCGGGAGATGATCCCCGACGTGGCACCGACGCTTGATGCGCTGGCAGAACGGGTCTCCTCACTTGCCCAGGCGCTGCACGGACTCGAAAGGGCGGCGCCCCCGGACGCGATGGCATCCGTCGAACGTTCGATCGCCGAGGCGAAGACACGGCCGGAATCGCCAGAACGCGATCGGCGCGTGGAGATGCTCGAGCGGCAGCGAGACACGATCCTCGACCTGTCGAAACGCCACGATGGACTCAAGGAGCAGCTGGAGAACGCCAACCTGCTGCTCCAGAGCATGCGGCTGGACCTGCTGGCGCTGGGGTCAGCCGGCGTGCAGTCGGTGATCAACGACTCGACCGGCGCGACGCAGGAGGCACGGGCGCTTTCCCGCGACCTCAGGATCGCGCTGGACGCAGCGAAGCAGATTCGGACCGGCGCCTAACGGCAATCTCAGGGCAATCAGCACCTGCTTCTGACGCGGCAAGCAGTAGTTGAAAAGCGCAAAGCGCAGAGGACGGTCGGCTTGGCGTGCTTTGCGCTTCTCAACTTTGGGCTTTGAACTGACCTTCTTAACGCGGTATGGGCGCCGGTACCCAGCGTTCGCCGCCGATGCCCCAGCCGATCACGGCGCCGCCGAGGGCGCCGACCGCCAGGCCAACCGGCACACCACGCATGAAGTCGTTGGCGTCCGGGTTGATTTCCGGCATCGACCCCAGGCCGAACAGCACGGCGCCGGCGAGTGCGCCGAAGATCGCCCCGCGCGCCATCGCCCCGCGCGCCGTCCGTCCGCCGCTGACCTCGATCGCCGTGATGGTCGACAGGCGGATCGTGACACGGCGGAACTGGTCGACCAGCACCGGACCCGACTCCATGCCGAGTACCGTGCGCACTTCGCCGGTGTCGAGCACCATCACCGAGGCGTCCAGCGACTTGATACGACCGACATAGCGATCGGTGCGCAGGTCGGGCGCAAATACGCGAACCCGCGACCCGACTTCGGGTCCGCGGACGGAATCCGGCGTCTGGGCGCCGGCACTCGTTATGGTCGTCATCGCTGCAGCAATGACCAGGGTCGTAATACTGGATGTGCGCACATCTACCTCCGTACTGTCACTGCTGGGAACGAAGGACGCGTGCGAGAATGCCCGCGATCCGTTCCGGCGTCTCCTCTGGTGAAAAGTGGCGAGCGTCCCGGATGATGTCGAGCGGAGCGTTGGGGATCACTTCACGCAAACGGTCCAGAACGACGTGAGGTACGGCGGGATCGTCGTCGCTGGCCACGATATTCACCGGGATGGTGAGGGTTCGAAGGAGCCGCGTACACTCGGCGACGTCATGTGCGCTCAACGCCACGAGCTGCCTGAGGAATTGTTTCCAGCGCGGCGGTTTCTGCCAGGCGCTGAGATACTGCTCCACGGAGGCGCGGCCGCGCAGGGCGTCGCTGAACCAACGCGAGAGTTCAGCACGAAGCGCGGGGCGGCACCACGCCATCGGCGTCAGGCGGCTGAGCGGCATGAAGGCACGAAGCACCGCCAACGTCCCCGTCAGTGTGACGTCTCCGGCCAGGGGATGGAGCAGCGCGAGCTGCGACGCGCGCTGGGGAGCGATGGCCGCAATCGATGTCGCAATGCATGCCCCCATGTGATGACCGACGAGGAAGCATCGTGTTATGCCCAGAACGTCCATCAACCCCAACAACCGATCGGCATGGCCCCTGATCGAGAGATCCGCGCGCTCACCAATATCCGATCGTCCGAATCCGAGCAGGTCAGGCACGACCACGCGGTGCCCTGCGGGTAAGAGCGAGACCAGGTTGCTCCACAGATGACTACTGGTGGGAAAGCCGTGGATCAGGATGATTGGGTCACCCTGACCGCGAGTGCCGGCGGCGTAGTAGTAGAGCCGATACTGGCCAACCTCGACAAACTCCCCGCGCATTCGCCTCCTTGCATGGCGGTAACGGCGAGGGATTATGCGCGCATATCGTTGCTACTACAAGAGTTGCGCGCGTGCTCTAGCGTAGCTGCCTAAAAGAGCTATCGTTTAGCTGGCCAGATCAGCCGGTAGCGGCTGCGTTGTATCACTTTTGGTAACAACCAGTTACAAGCTCACTTGGCCTCTTCGTTCCTTCCCGACATTCCGCCCTCCGGGCACGTGAGCCCACCGCCGCCGGATCCGGTCCAGTTTCCGCTTGGTTGGATACTCAGTAACGCATCATCAGCGATACAGTATCGAGCCATTACGGACGTTGTTGGCCTTCCCAATGGAAGGGATGGGTATCGTGGGCTGTCGCTGGCTTTTCCACCGGCGTTGCGGCTCGCGATGGCGCAGGAAGCTGAGGGCACTTGGGGCGGTTCGATTTTGAGTGTGCCAGACGGCAATGGGGTGAGTAAAGTCGGGACGATCCCGGCGTACCGGCGCCTTCTCGAATACGGGTGGGACAAGGACTCACCCCCGCTGATCAAGGCGCGTCGAGTTCTCTTCCGGCTCCTGGCCGAAGATGATGACGCCGACCAGCTGTATGAATTCCGCGAGTCGGCCGGCGACGATCGGGACCTGATTCATCGGGCTCGCAACATCGTCCGCGAGGCGGCCGCCGCGGCGCTGGCGCACGCCGGCTACGAGGGGGATCCCCGCCTGCGTGGCGCAGCCCGGCGAATCCTGGCCCGAGTGGACGCCTACCTGAACTCTCCATTGGCCGAAAGGCCCTGGGTTCGCGTCGGAAATCGGCAGGTGCTGGCGGCCGAAGCCAATCTACCGTCGATGCAGATGCTGTCGATGATTGCGCACATGCCGCTGTTCCGCAGCGAAAATCACTCCCAGGTCAACCGACTGGTTGCCCATCTCTCGCAACCGTTGCCACGCCAGGAAGCGTTTCAGCTCATCGGCAATCACATCGTGGCGCAGCCGCATCTCATCCTCGGTGATCCGCTGTCGAGCCGGAGCATTGCTGATTCCGATGTGCCGTTCGCCCTGACGTGGCTTGAGTTGATGGCGCGCCTGGGATTCCTGCGCAAGAACGAAGGGTGGGTCAGCCTGTTCGAGCGTTTCCTCGACGACCGCGACCGGGATTTCGTGTGGCATCCCCATCGTGGCACCGCCAAGCCACAGACTTCGAATCCGGATGTCTGGGTGCACTTCCCGCTCGACGAAGGGTCACTTGGCGAAGATCGGTGGAGCGACGTGACGTTCCGCCTCGGCCTCATTGCCAGGCTGCTGGGCAGGCCGATCGAGCCCGTCTAACGGGTAAACGGGTACACGGGTACACGGGCAAACGGGCAGGCGGGCAGACGGGCAGAACGGGCAGAACGGGCAGAGTATCCCCAGCGTGTTGATACCTAACGATTTGTATCCGGCAGGCGATCCCGTTGCTCGAGCTCGAGACCTCATGCTCGGGGCGGAGCGTGTGCGCGTAGTCGAGGGGGGATCCGCTAACGCGTTTCCGATCCTGCTGCTTCACGGGTGGGGGGCGTCGGCGTACAACTTCCGCGCCTTATTTGGGCCACTCGCCGAGGCAGGATTCCGGGTGATCGCGCCTGATTTTCGCGGGCACGGGTGGAGTGAAACGCAGCTCACCCGTGGTGCGTGGACTCGTCAGGCAACGACCGAATGGTTGCGGCGACTATTCGACGTGCTTGGCGTACGGGAGTGTGTGCTGGTTGGGCAATCGATTGGAGGGGCGGTGGCGCTGGATGCTGCCGCGGCGATGCCGGACCGGGTCCGCGGCGTCGTGCTCCTGGCGCCAATCGGATTCACGACCGTCAGGCGCGTGCTGCTGGCGCGGATGTTTCCGTGGGTGAGGTTCCCGACAACGCCGCGGTGGATCGTGGCGTCGATTCTCCGCGGTATCTATGGAACGCGAGGGCACTGGACCGAGCGTGACCTGGACGAATACTGGATCCCCCTCCGCCGCGGTGCGGTGGTGCGGGGACTTCTTCAATCGGCGCGCGAATTCGATTTTACGCCTCGCGATCCCTTCCCGCCTGGGAGTTGCCGGATTGTGGTCCGCTTCGGTGAACTCGACCGGTTGATTCCGCACGCGGTCGCGATGCGTCATGCAGCCCGTTTCGAGGGAGTTGACGTTTCAGTGCTGAGGGGGGTGGGGCATGTGCCGGCAGAGGAAATACCGGAAGAAATTGCGGAGCTGGTGCTCGGAGTAGCTAACGACCTAAGGGCGTGACCTAAGATCGTGTCCTAAAAGCGTGACCTAAAAGCGGAGCCTAACGGCGTGACCTAAGAGCGCCTCCAAGCGCGCGCTAAGAGCACGCCTTCAGAGCACGCCGTAAGGGCACGCCGTAAGGGCCCGCCGTAAGGGCCCGCCGTAAGGCCCGCCGTTAGGGCCCCGCCGTAAGGGCCCGCCGTAAGGGCACGCCGTAAGAGCACCTTACTTCGCAATCTTCGTTACCTCCAAAACGGTAGCCGTTCCGAGTCCAAGTTTCTCAATGGGCTCCTTCACCTTCGCCAGATCGCCCACGACCACAACATGCGCCTTGTCGGGCGTTAGGTACTGCCGCGCCACGCGCTGAACATCGGCCGCGGTCACCGCGCGCACGCGGGCCACCAGTCGCGGAAATTCCTCCAGCGTCAGGCCAAAGGTCGCGAGTGAGGCCATCTGGCCGGCGATCTGGGACGTCGACTCCAGCAGGCCGGGGAGATCGAGCTCGAAGTTCGCCTTGGCGCGATTGAGTTCTTCCTGCGGTACGAGGCTGTCGCGCACGCCACGGATCTCCTTGAAGATCTCGATCAGCGAACTGTCGGTGACGTTGGTGCGCACTGAGGTCGACACGGCGAATGGACCCGGCGCGACGCGGATCGTGAAGTTCGACCCAGCGCCGTAACTGTAGCCCCTGGTTTCGCGCAGGTTCATGTTGAGCCGCGACGTGAAGGAGCCGCCGAGCAACGTGTTCATCACCTGCAGCGCCGCGAAGTCGGGCGACGTGCGCTCGACGCCGGGCCAGCCGATCGTGATCACGCTCTGCGCGGCTTCCGGCTTGTCGAGGAGCCAGACGCGCGTGGTCGCCGGGTGCGTGGCCGGTGCGGGCGCGGTCGGAAGCGGGAGTGCCGTACTGCTGACGCGCCATGAACCGAAGTGCTGGGCCAGCAACGTTCGCATCTGCGCCTCGGTCACGTCACCAACCACGAACAGGCTCGCCCGATCGGGGCGGATCGCGCCTTCGTAGAACTGCCTGACGAGCGTGGAGTCGTACCTTGCGACGGTGACGCTGTCGCCGGTGATGTTTCGTGCGTACGGGTGCGTCGCCGGGAATACCGCCTGGTAAAACGCGAGGCTGGCCAATGCGTTAGGCTGGTCGCGTGTCCGGAGCAGCGCCGTGAGGCGGAGGTCTCGCTGGCGCCGGACTTCTTCGGCGCGAAACGTCGGTCGCATGACGACGTCGCCCATCAGCGCCAGCGCGGCCGGCAGGTTCCGCACCGGCACCTTGAGGCCCACGCTGGTGCGATCCCAGTCAGCGCTCGTCGACAGGCTGGCGCCGAGGTACGCCAGTTCGCTTTGCAAGGCAAGCGCGTCACGTGAGCCGGCGCCTTCGTCGAGCATGTTGGCGACGAACGTGGCGATGCCGGGCGTCTCGCCGTCGAGGCGCGAGCCTCCGGTCACCTGGAGGGTGACCTGGACGAGCGGAAGCTCCCGCTGCTCGACGACGCGCAACCGGATCCCGTTAGGCAGCGTGCTGGACTTGACGGCCGGTACCGACAGCGCCGGCGGCGCGGGTACGGCGGGAGGTTTCGTATATGACGAGGTGCCTTGCGCAGCGAGCGTGGCCGGCGCGCAGAGTGCGACGATTGTCCTGGTCATGATCTTTGTCTTCATTGCACGATCACCTTTTTGGCCGCGAGTTCGAGCTTCCCCATGGGGACGATGCTCAGCATCACCCGGGGGCCGGTGAGGTAGGCTTTGATGACGCGCTTGATGTCGTCGGCTGTGACCGCGCGCAGCGCATCGAGTTCCTTCTGGAAGTAGTCCGGGGTGCCGTTGAAATACGCGTAGCTGTTGAGTTGATCCGCCTTGGCGGAGACGAACTCGAGCTGGTTGAGGAAGCTCGACTCGCGCGCGTTCTTCGCCTGCTCGAGCTCACGCGCCGTGGGCCCTTCGGTTGCCAGGCGGTTCAGTTCGCGCTCGATGGTCACTTTCAGTGAGTCGAGTCCCTGTCCCGGACGCGCCGTCGCCGTGATGGAGAAGTCACCATCGAGCCGCTTGGCATCGCTGAACGCGGAGACATCGCTCGCGATCTCCCGCTGGTACACCAGCGTATTCGTCAGGCGGCTGTTGCGGGCGCCCGAAAGCAGGTACGACAGGATGTCGAGCGGTGCGACGTCCTTGTGGGTGTTGTTGATGGTGTGCCAGGCCAGGTACAGACGAGGGACCTGCACGCGATCCTCGGTCGCGATCGCCGTGTCACGCACCGTGAACCGCGCCGGCGTGGGCCGCGTGAATGAAGGTCCGCGCGGGATGCTCCCGAAGTACTGCCTGACGATGCGGCGGACCGAGTCGGTCTTCACGGCGCCGGCGATGACGATGGCGGCGTTGTTAGGCGCATAATACTGGCGGAAGAACTCCTTCACGTCCTCGAGCGAAGCGGCCGACAGGTCGGCCATCGATCCGATCACCGGCCACGAGTAGGGATGGCCCTTCGGATAGAGCGCCGGCGGAAGGATATCGGCCGCCTTGCCGTAGGGCTGGTTCTCATAACTCTGGCGTCGTTCGTTCTTCACGATGTCGCGCTGGGCGTTGACCTTGGCGCTATCCATGGTGGGAAGCATCCAACCCATCCGATCGGCTTCCAGCCACATCACCATCTCGAGGCCATTCGCGGCACCGGTCTGCATGTAATTCGTCCGGTCCTCGGTCGTGGACCCGTTGGCGCCAAATCCGAACGGCTCGAGGAGCTGGTCGAACTGCGGATAAGGCGCGTTCTGCGATCCCATGAACATCAGGTGCTCGAACAGATGCGCAAAACCGGTTCGACCTGGCTTTTCGTCGCCGGAGCCGACGCGGTACCAGATGTTGGTCGCGACGCGGGGAACGGAATGATCCTCGTGCACGATCAGGATCAGACCATTGGGGAGAGTGTCGACGATGACTGGAACCTTGAGGCGCGGGGACTGGGCGGTGGTCAAGGTTGGGACTAGCGCGAGTAAAAATGCTAAAGTCTGTTTTTTCATAACGATCAGGTGGGACTGGTTAGGGGCGTCCAAAAACCGCTGACTTCCATAAACCGCCAACTTCCAACAAAGCGCTGACTTCCAACAAAGCGCTGACTTCCGAGACTGACGAAGGGCGGCGAACCTGCGCGAACTACTCGGAAAATGGCTCCTTTCACCGGCTGGTGGCGACTGGCGGTGATGGTCCGACACCATCGGTGCTGGACAGGCATGACTTCGGGACAATGCGTGCCGGGCTCATGCGACGTAGTTAACTTTGCAGGTCGTGAAAACACGTGCATCGCAATCCAGACGCGCTAGCGCCAAAGCTCCCGCCGCCGCCTCTCCACCCGAGGTCGAACAGGCAGCACCCGATCTCGTACCCGTCACCGTGGCCGCGCCATCGGGTACTGCATTCGACACACTTGGGCTGTCTCCGGTTTTACTGAAGGCGGTCGCGGATTCCGGATACACTGTGCCATCACCGATCCAGCGCGAGGCGATTCCGAGAATCCTCAGCGGGCGGGACATCATTGGACTCGCGCAGACGGGAACGGGAAAGACCGCTGCCTTCACGCTTCCCATCGCGGACCGGCTGATCACCGGCCCGCACCGACTGCGCGCACTTGTTCTTACGCCCACTCGCGAACTGTGCCAGCAGGTGGAAAAGAGCTTCAAGAAGTACGCGCAGCATACGTCACTCGTGGTCGCGTCCGTGTATGGTGGCGTTGGCTACGAGCCGCAGGAGCGCGCAATGCGCAGCGGCGTCGACGTGATCGTTGCGACGCCGGGCCGGCTGATCGATCATCTCGAAAAGGGCAACGTCCACTTCGACAACCTCGAAGTGCTCGTGCTCGACGAGGCAGATCGAATGCTCGACATGGGCTTCGCGCCGCAGCTCAACCGGTTGGTCTCAGCGATGCCGTCGTATCGGCAAACGTTACTGTTCAGCGCGACAATGCCACCGGAGGTCGAGGTCCTGGCGCGAAAGTACCTGCGCCGTCCACACGTCATTGAAATATCGAGACGAACCGATGCCGCTACGACGGTGACTCACGCCGTGTATCCGGTGCCGCGATCGCGTAAGAGCGCGTTGTTGATCGAACTGCTCAAGAAGCCCGAAATGGATTCGGTACTGGTCTTCACGCGCATGAAGGTCGGCGCCGATCGCGTCGTGCGCGATCTGGAGCAAGCCGGCATCAGTGCGACAGCGCTGCATGCCGACAAGCGCCAGTCACAACGCGACCAGGCACTGTCGGATTTCCGCGAGGGAAAAATCCGTGTCCTGGTCGCGACCGACATCGCCCAGCGCGGGCTCGATATCACCGGCATCTCGCACGTCATCAACTACGACGTGCCCGCACAGGTCGAGGATTATGTCCATCGCATCGGCCGTACCGGTCGCGCGGCACAGACGGGCGATGCCTACACGTTCATGGCGCCCGATGAAATCGCGATGGTTCGCATGATCGAACGCGTGATTGGCCAGGAGATCGAGCGAGTCTCCGTGGACGGTTACGATTTCGGCCCCAATCACTAGTCATCGCCGTGCTCGGCCCAATCGCGACACGGAGATCGTATCTGCCGCCACCCCGCGTCGCAGGATGATCTGCGTATTGGCGGCGCCGTAGCCCAGTCCCGACGGGGCAAAGGCGATGGAATCGCGTGACGTGGAGAACTCGACCTGGTGGACTTCACGCATCGGGCGCTGCTCGATGGTGTCGATGCCGGCGACGATGGATACACTGCCGCGCGCGCTATCGAGGTGGACGGCAGTGCGGGTCGCACGCCGGAGCGCGGCGTGCCGCGCCGCCGCCAGCAAAGACATCGTCGATGACGTCGCCGCATCGACGGCTATCCGGTCGCGATACGACCCAAAGCGTGGAAAGGTCAACCCGGCCATTACGCCAAGTATCGCGACGGTGATACTGACCTCGATGAACGTCATTCCGAATCGCATGGGGCCTCCTGAACGCCGCCAGGATACCAGCGCGTGGCCGCCCGGGCTTCATCCACATAACGCGAAGGGTATTAATTCCACGCGAGGCGCGTATCGAACTGATCCACGTTCGACGCGGCGTGACCCACTCATCTCGGATCGGTGACCATGTTCAAGCGCCCAACTCTGCTCGCACTCGTCCTTCTGGCGGGATGCCTTCCTGCAACGGAAAAGGATTTCCAGATGGCGCAGACGATCCAGGAGATGACGGACGCAGTGAATGAAATCCGCATACAGTCTTTTGAGCTCCTGGATCGGGTCGATTCACTGACGATGGTGGTCGCGAAACGGGATACGGTCATCCGTCAGTTGGCGAACCTGGCCGGCGTCCAGATGCCGCCGTGAGGGGCAGCGATTAGCGACCAGCGACAAAGGGAGCAGCAAGGGGTTCGCGATGAGTTATCAGCAAGCGATCAGTGCTCGCTATTCGCTGATCGCCGCTCGCTTCTCAAAGGCCGCGACGCACTTTCGACCCAAGGCTAGCTACATTCCGCACCAACACCTCCCAGTCGCCCCCCCACATGCACGTCACGATCCGGTACTGCGTCGTTTGAAACTACGAGCCCCGGGCGGCCGGTCTGGCAGCCGAGATTCGAAATGCATATCCAGACGCTACCGTCCAACTGATGGAGGGGAGTGGCGGCGTGTTCGAAGTCTCCAGGGACGGCGTGCTCGTGTTCTCGAAGCGCGCGCTCAGACGCCATGCGAATCCCGGTGAGGTCGTGCGGATGCTGGCTCCCTCGAAATAGCGATCATTGATGCGGCTGGCGATTTCCACCGGTGGCGGGGACGCGCCGGGCCTCAATGCGGTGATCCGGGCAGCGGTGCTCTCTGCCATCCACCGCGGTTGGGAAGTCCTCGGCATCCGGCGTGGATATTACGGACTCCTGGGCGAAGACGAGGTCATTCCGCTCACGCGCGAAACCGTGCGCGGCATTGCTCACATGGGTGGCACCATCCTGCGCACGACCAATCGCGGAAACCCGTTCGAGTTTCCGGTGATGCAGAAGGATGGGACGTTCGTGATGGTGGACCGCTCAGATGAAGTCCTGAACAACGCTCGTCAACTCGGCATCGATGCGCTGATCTCGATAGGCGGCGACGGCTCACTGACCATCGCGCAGCGATTTTTCGAAAAAGGCATGAAGGTCGTTGGCGTGCCGAAGACCATCGACAACGATGTCAGCGGCACGATCACCACGTTCGGTTTCGATACTGCCGTCAACACGGCACTCGAAGCGATCGACAAGCTGCACACGACCGCCGAATCGCACGACCGCGTGATCGTGATGGAGGTGATGGGTCGCAATGCAGGATTCATTGCGTTGCATTCGGGGCTTGCCGGCACCGCGGATGTGATCCTGATCCCCGAGATCCCCTACGATCTCGAGCGAGTGTGCGAAAAGATTCGCGCCCGTGATCGAGCTGGACGACACTTTTCGATCGTGGTCGTCGCCGAGGGCGCGTATCCGAAGGGGGGTAAGGAGTCGATCATCGGCGACTCGTTGCCTGGAGAAAGTCGTCGAGTCGGCGGGATCGCCAGCCGTATCGCGTGGGATATCGAGCAGATGACGGGGAAGGAATCCCGCTCACTGGTACTGGGCCACCTGCAGCGCGGTGGAATGCCAACTGGCTACGATCGACTGCTGGCGGCGCGTTTCGGGGGTGCGGCAGTGGAAGCAATCGAAAACGAGAAGTGGGGTCACATGGTGGCGCTGCAGTCGCCGCATATCGTCACGATTCCGTTCAAGGAGGCGCTGGCGGTGCCACGACGTGTGGATCCCAATCACGACACCGTTCGTACGGCCCGGGCTACGGGGATATCGTTTGGCGACTGAAGTGCCGATGGCCGATGGCCGATGGCAGATGGGGGTTGCCACCAGGCACCCTCAGCCGTGGACGGGGTACGCCGGGACAATGCAATCCATCTCACTCCTGTTCGTGGCAGTCATGCTCCTTTTCCCCAGAACGGGGGCATCGCAGTCGTTACGGCCTACGGAAGCGAAGACGCAAAAGGGCACGGTGAAATCCGCGCCTGTACCGAAGGAGTATCTGCCGCCTCCGGGGATGTGCCGGATCTGGGTCGACAACGTGCCCGCCAACCGCCAGCCGGCGCCCACGGATTGCGCCACGGCCATCCGCAACAAGCCGCCTAACGCACGCGTGGTGTTTCCGCCGGGCAAGGACGGCAAGGCCGACGCCCAGAAACAGGCGCCGGGGCGGGGGCGTCCGGATACGACCAAGCGGAAGCCGCCGAACTGAGAACCGACAGGAAGCAGGAAGCAGGAAGCAGGAAGCAGGGATGGATGCGAAACGTCTATCGTGAGGGCCCGACGGCGTCAGCCGCGGGCCTTCAGTCAACCCCTCCTTCCCGCTTCCTGCCTCCTGCTTCCTCTTACTTTCCACTGTGCTTCGCCACGTCCACGATCGCACCCTCCCGCCTGATCACGAGGCGTTCATCGCGGCCGAGCCGCCAACCGGGCGTGTCATCGTCATCGCGCCGACGCGGGCGGCCTGCGAAACCATCGAGCTGGCCCTCGGTCTCCATATCGACACGCTGCTCGAGCGCGAACACGGCGAGGAAATCCGCGCTCTTGCCCGAGGCGGCAAGGGATTCGGAATCGTCGCGGGCACGGGCACCGGCAAGACGCTCGCCATTCGACCGATCGCCGAGCAGATAACGCGAACCACGGCGCTGCGCGTTGGCGTCGTGAACCGCGAGCGTGAAGCGACGCCGGAAACGCCGACCTGGAACGTCATCATCGTCACGACCGGCATCGCCCGTCGCTGGTTCGAGGAAGGTGACATCCTGTCGGCCGACACGCTGGTGGTCGACGAGATCCACCAGACATCAGCGGAGCTGGAGCTCTGCCTGGCGTTAGGCAAGCGGGCCGCGTGCCGGTTCATCTGGCTGTCGGCCACGGTGGACCCGACATTTTACGCGTCGTACCTGGGCTCGGCGGCGGTGTTACGCACGTTCGCGTTCGATCCGGACCGTGCCGCGAAAGTGAAAGTGATGAACGAATCGCCCGACCGGTTCCTGAGCGACCGGTTCCTGCAGCAGGTCGTGCGGCAGCAACGAGGCGTCGGCGTATTCCTGCCAACACGTGCCGGCGTCGAGCAGGCCGCCACGTTGGTCGGCGAGCGGTTCCCGCGCATTCATGCCGCTTTCTATCACGGCGGCGAGCCAATCCGGGTGATCCGACCGTTTCTCGAGGACGGCGCGCCGAAGCCGTACATCCTGGCGATGACCGCCGCCGGGCAGAGCGCGCTGAACGTGAAGGGATTGGACACCGTCGTCATCGATGACACCCGTTTCACCAATGTGGTCGAACGTGGGCGAAACGTGCTGACGAAGACGCACCTGGGCGCGAACGAGATCCTGCAGATGGCGGGTCGTGTGCATGGCCGCGTGGAAGGCGGACAGGTGTTCATCCTCAGCGATCGCGATCTCGTCTTCCATGAACTGCGGCCGACCGCTCCCGAATTCCAGCTTGCCGGGGATTCCGAACGCGTGGCGATGACGTGTGCAGCGTTAGGCGTCCGGGCCGACGAACTCGACCTGCCGGTGCCGCTCGACCGCACCGCCTACCGCGCCGCGCTGTCGCAGCTGGAAACGCGCGGGATCGTCGAGAACGGTCGCCTCACAAAGTACGGAAAGCTGGTCGAGGCCACGCCCGTCGATCGCCCATGGGCGGAGTTGCTCGTCCAGGCCGACGATGCCCTGGTGCCGGCACTGGCAGTAATGGCGTCTGCCGAATCGCTGCACCGGATGACGCGCGAAGATCGAAACCTCGAGGGGCTGATCATCGCGGGCAGCGACCACCTCACCGCCTACAATGTGTACGCGGAGGCGCTGGCCAAGTGCGGATACATCGGCGAAGTGTACGGACTCCCGCGCCACCTGTTCGACGAAGGCTCCATCGAACGCTGGGCCGAGCGTCGCGGAGTGCTGATCAAGGCAATTGAGGATACGGCGCTGGCGATGGCGAGTGTCTGCCGCAGTCTCGATGTGCCACTGCCAACGACCATGCCGATGGTCAATGAAGCGATGCGGCGCGCCTTCTGTGACCTCCTCGCACGAGTGATGCCGTTTGACCTCGTGATCGACGAGGAGACGGCCGACGGCCGCGAAGCACGAGTATCGAAGACGAGCGTGTGCGGGTCCTGGGGGGCGATCACGGGAACGCTGCGCTATTTCGCCGACCGCTTTGGCGTGCCACGCGCCAGCATCGAGGGGACGCAGTTGGCGGCATCCCTCGTTCGTCGTTATGCATCGGCCACTGCCGGCGAGCTGGCGGTGGATCCCCGTTCACGAGACGCGCTGGTCATCACGCAGCGCGTCACGTACCACGGCTTCGAACTGGAGCGTGACGAAGAAGACGTCGACGACTTCCCGGCCGGCCGTGAAGAGGAAGCGCGTCAGGTGCTGGCCACGGCGCTGGCGCGGAGCGAGGCCCGGCATCCGGCGGTACGGCGCAATCAACGCGCGATCGACGAAACTCGTGAGTTGTACCGGAGATCGGGAGGCACTACCCCACGGCTCACGCTCGGTGATCTCGTCGCTCGTTACCACGCGCTGCTGTCGAACGTGTCGTCGATGCGTGAGTTCCATGCGGCCTCGCTGAAGCTCAACCTCTGGGACCTGATCAGTCCCGACGAGCGACAGCGCTTGCTCGACCTTCCGTCCGCAGTCGAAATTCGCGGCAAGTGGATCGACATCGATTACGACATCGAGCCTGCGGGAGAAGGGGACCCGGGCAGGCCGGTCGCGCGACTGAGGCTGCCCGAGAAGCTGGCGCGATCGCTCGTCGACGAAGAATTGCCGACCCTCGATCGTGCACTGCGATTCATTGTCACTCGGGGGCCGAGAGGGGCGGTTCGAGCCTCCTCACTCGCCGAGCTGCAGCACCTGCTGGACCAGCCCTGGTCTCCAGGGGAACAGGAAGACTCGCGACCGCGCCGGTCTCGTGAGGATCGTCCACCGCGACGACATGGACGAGAGGGAAGAGGGCAAGGCCGAGGAGGAGGGGAAAGGGAAAGGGGAGGGAAGCCCCGCGGAAGCCAGGGCCGCAGACGGAGACGTCGTTAGGGTAAATCGACCGTGTAGCGTTCGGTCCGCGTCACCTTGAACCCGCGCGCGAGGTAATTGGCCAGGGCTGCCGGATGATCGAGCGTGCACGTATGCAGCCAGACCTTCGAGGGTGCGGGTTTCAGGCTCCAGGCAACATCAACAGCTTTTGTCAGTAGAGCGCGGCCAAGCCCCTGGCCGATTCCCATGGGCATCAGCCCGAAGTACGCGATCTCGATCGACCCATCGTCGTGTCGCGCGAGCTCGAAGAATCCGCGCGTGGACTCGCCCTGCCAGAGCACCCAGATCTGGATTGTCGGCTTCGAGAGGTGCTCGCGGAGGTGATCGTTGCTCCACACGCGACGGTCGCGCCAGTGGTAGTCGCCGCCTACGCCGTCGTACAGCTCGCGGTACAGTTCCGGTTCACACGACTCGCGCCTGACGACAAAACCCGGAGGAACAGGCGCACGGCCCGTGAGCCGGTCCGGCGAGTCCATCTCCAGATACGTGCGAACCACGACGACCGGCGGCATCGCACGTCCCCCCGAATCAGGCGCTGCGGATCTCCGCCTGCATCATCGGAATGTCGCTCGTGGGGGGCGGAGTTACGTCGCGCTCACGGGCGCGGAAGCGAGCGGCCTTGGCGCGATTGCCGCAGGTGGCCATGTCGCACCAGCGACGGCGGCCGTTACGCGTCGAATCGTAGAAGACCCGCGGGCACCGACCATCGGCGCAACGTCGGACGCGCAGGAGCTCATTGCCAACGAGCGCTTCGGCCGCCGATTCGACCACTGGAATCATGAGTCCGGCAAACGCATCGCCGACTGGTACGAAACTCTGCCTGAACGACCCATCGTCACCGAACTCCACGCGACGATGACCGGCGCTGCGACCGAGCACTCGGTTGATCTCGACCAGTGCATCGGCGCGGGTCTTCTCGACGACGGCGCCGCGTTCCGCGAGGGCACGAAGAGAGGCGCGCACGCGACGGGCATCGACCAATGCGGCCGCGGCGCCCGCCGGCTGCTGGTCGGCACGACGGCCAATTCCGCTGGCGCGTTCGGAGTCGAGCACGCCGGCTGACCCGAGCCAGTGAATGAGCGCGTCAAAATCGCGAAGCACATCGACGCGCACACCACGACGCAGGTCGTCCGTGTTGACGAAGTCCAGCCACAAACGTTCGCCGATGAACACGAAGGTCGTTGGCGTAACGACCATCTGGGGGACCACACCGGCGGACTGCGCGGTGACGAGAGCCATTGGCGCCAAGCATACGTGGCGACCCTCGCTACGGCAAGCGACGGTAAAAACGGGTACGATTGCGACACGGGTCACGGAGGCCGGTCGCTATATTCTCAGACGATGAGCGCGCTGCCCGAGACGTACTATCGGAAGGGCCTCGGGTTGAAGGCCGAGGTCCAGGATGACATCGCGGCCGACTATACAGGCTGGGTTGTCGACGTCCTGCGCGAGCGGGATTTCACGCTGACCGTTGGCGATGTCACCGTGCGGCTCGCCCGTGAGTTCGGGTTCTGCTACGGCGTCGAACGCGCGGTGGAGTACGCGTATCAGGCGCGGCGGAAGTTCCCGGATCGGCGGATCTTCCTGGTCGGGGAGATCATCCACAATCCGCATGTGAACGATCGGCTGGTGCAGATGGGTATAACGATCCTGCAGCCTGTCTCCCAGTTGCCGACCGGTGCGCGGTTCGATTATTCCGGTATTGGTCCGTCGGATGTGGTGGTGCTACCCGCTTTCGGCGTTACGATCCGGGATTTCGAGGCGCTGCGGGAAATCGGCTGCGTCATGGTCGATACGACTTGCGGCTCGGTGCTGAACGTCTGGAAGCGAGTCGAGTCGTATGCAAAGGACGGCTTTACCGCGTTGATTCACGGCAAGGCGGCGCACGAAGAGACGCGGGCCACGGCATCGCAGGTGCGACGATTCGACGGCGGCCATTACCTCGTGGTGCGTGACATGGAAGAAGCGCGCCTCGTCTGCGATTACATCGCCGGGTTGGGCGCGGGACAGGTTTCTCCCGATGTCGCTCAGCGATTCACCGCGCGACTGGGTACGGCCGGTTCGCCCGGCTTTGATCCTGCGACGCACCTTCGCCGGATCGGCGTGGCCAACCAGACCACCATGCTGGCGCGCGAGTCACTCGCGATCGCGGCGGAAGTGGGGAAGACCATGGCGGAGGCCTTTGGTGCTGATTACGCTGCGGCCAACTTCCGGACCTTCGACACGATTTGTTCGGCCACGCAGGATCGCCAGGACGCGGTGATGGAGCTGCTCAAGGAACCGCTCGACGCGATGATCGTGGTTGGAGGATTCAACTCCAGCAACACGATTTCGCTGTCGATGCTGTGCGCCGAACAGGTGCCGACCTACCATGTGGAGGATGCGGCGGCGATTGATCCGTCGACCGTCCAGGTGCATTACCGTCGGGCCGGGAAGCATCATCACGAGGACACCGCCAAAGATTGGCTCCCGGCGACGGGCCCGGTGCGCGTCGGCGTCACGGCCGGCGCGAGTACTCCGAACAACCGCATCGGTGAAGCCGTCGCGCGGATTTTCGCGACGCGCGGCGTGTCGCTGGATGCGCTGCGTAATGACCCGGCCCATCGCTAACGCGTGAAGCTCCCCTTCCTCACCCGGCCGACGACGCGCCATTTCCCGACGGCGGGCGAGTTCGGGTTCGTCGAGATCCGCGGTGGCACGAGCCGCATCGTCTGCGTGCCGGCGTTAGGTGGGAAGATCGTCGACATGGAGATCGGCGGCCGGCAATGGCTGTGGAAGAGCGACATCATCCCGTTCGCTCCGCCCCAGGAAGGCGCGAGTTACGTCGAGACTGCGGACAGCGGGGGCTTCGACGAGTGCTTTCCGACCGTCGGCGCCTGCAGGATTCCGGGATGGGTCCGCGGTTGGGGCGGCGTGGAACTACCTGACCACGGCGAGGTCTGGTCGCAGTTTCCGGAGATGGACATCGACACGACGGAAGACGGCCAGGCGGTCGTGACCACCTGGGAAGGCCGTCGTATGCCGTACCGCCTGACGAGACTCGCGCGCGTGAGCAAGACGGGCGCGGTCGTCATGCAATACCATGCCGTCAACGACTCGGCCGACCGGATGCCGTTCATCTGGTCATCGCACCCGCTGTTCGCGCTGACGCCGGATACGACGCTCCTGCTTCCCGAGGGCTCGCCGATGCGGGTGGCGGCGTCGCACAAGATCGTGATGGGCGACAATCGGTCGCAGCATCGATGGCCGTTCGTCCGCGCGGCAGGACGCGTGCTCGACTTCCTCACGCCGTTCGAGGTAGCGAAGGAATACGCGTGCAAGCTGTTCCTCGAGCCGACCGTCGGCAAAGCGACCCTCCGGCAGGGGCAGGATGAGCTCGAGGTGACGTTTGATACGAGCGAGGTCCCGCAACTCGGCGTCTGGATCAACAAGCAGGGGTGGACGCCGTTCAAGAATGAGAAGCCCTATCTCAACCTGGCGATCGAGCCCTGCCTCGGGGCGCCTGACGCATTGAGCGATGCGCTCGGCGACTGGAAACGTGCCCAGTGGCTCGAACCGGGTGAGGTGCGTTCCTGGTCGATTACGTGGCGTGCCCGCCGCGTGCCTGTTGACGAAACCAACGGCGTTCCTGCCTGACGCCTCGTCGGCCTCATGGCCATGAGCATTCCCAAGGGACGCGCCGCCATGGCGACACTGGTCGCCACTGAAGGGAGTTCGCCGCGCACCACCGGGTCACGGATGTGGGTCGATGAAGAGGGAAGCATCGTTGGCTCAGTGACCATTGGCGGATGCGTGGATGCGCGGGTGATCGAAGCGGCGTCGAAGGCTTTAGAGGATGACACGCCTGCCCTCCTTGCCATGGCGCTTGGCGACGAAGACGCCTTCCTGATCGGGATGACGTGTGCGGGTCGGATCGAGGTGCTGGTGGAACCGGTCGACGCCGGTGCTTCGTCGGATCCCATCGTTTCGGCGTTAGGCGTTGCCCGCGCCGAGGTGGACGCCGGTCGTGCGGCAGTGATCGTGGCGCCGCTGCAAGGGCCGCCGCGACGGCTCGTGATTTCCGAGCAGGTTTCGTTCGGGACGTTAGGGGACGATTCAGTCGACAGACTTGCCACGCGATTGGCACAGGACATGCTCGAGGGCGGGCCGTCCCGCATCCAGGAGATACCTGTCGACGGTGAATCGCGCCGTTTCTTCTTCGAACGACTGGCCCCTCCCCTGAGCCTTGTCGTGTTCGGGGCGACACATGTTGCGATGCCGCTGGTGTCCATGGCACACGTGCTCGGCCTCCGTACCGTCGTTGTGGATGGGCGGGACCGGTTTGCGACACGGGAGCGTTTTCCCGATGCCGACGAGATAATGGTCGGCATGCCGTCCGAGATTGCCGCCGGGATGTCGTTAGGCGCGGAATCGCTGGTTGTCCTGCTGTCGCACGACTACAAGTACGACCTGCCGGTGCTGCAGGTCCTGCTGGCGACGGACGCGGCATACATCGGGGTGCTGGGCAGCCGTCGGCGCGGTCCAGCGTTGCTGCAGTTTCTGGAATCCGAAGGAGTGCCGGCGTCTCAGCTGGCGCGCCTGCGGATCCCCGTGGGGCTGGACATCGGTGCGCGGACACCGGAGCAGATCGCGCTGAGCGTCCTGGCGGAAGCGGTGGCCGTGTACCACGGGCACAGCGGTGGTCCCATGCGTGACCGCGAGGTTACGACGTGAAGGCCGAGGTGTTGCGACGTCAGGATATGGGTGCCCTCACCGGGGTGGTTCTGGTCGCGGATATCCGTGATTCGTTAGGTCGCGTGATCCTGGGACGCGGAACGCTGGTTGGTGAGGATGAGCGACTGATGCTCGAGGGACTTCCCTGGGAAGCGCTGCACGTGCTGCGGCCGGACGTGGGCGACGTACTGGAACGGGAGGCGGGCGACCGGCTGTCGCGGGCCGCTGCCGGTGATGGCATCAACGCCGGCGCGGTGGCGGCTGGCCACTGGCCGATGGCTGCAGTGTCCCGCGGCATCGTCGAGCTGCATCACGAGGCACTGCTCGAGGTGAACCGGGGCGGGGAGCTTGCCATCTATACAGTCGCGGACGGGCAGGTCGTGGACCAGGGTGAAGTCGTCGCGCGCGTGAAGATCATCCCGTTTGTCGTTGAGATTGGGACTCTCGAGCGTGGTGTGACAACGGCGACTGGAGCAGGCGGCGTGGTATCGGTGCGTCCGTTCAAACCGGCGTCTGTCGGCGTCGTGGTCATGGAATCGTTAGGGTCGTCGGCCCGGGAACGGTTTCAGCGTGCGCTGGACGAAAAAGCGGCCTGGTTCGGATCATCGGTCCTGCCGCATTGCGCGGCCGTGCGGAACACCCGCTCGGTACTGGCAGCACTGGAAGGATTGCTGGCGCTGAAGGCTGACCTGGTGCTGGTGGCCGGGACTCAGGCGATGGACCCGCTCGATCCGGCGTTTGAAGCGGTGCGCAAGCTCGGTGGCCAGATCGAACGGGTCGGCGTGCCGGCGCATCCGGGGAGTCTGCTGTGGCTGGCGCGTATCGACGGGACTCCGATCGTCGGCATGCCGTCGTGTGGCCTCTTCTCGCGAGCGACGGTATTCGACCTGGTGTTGCCCCGGTTGCTGGCGGGCTTCACCGTCGATTCGTCCTGGCTGGCGGGATTGGGTGCGGGCGGTTTGCTCACGCGTGATGTGGCGGCGCGGTTCCCGCCGTATCGTCCCCGACAGGAGCGCGGGGCAGTGGACTGATGACGAATCCGTACAGCAAGGCCCTGGTCGATCATTTCCGGCGTCCACGAAATCGTGGCACGCTGACCAATCCGACGATCTCCGAGGAGGGGGCAAACCGGCTCTGCGGAGACCGCGTGCGCATCGAGCTCCGACTCGACCATGGTATTGTCGCCGAGGCGAAGTTTACCGCCAACGCCTGCGCGTTATGCGTGGCGGCGGCGTCGGTGCTGACGGAGCTGGCGACCGGCGCGCCGCTGGACGAGGTGGACACGCTCACCGTCGACGACCTGCTTCGCTCGTTAGGTGCGCAGGTGCCCGAGGGGCGGCGCAACTGTGTGCGGCTGCCGCTGACGGTGCTGCATGCCGGCGTGATGCTCCATCGCCGGGCGCATCGATTGCCGTCAGTGGACCGGTCACGCCCCGTGGCGGCAATTGTCCTCGCGGCTGGCAGGGCTCGGCGCTTCGGGGCCCAGAAGCTGCTGGCCCCGTTCGGTGCGTCGACGGTGGTGCGCACGGTGGTCGACACGATTCGTTCGGTCGGGGTCGATTTCCTTGTCGTGGTGGGCGGACCCGGTGGGGCGGCGGTGCGGGCCGCGGTCGGCGGACCGCCGGTGCTCTGGGCGGAAAACGCGGAGCCGGATCGCGGGTTGTCCTCCTCCATCGCGACCGGGCTCGCGGTCTTGCCGCCTAACGTCGGTGCGGTGCTCATGGTCCTGGGGGACCAGCCCACGGTGTCGGTGCAGGTAGTGGAGCGGGTCGTGGCGGCGTGGCGCGAGGGGGGTGGTCCGGTGGTGGCCCCGCGGTATCGCGGGCTGCGCGGCAATCCGGTGCTCTTCGACGCGGCGCTGTTCGAGTCGTTAGGCGCGCTGGCCGGCGAACATGGCGCGCGCGACTTCATTGCGGCCGATCCGGCCCGCGTGACGATGGTGGATGTCGCCGAGCCGCCGCCGATGGATATCGACACGCCGTCCGATTACGACGAACTGCTGAAGCGGAGCCGGACACCAGGGTAAACGGGACGCGCGATCTTCTATCGCCGGACGGGCCGGCGTGCGCTTGCGTCGACGCCAAGGCGACGCAGTCCTTCACGCGCCGCCCGGACCATGGGCTGCGCCAGGCTGTCACCATTCGCCCACGCGTCGGTGACCAGCGTGTACGCCTCAACCGCATCTTCGCGCTTCCCGAGTTGTTCGCTCGCGCGACCTCGCTCGAGTGCGTACACGAGTTCTATCGGACGATCCCCGAGCGCCCATCGACCTCTGAGCAGCGAGTCGGCCTCCTGGTACCGGCCTCTCGACATCAGAAGTTGAGCAGTCAGCAGCGGGACCTCGGAACAAGCCATCGTGCACGTGCTGTCGGGCAGCGTTTCGAGCTGGCGTAGTGCCGACGTGGTGTCACCTCGCGCCAGCGCGAGGTGCGCCCCAGCAGCAATTTCGGCGAGGCGAAGCCACTCCAGCGCGTTTGCGCGGACGTCGGTGGGCAGCCCGGGAGCCACCGTGCGACGGAATTGCGACGTGAACTGGAGCAGTCCGCTGATCGAGCCGGTGTCACGGATCTGCGTCACCCACGGCAGCAGCGAGAAAAAATTTGGCGGGCCGCCACTGCCCATTGATTCAGCGGTCCACCGCCGAATGATGTCGGCGGCGCTGCCACGTGGCGCCACTCCCATCGCGAACAAATCAGCGGAGATCACGGAATTGTCCCGCTCCCCGAACGCGCGATAGGCCTCGGTGAGATACCCGCGCCATGCGAGCGCTTGAACCGCCTGTGTCCGTGTTCCCGCGGTAATGGTTTCGGCGCCCCCCTCCGAAGCAGCCGACAGGATCGCACGAGCGACTTGCGCGCCGGTCTCGGCGCGATCCGGGTAACGAGTCAGCGTCCGGAGTGCGACGACCTTAACGTTCGGGCGCACGTTGCGCAGCCTGGTCTTGAGCGCAGTGCTGTCTGACGGCGGTTGTCGCAACAGCGAGGTGACGAGCTGGAGGCTCTCGTGGAAGACTCCGCCGGGAGCGCTCATCGCCAGGTATCGATCGGCGTACCGGAGTGCTCGTGTCGTATCGCGGAACAGGCGGAACGAGATGTCGACCAGGTGAGGGTAGGCTGGCGCAAACGCGGAGTCGAGCTCGATGGCCTTCTCGAAGGTCGCCAGTGTTTTTTCGTCCGGGACGCTGGTTGGCCCAAAGCCGCCGTGGTAGTACGCATCGCCCAGGTCATACCACATCTCGGCGTCGTCGCTGTACAATCGTGTGAGTTCTTCCAGCAGGGTGAACTGTCGCTTCGTACGTGAGTATTCCGCGACGTCGGGCGGCCCGGGTCGGGACACAGATGCCCGAAGCGAGTCAGCGAGCAGCAGAAGGCTGTCGCGGGATGAGAGTCCCCGTGCGAGCTGGCCGGCGCGTAACCGCCACTCGATGGCACGCGGGTCAGCCTCGCTCGCACCCCAGCCGCGGGCGTGCGCGGCATGGTTGTAGGCGAGCGCGAATGACGAGTCGATCGTGAATGCCTCGACGTACGCGGCCTCGGCGGAATCCCAGGCGGCGCGGCGATAGAACTGCTCCCCCCTCAGGAAGGCCTTCCCTGCCGGGAGGGATCGGGTGCCTAACGATCCGAATCCCGTGGTGCCCGAACGTCGCGCGCGCCCGAGGATGCGGAGCACGCCGACGCTGAGGGAGTCGGCGATCCGGTCGATGCGATCGGCGGCCTCGATGAACTGCACGTCGCCCAGCGATCGGCCATCCGCGACGTCGAACACGGCGGCGCTCAGCCGTACCGAATCGGCCCCGGCACGAATCACGTTCCCGACGAGCGCCAGCCCCGCGCCCGTCGCGCGACCGAAGTCAGTCGCCGAGGCCTGATCGGCGCGGCCAGTCCAGCGGCGGAATACGAGCGATGGTGAG